>JBCCFN010000111.1:0-16174 GCA_039029715.1 Actinomycetota bacterium | reverse complement strand
GTTGCCCTTGCCGACCCGGCCGATCTGGGGATCGATGGCGACCCGGACGTTGTAGACCTGGAGGGTGTGGGAATCGGTGAACCGGTCACCGGCGAAGATGAACACGCTGTCGTAGACCCGGTAGGCGTCCATGATCGAGATCAGGGCGACGAACAGCACCAGCACCCGGAGGTGGGGCAGGGTCACGTGCCACAGCTTCCGCCAGTAGCCGGCGCCGTCGATCGAGGCCGCCTCGACCCGGTCCTCGGGCAGGGTCTGGAGGCCGGCGAAGAAGGTGATCATGGCGAACGGGGTCACGTACCAGATGGCCTGGATGATGATCAGCCATCGGACGTTGGTTGCGGTGACCACGAACTGTTCATCCGTCACCAGCTCCCACAGCCAGGCGATGAGGCCGCCCCGCTCGAACAGGTCCTTGTAGACCAGCGAGCCGACCACCGGGGTGACGATGAACGGCAGCAGCAGGGCCGCCAGGTAGACGGCCCGACCCCGGACGACCTTGTCGAGGAGGAGGGCGATACCGAGGCCCAGGATCATCTGGATCGGCACGGTGATGGCCACGAAGGTCAGCGTGAAGCGGACCGCGGCCCAGAACTCGGGGTCCTCGAGGACCTCGCGGTAGTTGTCGAGCCCGACGAAGGTCGGACTGTTGAGATCGCGGAGCAGCAGCTGGTTGAAGCTCAACCAGATGGTCGTCGCCAGCGGCAGGACCATCAGGACGAGCATCACCACCAGGCTCGGCAGGGTGAAGCCCCAGAACGTTCGGCGAGTCACGCGCCACCTTTCGTTTCGCCGGTCGGTGTGTCAGGCCGGGCCTTCGTCCGTGAACGAGGCCCGGGTGGGACCGGGGCCGGCGGGCGAACCCGCCCGGCCCCGGTCGGCCACAGGATGATCAGCCGATCAGACCCTGGGCGTTTGCTTCCTCCAGGTAGGCCGCCTCGGCATTGGCCAGGGCGTCCTCGACGGAGGTGCCGTCCAGGATGGTGATGAGGGCCTCGCCGAGCTTGGCCCGGGCGATCGGAGCGGCCGGGTGGCCGAGGTCCGGGCCACGGCCGTTGACCAGGCTGGCCTCGGCGGCGGCACCGTCACGGGGACCGTTCGGGTTGGTCACACCGGAGCGGGTGACCAGGCCGAACTCGGCCGCAGCTTCCTGGCTCTCCCGGTCGGATGCGGCCAGGATGGCCAGGAAGATCTGCTCCGGATCGGCGTCGACGCCCATGGGGATGGCGTAGCCGTCGATGTAGGCCGGAGCGGCCAGGACGTCACCGCCGGTGCTGAGCGCCGGGGCGAACTGGATGTTGCCGACCTCGGTGGAGGCCTCGGGATCGTCCATCGCCGCGGCCCGGGACGCCCAGGTGTGGCCGAGGGCGATCTCGCCGGTCTGGAATGCGGCCTGGATGTCGTCGGTGCTGTACGAACCGCCGGCGGTCCCACCGCACTGCTCCCACATGTCCTTCAGCAGGTTGGCGGCCTCGACGCCCTCGGGACCGTTGAAGTTCGGCTCACCGGTGACCGGGTCGATCGGGCTCACGCCGAGCGAACCGAGCACGCTGTCGAACTCGATCTGCCAGGCCCAGCCGGCGGACAGCATGTAGAGGAAGCCGGTGTCGTAGCCAGCGTCCTGCAGGGCCGCGCAGGCCTCGAAGGCCTCGTCGAAGTTGGTCGGCACGTCGACCCCGAGGTCGTTCAGCACCGGCTCGTTGTAGAACAGGTGCATCGTGTTGGACACCATCGGGATGGCGTAGATGTTGCCGTCGACCGAGGCGAAGTCGAAGAACGCCGGGTCGATCTCGTCCAGGTTGTACTCGTCCCGGTACTTGTCGATCAGGTCATTCAGCGGCATCAGGGCGCCGGCGTTTGCCATCTCGACGATGAAGCCGTTCGAGCCCTGGTAGATCTCGAACTCGGGCGAACCGGTCGAGCCGTCCAGACGCATGGCGTCCTGGGCCTCGGTCGAGTCGAGGAACTGGACGTTGAACGCATAGTTCCCGTCCTCGCACTCCTCCAGCTCTTCGGCGTACTGGCTGATGATTGGGAACTCCCAGCCGATGACGTCGATCTCGACGGTCTCGGACGGGTTGGGGATGGCGCAGCCGTCTGAGATGACCCCAGCGGCCTCCTCCATCGCCTCATCGTCCTCCATCGCTTCGTCATCGTCCGCCGGCTCGGAGGCCGATGCCGAGGCCGAGTCCGACGCTGATGCCGAGGTGTCGTCGCCTGCGGTGTCTCCGTCATCGTCGGAGCCACAGGCGGCCGCCACCAGGCCGAGTGCCAGCACAAGCGCCAGGAGGCGCCGCCAGCGTGTCGTGGATGTTGTCATTGCTCTCTCCCGTGTTTTGGTTGGTCTTGCGATCGGTTCGTTGTCATTTTCTTCCTGGACCCAGCAGCTCGATCGGAGCCAGATAGCCGGAGGCATCAAGCCCCCACCCGGCACCGGCGGCCGCTGCGGTCAGTTCCTTTGTCCACTCGATGCGGCTCGGGCCGTCATCGGCACAGACGACGACGGCGGTTGCCGCCGTGTCCCCGTAGTTGCGGAAATTGCGCCAGGCTCCGGTCGGGACCGACACCACCGACCCGGCGGCCGGGGTTGCCGGCCGAGCGTCGGCGCCGGTGTTGACCGAGAGCTCCCAGTCACCGTCGACCAGCAACAGCACCTGGCTGCCGCGGAGGCGGTGGGTCCCGGTCTCAGCCCCCGGGTCGAGGCGGAGCCATTCCAGCGAGAACCCGTGCGGGGTGGTGAGTGGTGGCCGGTGGGACCGGTCCTCGGTCATCCCCCACCCGATCACCGGGGCGATGGCGACCGCCGGGCCGTCGAGCATGCCGCCGAGCAGGGCCCGCTCCGACCACGCCAGGTCGCCTGGCTTGACGTTGCAGGCGGCCAGCGCCTCGTCGTCGTAGTGGTCGATGGCGGCCAGCGCCGCGTCGCTCAGCGGAGCGACCAGCTCGGCCGACGGCGGTGGGCCGTCGCCGACGTCGATCACCGAGTGATCGGCCCCGAGGTACAGCCCGGTCTCGGCCGCCGCCTCCAGGATCTCGGGGGCCCAGATGATGCCGCCGGTGTCGTCGTGGCCGAGGACGACGAACAGCCAGCCGTCGTCCTCGCCGGTGTTCTCGAACCCCCGGAACACCCAGGTCGGGGCGGAGAAGACGTCTCCCGGTCCGACGTCGATGGTCTGCTCGCCCTGGCGGCCGACGGCGAACCGCCACGACCCGCGGGTGCAGACGAAGACCTCGGCGGTGTAGTGGAGGTGCGCGTTGTTGACCACCCCGGCCGGCATGTCCGCCGCACCGATGTTGAATCCGTGGGGGATGGCGAGGTTGACGGTCTGGCCGGCGTTCTGGGACACGCCGGGGCCGATCATCGAGTAGCTGGCCTTGCCCTGGGACCGGGGCAGCCGGACATCGACGAATGCCGCCCGGTCGGCCACGAACTCCGACGGCTCGATGATTCGCCGCCGCCAGTCGTCGTCGGAAACCAGGGTCTCCTCGGCCAGCCCGGACACGCCGCTCGACAGATCGCTCACCGCACCCCCCCGACCGGCTCCCCGCCGTAGCGGCGGACCCGGATGTCGGCCTGGGCCTGGTGACCGGCGAAGTTCTCGATGGCGCACAACCGGCTGCAGTACTCGCCGATGATCGCAGATGATGACGGGTCGGTCACCCGCTGGTAGGTGACCGTCTTCAGGAATTTCCCGACCCACAGTCCACCGGTGTAGCGGGCCGCGCCCTGGGTCGGGAGGGTGTGGTTGGTCCCGATCACCTTGTCTCCGTAGGAGACGTTGGTCATCGGCCCGAGGAACAGGGCGCCGTAGTTGACCATGTTGTCGAGGAAGTAGTCGTCGTCATCGGTCATGACCTGGACGTGCTCGAAGGCCAGCTCGTTCGCCAGGTCGAGCATCTCCTCCTTGGAGTCGCAGACGATGACCCGGCCGTAGTCGTCCCAGGCCTTGCCGGCGATGTCTGCGGTTGCCAGCGTCTGGAGCTGACGCTCGACCTCCTCCATCGTGTCGATACCGAGCTGCCGGGAGGTGGTCAGCAGCACGGCCGGCGAGGTCGGCCCGTGCTCGGCCTGGCCGAGGAGGTCGGTGGCGCAGATCTCGCCGTCGACCGTGTCATCGCACAGCAGGAGGGTCTCGGTCGGCCCGGCCAACAGGTCGATGCCGACCCGGCCGTACAGCAGGCGCTTGGCCTCGGCCACGAAGGCGTTGCCCGGCCCGACCAGGAAGTCGACCGGGTCGACGAACTCGGTCCCAAGGGCCAGGGCACCGACGGCCTGGACCCCGCCGAGGATGTAGATCTCATCCGCCCCGGCCAGGTGCATGGCGGTCACGGTCTCGGCCGGCATGGCGCCGGCGATCGGCGGGGTGACCGCCGCGACCCGCGGCACGCCGGCGACCTTGGCGGTCAGCACGCTCATGTGGGCCGAGGCCACCATCGGGTAGCGGCCGCCGGGGACGTAGGCCCCGACGCTTGCCACCGGAATGTTCTTGTGGCCGAGGGTGATGCCGGGCAGCGTCTCGATCTCGACGTCGCTCATCGTCGACAGCTGGGCCTCGGCGAAGGTCCGGATCTGGGACTGGGCGAAGCGGATGTCGTCGACCGTTCCCGGGTCCACACCGGCCACGATCTCGGCCACCTGTTCCGCACTCAGCCGAAACGAGGCCGGCTCCCAGCCGTCGAACTCCGCCGAGTACTGGCGGACCGCGGCCTCGCCCCGCTGCTCGATGTCATCGAGCAGTTGCCGAACCCGGGCGGTCAGCTCCGGGTCCGCACCGTGGGCCGACTTGGCCACGGCGTCCTTCAGCACCTCAGCCATGGTCGCTCCTCGGCTCCTTGTCCTTGTCGTCGTGGTTCACTGCGTCTCGGCCGCGGCCGGTGGTGGTTGCGCCGACCCGCAGCGTCCCGGGCACCATCTCGGCCACCGGCGCACCCCCGGCCCCGGCCCCGGCTCCGGAACCCCGCTCGATCTGGTCGAGCAGCAGGTCGATGGCCCGGTCGGTCAGCCCTTCGATGTTCTGGACCAGGGTGGTCAGGTCATACCCGGTCCACTCGACCTGGGGCAGCCCGTCGAACCCGGTCACCAGCAGCTCCCCCGGCACGTCGACGCCGTTGGTCCGCAGCCCGTCGATCAGACCGAGGGCCAACTCGTCTGCGCTGACGATCACCGCGTCCGGGAGTGGCTGGCGCTCCAGGACCGCAGCCGCCGCCTTGTAGCCGGCCTCATAGCTGAACGCGCCGCAGGCCAGGTAGGGGCAGGCAACCCCCCGCTCGCCGAGGGCCTGGGCTGCGCCCCGGTAGCGGAGCGAATCGGTGGAGGTCGAGGCGACCCCGCCGACGAACAGCGCCCGCTCCACCCCGACGTCGACCACGTGCTCGGCGATCCGGCGGGCCCCCTCTTCGTTGTCGACCGAGACCGACGGGATGATCCCGGCCGCCGCCGGCTGGTTGAAGGCCACGAGCGGAAGGTCCCGGTCAGACATCCGGGCCAGTTGCTCCGGCCCGATCACGGCCGAGGCCATGATCAGCCCGTCGAGCCGGTACTGATCGACCGCGGCCACCGCCCGCTCCACCCGGTCCTCCTCGGTGAAGCTGAACAGCAGCAGCTGGAGGCCCCGGTCGGACAGGCGCTGGGAGAACTGGGTGACCACGTGCTGCCAGTACTCGCCGAAGGCCGGTACCACGGCGCCGATGATGTTGGTCCGCTGGGACTTGAGGCTCCGGGCGATGGCGTTCGGGACGTATCCAAGGCGGTCGGCCGCAGCCTGGACCTTGGCCCGGGTGGCAGGGGCAACCTTGTCCGGGGCGGAGAAGACGCGGGCGACGGTGGCCTGGGAGACGCCGGCCTCCGACGCGACGTCGACCGAGGTCACGCTCCGGCGCGACCGACGGCCTCGACTGCGATCGCCGGACCCCTGGGACTGCGGACCGCCGGCCGTGGACGGCCGGGCTGACTTCGCTGACACCGCCCTCCCCTCGATCGTTGCCAAACGGTTGGTCGTTGCGAAGCCATCAACGTATGAATACGTAGTCATCCTGTCAAGGGTCCGCCGCGTTACGAACGGATTGCATGCTCCTTCATCACGTGCACCGAGCCGATCGGTGTCCCATCATGCCTGCTGCATTCGTAGTCACCGGAGGTCAAGACCATGCACGGGTTCGACGCCGCCTACGGCGATCCGACCGCCTACATCCTCGGCGTCACCAAGGAGATCTGGGAGGACCGGGGGGTCGAGACCCTGCGGCACAGCTACGCGCCGGACATCCCGGTCCGGTCGCCGGCAGGCGTCGTCATCGGCAACGAGGCGGTGATCGCCGCCACGCTGGCGACCCTGGCCGAGTTCCCGAACCGACAGCTCTACGGCGAGGACGTCATCTGGAGCGATGACGGCGACGGCGGGTTCCTGTCATCCCATCGGATCGTGTCGACCGCCACCCACCTCGGACCCGGGGCCTACGGTGCCCCGACCGGGACCAGACTGACCTACCGCATCATCGCCGACTGCGCAGCGAGCAGGAACCAGATCTACGACGAGTGGCTGATCCGGGACCAGGGGGCGATCGTGACCCAGCTTGGCATCGATCCCCGGCAGTATGCGGCGGACCAGATCGAGGCCGAAGGCGGCCCCGCGCTCGCCTCTCTCCCGTTCACCCCGGCCGGCGACGTCGCCGGCCGCTACACCGGCACCGGCAATGACCACGAGGCCGGCGGAGCCTACGCCGAGCTGCTGTCCTCGATCATGGCCGGGGCCCTCGGGTCGGTGATGACCGGCTACGACCGGGCGGTCCAGCTCGACCTCCCGTCCGGGGTCACCGGCCACGGTCACCCGGCCGCCGACCAGTTCTGGCTCGGCCTCCGGGCCGCCTTCCCCGATGCCACCTTCACCATCCACCACCGGATCGGACGTGACGACGACGGCCTGCCCCGTCGGGCCGCCCTCCGGTGGTCGCTCGACGGGACCCACAGCGGGTGGGGAGCCTACGGGGCTCCGAGCGGGGCCCCGGTCCACGTCATGGCCATCAGCCACGCCGAGTTCGGGCCGCGGGGCCTCCGCCGGGAGTGGGTGCTGCTCGACGAGACGGCGATCTGGAAGCAGATCCTGCTCCACACCGGCTGATTCGAGATCCGGCGCCCGTTGTGGTGAGCTGGTGCCACTGGCACTCCACCATCGGAAGGGGATCCCGATGAACGTCCGCTGGTCACACTGCGTACTCCGGGTCAGGGACCTGGACGCCATGATCTCGTTCTACTGCGACGCCCTCGGGTTCGTCGTCGCCGATCGGGGCCGGGCCAACCCGGCAGACGACATCGAGATCGCGTTCCTGTCCGGGAGCTCGTCCGACCATCACCAGATCGGCCTGCTCAGCGGCCGGGAAGACAGCGACGTGCCCCGGGGCGGGCGCCACCTCGACCACAACGCGTTCCGGGTCGACACGATCCAGGAGGTCAAGGACATGGTGGCCTGGATCGAGGCCGACGATCGGATCGGCAAGCCGTTCCCGGTCTCCCACGGCAATGCGGTCTCGGTCTACTTCTCCGACCCCGAGGGCAACGGGGTCGAGGTGTTCTGTGACACCCCGTGGCATGTCCAGCAACCGCAGATCACGGGGTGGGACACCACCGCCTCGCCGGAGGACATCCTGGCCGCCATCGAGGCCGAGTTCGCAGATGCCCCAGAGTTCATGCCGATCGAAGAGTACCGGGCCCTCCAGGCCGAGCGATTCGGCGAGGCCGGCACCCCGACCGGTTGATCGAGGCCCGCCGGCCCCGATCCGCAACCGCCGGTACCGGCCCGCCGGAGCGGACCGGTACCGATCGGGGGGCTGGCTGGGTTGGGTCAGGTGCCGACGCGACCACCATCGACCCGGCGGATCGCCACCGTGGCAGCCCGGGGCCGACCGCTGGGATCACCGTCGGGCCAGGTGCTGGTTTCGGTCGGATTGGATGCGCCTGCGCTGTCACCCGGGTGCTGGATGTTGATGAACACCGTCGTGCCATCCGGGGTCGAGGTGATACCGGTGACCTCGCAGTCGACCGGGCCGACCAGGAACCGCTTGATCTCCCCGGTCGTCGGATCGCAGGCCAGCATCTGGTTGTTCGAGCCGTCCGGCTGACCACCATCGGTCTGGATCCACAGGATGCCGTAGTCGTCGAGCCAGAGACCGTCCGGCGCACCGAAGGCGTCCTCGCCGGTCTCGCCGGTGCCGGAAGCGTCGTCGCCGCCGAGCAGGAACACCGACCACTGGAACGTGGTGGCCGTGGGGTCGCCGCCCTCGTTCCACTTGAGGATGTGGCCGAAGGCGTTGAACAGGCGGGGGTTCGCAGCATCGGCGACGCTCGGGACGAACCGGCCGGGGGTGGCCTCGAACAGCGGGGTGCCGTCCGGGGCGGTGTCGTCGACCCGACCCCGCCTGGTGTTGTTGGTGCAGGTGACGAACACCTCGCCGGTGTACTCGTTGGACGTCGTCCACTCCGGCCGATCCATCGGGGTCGCCCCCAGGAGGTCGGCGGCGAGACGGGCCTTGATGACCACATCGCCCTGGTCGGCGAACCCGTTCTCGGCGGTCAGCGGGCCCGTCCCCTGGACCAGCGGCAGCCACTCGCCGCTGCCGTCCTCGTCGAACCGGGCGACATACAGCGTGCCCTCGTCCAGCGGGCTGCGACCGGCGGCGATCTCGTCCTTCCACGGGCGAGCGCTGACGAACTTGTAGATGTAGTCGAACCGCTGATCGTCACCCATGTACACCGCCACCTCCCCGGTCGGGGCGGTGAGGAACGCCGCGCCCTCGTGCTTGAACCGGCCGAGGGCGGTCCGCTTCTGGGGCGCGACGTTTGCGTTGTACGGGTCGATCTCGACCATGTAGCCGAACGCATTCGGCCGGTTCGGGTTGAGGTCGGCCCGCCACCGCTCATCGGTGCTGGCCCAGTTGTAGCCGAAGCCCCTCCCGGCAACGCCGTAGCGGGCGTTGAGCCCGGCCTGCTCCTCCGTGATCCCCGGGGCGGTGCCGCCGGATTCCTCCCAGAAGTAGCCGTTGAAGTTCTCCTCGGTCGTGATGTAGGTGTTCCACGGGGTTCTGGCCGAACCGCACTGGTTGACCATCCCCCGGACCCAGTTGCCGGCCCGATCGTCCCTGGTCTTGACCAGGCGGTGCCCGGCGGCCGGGCCGGTCAGCCGCATCCTGGTGTTCGGCGTGACCCGGCGGGCCCGCGATGACGGGACCACGTTCCACGAGCCGTCCCGCTTGCGGACGATCTCGGCCACCGACACGCCATGGCCGGCTTGCTCCTTGCGGGTCTTCGGGGCGTTCCAGTTGGCCGAGCCGTCTGGGAAGTGCAGCTCGGTCAACGTGTACTCGTGGTTGACGGCCATCATGCCCCGGGTGTTGGAGTCCCGGTTCCTGCCGAGCGGGAAGTAGATCATGCCGTCATGGCCCTGGCCGAACTGCCGCTCCTGATGCTCTGCCGGATTGGATGCGTCGGTCTCGAACCGGGGAGACCTGCCATTGATCGGGTCGCCCCACCTGAGCATGGCCTGGCCGACATAGCCCTCGGGGAGGGTCACATCGTCGAAGATGTTGCTCGGGATGGCGGTGAACCCCAGGTTGCCGGCCGCAGCGGCGACCTTGGCCCTGCTCTGGGCCACGGCGGCGTCTGCCATCCCGCCGACGACCCCCTCGCCGACGAAGAAGGCGGCCACCCCCAGGGCGCCGCCCCGTAGGACCGTTCTTCGGCCGACATGAGCCGCCAGCACATCTTCGAACGGGCGGTTCCCGGACGCGTTTGTCGGGATGTCTTCGATGTCATCGTTCATCATGATCAGGAGCGTCGCATGGTTGGACGGCCGCCGACTTTCGACCGGACGGCCGAATTCTTACGTTGGGATTAACAGTAGGTGTCAGCGCCGATCGGTGCGTCTGCTCTGCCAAATCCGGCCCGCCGGTACCCTTCCGGCCATGCAGCTCCCACCCGGGCCGATCGAGACCGCCGAGTACCACACCGCCGGTGAGCCGTTCCGGATCGTCACCGCCGGCGTGCCGACACCGGAGGGGGCGACCGTGCTCGACCGCCGGTCCTGGTCTGAGCAGCACCTGGACGACGTCCGGGCCTTCCTGGTCAACGAGCCCCGCGGCCATGCCGGCATGTATGGCGGCATCGTCACCCCACCAAACGACGACGGGGGCGACATCGGCGTGGTGTTCTTCCACAAGGACGGCTTCAGCACCGCCTGCGGCCACGGCACGATCGCCCTGGCGACCTGGGCCCTCGACACCGGCCGGGTGGCGGGCCGGCCGATCGATGGGACCGACCGGGTCGAGCTGTTCGTCGACGTCCCGTCGGGCCGGCTCCGGGTGGAGGCGACCCGTGACACCGACGGCCGAGTGGCCGGGGTCCGGTTCTGGAACGTCGACGCCTACGTCACCGCCCGAGCCCTCCCGATCGACACCAGCCGCGGGCCCATCCCGGTCGACATCTCCTTTGGCGGGGCGTTCTACGCCTCGGTCGCCCTCGACGGCACCGACCTGGCCCCAGCGGTCGAGGATCTCGGCCACCTGGTCGATCTGGCCCGGGAGCTCCGGACCGGTCTGGTCGATCACCCGGCCGCCGCCCACGCGGTGGACGACCGACTGTCAGGCGTCTACGGGGTGATCTTCCACCAGGACCTCGGTCCGGACACCCCAGACGACCCGGACGGGATAGCGGTGAGGCAACGGAACGTCACCGTGTTCGCCGACGGGGAGATCGATCGCTCCCCCTGCGGGTCCGGGACCTCGGCCCGGCTGGCCGCCCTGGTGGCGGCCGGGCGGTTGCGGACCGATCAGCGGCTGGCGAACGACGGGGTGGCCGGTGGCACCTTCGACGGCCGGGTCGAGGCCTGCACCGACCACGAGGGACGGACCCTGGTTGCCACCTCGGTGGCCGGGGCGGCCTACGCCACCGGGCGGGCCACGTTCCAGCTCGACCCCCGAGACCCGATCGGCCTGGGCTTCCAGCTGGTCTGACCGAGCCGGGGCGGACGCCCGCCGGGTATCGATGTCAGCTGGTCGGCTCCTGGGTTCTGCCGGCCCGTCGTTCCCGGAGGTCGACGACCTTGGAGGCGACCTCGGTCCCCCGCCGGGCCGCGGCGACCGTGGTGTCGACCACCCGGCCGGCCGGGATCGACGGGATGGCCGGGACCACCCGCAGCGGGGCCCGCCAGCCCCCGGGTCCGCCTTCGGCCTCGGTGGCCGATTCGGCGGTGCCACCGGACGGCAGGGCCGGGGTGCTCGGCGCCCGACCGGGAGGCAGCCCGGGCGACGGCGTGTCCGACTTCCCGGCGGAGGTGTCGACGTAGGTCTGGCCGGACAGCCGACCGATCTGGAACATCACGGCGTCGGTGAAGACCCGGAGCAACCGGGGATCGTCGGGGTCGCCGAAGTCCGACGGCCGCATCGGGGCCCCGAACCGGACCGTGCACGGCAGCCTGGTCTTCATCATGAACGTGTCCGGGGGTTGGATGGCCAACGTCCCCTCGTGGCCGACCGGGATGATCGGCGCATCGCACCGGACGGACAGCCGGGCCGCCCCGGTCCGACCCTTGTGGAGGTTGCCGCTCCGGGACCGGGTCCCCTCGGGGTAGATCAGGAACAGGTGGCCACCGTCGAGCACCTTGGCTGCGGTGTCGAGGGCGACCTGGGCCGCATCACCACCGGACCGATCGACCGGGATCATCCCGAGCGCCGGGAACAGGTGCTTGGTCTTCCACGAGTCCATGTACTCGCCCTTGCCGATGGCCCACATCCGCCGGGGCGCACTGGCCGGGACGAACACCGAGTCGCAGAACGAGAGGTGGTTCGGCGTGAGGAGGGCCGGGCCGTCCAGCGGGACGTTCTCCACGCCCTCCACCGTGACGTCCCACAGGCGGTGAACCAGGCGGCGGATGGCGCCGAAGCCGTACTTGCTGATCGTGTCGGCGCCGGGAAGGTCGGGCGCCACCTCGAATCGAAACGACGGCGCCCGTGCCATCAGCGAACGCTTCCGGACGGTGGGGCGGCGGCGATCGGGGTCATCGGAGCTCCCGGCGGATCAACTTCCCGGTGGGAGCGACCGGCAACTCGTCGACGAATCGGTACTCGGTCGGGCATTTGTAGCTGCTGAGCCGAAGCCGGGCGAACCGGTCCAGCTCGGCCTCGTCGACCTCGCCGGAGACGTGGGCCACCACGGTCTCCCCGGTCTCGCCGTGCTCGGTCCCGACGACGACCGCGCCCTTCACCGCCGGGTGGTCCATCAGGACCGACTCGACCTCGGCCGGGTACACGTTGAAGCCGGAGACGATGATGATGTCCTTGATCCGGTCGACCAGGAACAGGTAGCCCTCGTCGTCGAAGACGCCGACGTCACCGGTCCAGAACCACCCGTCGCCGGTCAGGACCGCATCGGTCAGGTCCGGGGCGTCGAGGTAGCCCTTGAACACGCCGGGGCTCCGGATCACGATCTCCCCGGTGTCCCCGGGTTCCACCGGGGTGCCGTCCGGATCGACCAGGACGATGTCGACCCCCGAGAGGGGCTGGCCGACCGAGGTCGGCCGGATGGTGATGCCACGGCTCCAGGTCACGACCGGTGAGGTCTCGGTCAGGCCGTAGCCCTGCCCGATCTCCACCCCGTAGCGGTCCCGGATCGCCTCGAACACATCGCTCGGCAGGGCGGCCGCCCCGGAGGACGCAGACCGGACGGTGGCCAGCGCGTCGTCCGGGCCAGGGGCGGCGGCCCACCGCTGCCACATCGGCGGCGCGCCGGAGACGGTGGTGACCCCGTGGGTCCGGATCAGCTCCAGGCTGAGCTCGGCGTCGAACCGCTGCTGGAGGACGATGGTCGCCCCGACCCGTAGCGGGGCCAGCAGCACCACGTTGAGGCCGAAGATGTGGGTGAACGGCAGCACGCCGAGCACCGTGTCGTCCGGGCCGACCCCCTCGGCTGCGTTGACGGTGATGGCCTCCTGGACCCAGGCCAGGTTGTGGTGACTGAGCATGGCCACCTTGGCGTCGCTCGATACGCCGCTGGTCAGCAGCAGGAACGCCAGGTCATCGCCTCGCCGGGTGGCGACCGGCGGTGGATCGTCGACCACGGTCGGCAGTTCGGCAACGTCGACCAGCGGGGCGGACAGGCCGGCCTGGTGGGCCAGGGCCCAGGCTCCGCTCTCGCCGAGGAGAACGACGTCCGGCGCCACCACCTCGAGCTTGCGCTCGAGCTCGGGCAGCGGGCTGGTCGGGCGGATCGGGATCACGGCAGCACCGACGCCGAGGCCGGCGAGGGCGGCGACCACGAACGCGGTCTCGTTGCCAGCCATCACACCGACCCGACCGTCGACGCCGATCCCGTCCGCCACCAGCCGGGCCCGGACCGCACCGACCCGGGACCGCAGCTCGCCGTAGGTCACGGTGGTCTCACCGTCGATCAGTGCGACCCGGTCCGCTGGGTGTTCCTCGATCAGGTGTCCCAGGTTCATCGGCGCGCCACCCTCGGCGGCCAGGGCCGGACGTGCCGGCCGACGGGTTGGGGCGTCCTGGCGATCACTGTGTGAAGCATGACACGGGCCATGCCCTCGCTCAAGGCGGTCGGGTCAGGGCGTCGGCCGATCGAAGGAGCCGAGTTCGGGGATGGCGTCCAGGGCGTTGATGATCAGGGCGATGTAGTCCTCACCACCGCCGGAGGCCGTCCACTGCCTGGTGGCGATCCGGATGGCGGACATGGTTGCGCCGGCCAGGATCTCCGGCCGGGGATCCATCATCGGGTCGACCCCGAGCCTGGCCGCCACCGCAATGATCAGCTCCCGCTCCCATCCGGTCTGGACCACGGCCCGGCTGTAGGCCGACACCGACTGGTACCGGGCGGCCAGGCTGGCCTGGAGCAGGCGGCGGTCACGGTGCCGCTCGAAGTTGTCGGCCAGTGACAGCATCACGGCCCGCAACACGGTGAGGATCGGCTCGTCCAACGGGCGGTCGGCCAGGGCGTCCCGCAGTTCGAGCTGCAGCTCCTCCATGTCGCCGTACAGCAGCGCCTCCTTGGTCGGGAAGTGGCGGAACAGCGTCCGCTGCGAGACGTCTGCGGCCTCGGCGATGTCGCTGGTCGTCGTCTCGTCGAACCCCCGATCCTTGAACAGCCGGGCCCCGGCCTCCATGAGGTCGCTACGGGTCTTGGTCTTCTTCCGGGAACGCCGACCGGGGTCCAGCTTGGTCGCCAGCGGGCTGGAGTATGGCTCGGCCGAGGAACCGGTCGGGGAGGCAGGTGAGGAGGTCACTGCGCACAACCTTAGGCCAGCTGGAGCAAAATGTCAGCCATTGACTTTTGTCAGCTACTGACATTAGGTTGTCGATATGACCAGCCACGCCGCCATTTTCGATCTCGATCGCACCCTCATCGCCGGCTCGTCATCCACGGTCATCCAGCGCCACCTGATCGACGCGGGAGTCGCCGGGGATCGGGAGCTGCCGTTCGCTGACACCCTGGCCAGGTTCTATGAGCAGTTCGGCGAGAACTGGCTGATGATGCAGCCGGCCAGACTGGCCTCCCGGGCGGCAAAGGGCTGGTCGGTGGCCGAGGTCGACGCCGCCTGCAAGGAGGCAGCCGAGGAACTGGTCGGGATGCTCCAGCCCTTCGCCCCCGAGGTGATCGAGGAGCACCGGGCCGCCGGGGCCAAGCTGGTGCTGGCCACCACCTCCCCGGAGCCGTTCGTCCGCCCCTTGGCCGAGGCGCTCCGCTTCGATGACGTGGTCTGCACCCGGTGGGTCCAGGCAGACGGGACCTACACCGGCGAGACCGACGGCCCCTTCGTCTGGGGCAAGGCAAAGGCCGAGGCCGTCACCACCTGGGCCGAGGCAAACGGCGTGGCCCTGTCGCGCAGCTTCGCCTACAGCGACAGCTACTACGACGCCCCGCTGCTGGAAGCGGTCGGCAACCCGGTGGCGGTCAACCCAGACGCCCAGCTGGCGGCCACCGCCACCATCAAGGGCTGGCCGATCCGCCACCTCGATCTCTCCGAGGGCGTGGCCAAGGTGGCGGGCCGGGAGATCCAGGACTGGACCCGACCCCTGGTCCGGCCCGAGCTGGTCGCCCCGAACGTCAAGTTCCGGTTCGAGGGGATCGAGCACATCCCGGCCGACGGGCCGGCGCTTGTGGTGTTCAACCATCGCTCCTACTTCGACCCGACCGTGATGGGTCTGGTGGTGGCCAAGGCCGGTCGGACCATCCGGGGCCTCGGCAAGAAAGAGGTGTTCGACGTCCCGATCGCCGGCCGGCTGCTGAAGGCCCTCGGCGGGATCCGGGTCGAGCGGGCATCCGGATCGGACGAGCCGCTCGAGAAGGCGGCCGCTGCGCTTCGTGGCGGCGAGCTGGTGATGATGGCCCCCCAGGGGACGATCCCCCGGGGCCCGGCGTTCTTCGACCCGGTCCTCAAGGGCCGATGGGGAGCCGCCCGCCTGGCCGCCATGACCGGCGCCCCGGTGATCCCGGTCGGGCTGTGGGGGACCGAGAAGGTCTGGCCCCGCAGCGCCAGGCTGCCGAGCTTCTCGCTCCGCAACCGGCCGGAAGTGACCGCTACGGTCGGACCGCCGGTGTCGATCGGTGGGACCGACCCGGACGCCGACACCGAGGCCATCATGGCGGCACTGGTCGAACTGCTCCCGGACGAGGCCCGGGTCCACCGGACCCCGACCGAAGCGGAGCTGCTCGCCACCTTCCCGCCCGGGTACTCGGGCGACCCGAACGCCGAGGGCGACCGCCGCCCCGGCACCGACACCTGACCCCCTGCCCCGATCGGAAGGACCGAGAGCGATGGCATCAAAGGACCGAGACGTCGACACCACCACCCGCATGACCGAGCACGAGGCGCTCATGTGGAACATCGAGAAGGACCCGTGGCTCAACCCGAGCGGGGCCAGCCTGACCATCCTCGACCAGCCGGTCGACGTGGACCGGTTCCGGACCCAGCTGGCCTACGGCGTCACCCGCCTCCCCCGCCTCTATCAACGGGTTGTCCCCGGACTCGGCCGGTTCACCCCGCCGAGCTGGGCCCCGGACCCCGAGTTCGACCTCGACTACCACATCCTGCAGATCGAGCTGCCGGCCCCGGGCTCGAGGCGACAGCTGCTCGACCTGGCCGCCCGCCTGTACCAGGAGCCGATGGACCGGACCAGGCCGCTG
>JBCCFN010000110.1:0-16318 GCA_039029715.1 Actinomycetota bacterium | reverse complement strand
GGCGACCGGGGCGTGGCTGTCCGAGGCAACCGCCGCCGTACCGACCGTTGTCCTCGGCTCGGTCACCGCCGAGCGGCTCGGGGTTGAACGGGTCGACCACGGGATGATGTTGCTGATCGGCGGTGAGTGGTTCACCGTCATCGGTGTCCTGGAGCCGTTCCCGCTGGCCCCGGACCTCGACCGGGGGGCCCTGATCGGCAAGCCGGTCGCCGAGTCCCTGTTCGAGAGCGAGCTCAACCCGTCCGCCATCTACCTCCGAACCAACCCGGCCCGGATCGATGACGTCCGGGGTGTCCTTGGCGCAACCGTCGACCCCCAGAACCCGGAGGAGGTGTCGATCTCCCGGCCGTCTGAGCTGCTGGAGGCCCAGGAGGCGACCGAATCGGCGTTCACCAACCTGTTCCTCGGCCTCGGTGCGGTATCACTCCTGGTCGGCGGTGTCGGCATTGCCAACGTGATGGTGATCGCCGTGATCGAGCGGCGGAACGAGATCGGACTCCGGCGAGCGCTCGGGGCGACGCGGGCCCACGTCCGCCGCCAGTTCCTGACCGAGGCGCTGCTGCTGTCGTCACTGGGCGGGGTGGCCGGCGTCCTGGTCGGTGTCGCAGTGACCGCAGCCTACGCAAGCAGTCAGGACTGGCAGGTCGTCGTCCCGCCGGAGGCGATGGTCGGCGGGGTGCTCGCCGCCCTGGTCATCGGCGCCGTGGCCGGGTTGTACCCGGCGATGCGGGCCGCCCGCCTCGCCCCGACCGAAGCACTGCGGGCGGCATGATGCGGACCCGCAGATGGCTCCCGTCGATCCTGGTTGCCGGCGCCCTGGTCGCCGCCCTGATCGTGACCGACCCGCTGTCCCGATTCGGTGACGACACCGGCGGTGATGCCGCCGTGGTCCGGGACCGGACCGAGCTGTCCATCGTGAACCTGTCGACGACCAACGAGGCCGACGGAGAGCTGATGGTCACGGACCGCCGGATGGTCAGCCCCGGCACGGCCGGGACCGTGACCGCCGTGGTCGAGCCGGGCACGCCGGCCGTTCCCGGCCTGCGCCTGTTCACCATCGACGACGCGACCACCACCGTCCTGACCGGTGCGGTCCCGACCTGGCGGACGATGACGGTCGACGACGTCGGGGCAGACGTGGCGCAGTTGGAGGCCGGGCTGGCCGATCTCGGCTACGACCCGGACGGGCTGATGACCGTCGACGCCACCTTCACCGACGCCACCTCGGCCGCGGTCGAACGGTGGCAGGCCGACCTCGGCCTTCCCGAGACCGGCGTGGTCGCCCTCGGGACGATCGTGTTCGCCCCGGCCGGTTCGATCGTGTCCTCGGTCGACGTCACGGCGGGTGACCGGGTGACCGGCGAAGACATGGTCCTGACCCTCGCCACCACCGACCGGGTCCTCCGGACCGCCATCGGCGGCGATCTGCTGCGCTCGATCGAGGTCGGGGACGCCCTGTCGGCCAGGTTGCCGGACCGCAGCACCGTCGACGCAGCCGTGACCGACATCGCCGCCGCCGGCGACGGCACCTGGTGGGTCACCGCCGACCTGGCCGACCCGACCGCCGCCCTCCCCGAAGGGGAGGCCGTCCCGGTCACGGTGTCATGGACCGAGGTGGTAGCGGCCGAGGTCACGGCGGTCCGGGCCAACGCCCTGACCCGCCTGGATGGCGGGGCCTATGCGGTCGAGGTGGTCGACGACGACGGTTCGACCCGGTTCGTCGAGGTCGGCATCGGCCAGCGGTCCGGGTCCACGGTGGAGCTGGTGACCGATCTCCCGGCCGGCACAGTGGTCATCGCGCCGTAGGGTCATCGCGCCGTAGGGTCAGGGCGCCATAGGGTCATCGCCCCGAAGGGCCGGGCGATCGGCGCGGCTACAGCTCGGCCAGGAACGCGTCGATCGCTGCGTTGACCACCTCGGGATGGCTCAGGTTCGGGGCGTGGGCGGCGCCAGGGACCTCGACCAACCGGCGACCGTCCTGGACCCCGTCGATCACGGCCTGGGCCGCCTCGAGCGGGATGGCCTGATCCTCGGTCCCGTGGATCGACAGCACCGGGCAGCCGATCTCACCGATCCGGCCCGAGATGTCATCCCGCCCCAGCAGGGCACCGCCGGCGGCGGGCAGGTCCGGCATCGGCCGACGGTCCGCCCACTTCTGGATCCAGGTCGCATTGAGGTCGGGCTCGCCGAGGATCAGGCCGGCCACGATCTCTGCGGTGGCGGCCCAGACCTCGTCGTCGTCGCCGGTCATGGCGCCGAGCATCTGCTGGTACCCCTCGACCGCCTCCGGTGGATCGACGTGGGCGGACGAGTCGATCAGGACCAGCGCCCCGACCCGCTCCGGGTGAGCCAGGGCGCCCCGCAGCGACAGGTACCCGCCCTGCGACATCCCGACCCAGACCGCCTGCTCGACCCCGCAGGCGTCGAGGACACCGACCGCATCGGCGGCGGAGTCCCAGTAGGTGAAGTCGCCACCGGCCGGGGTGTCGCCGAAGCCTCGCTCGTCCCAGCGGATGCAGCGGTAGCGGTCGGCGAAATGGGCAACCTGGGGATCGAACATGGTGTGATCCATCAGGAAGCCGTGGCTGAACAGGAGGACCGGGCCGTCCCCGCCCGAGTCCTCGTAGCGGATGTCGATGCCGTTGATGTGTGCGGTCGCCATGGCCGGAGACGATAGGACACCCCGACCGTGGCCCGCACACCTTGACCGGGCATCACGTGCCCCCAGCCGCTTCTGGCCCGACGCTGAATGATGATTTATTTATCTTGATCGAGCTATTGTCGATGCGTGTCCCTGGACCTCGCCGCAAACGCAGCTGACTCGACCTGCTGTTCTCCCGATTGGCTGAACTGGCCGGAGACGCTGCCGGGGTGGCTCGTACTCCTGCTCGGTGCTGTCGTGTTTCTCTGGATCGTTGCCCGAGGTCTACAGTCGATCGGCGGCTCGATGGACAAGTGGCTCCGACCGAACTTCTGGCTCCTCATCGGCGGCATCGTCGCAGTCTGCGTCGGGGTCGCAACAGGCGTGACCTGACCGGCCCGAATCCCGAGCTACAGCATGGCGGTGTTGGTCTCCAGCCCGAGCAACATCCGGCCGGGGACCTCGTAGGTCCGAGGAGCGACCATGGCGTGCTGGGTTGCGACGTAGGTGTCCCGGAAGCACCGCTGGATCGGGCTGGTCCGGTAGACGGCGGCCCCGCCGGCCGCCTTGTACATCGACTCGGCGACCTGGGCCGCCGACTGGGTGGCGTGGGTGGCGGCCAGCCGAAGCAGCCGGCGCTGCTCGTCGTTCGGGACCTGGCCATCGGCGGCGGCGGCCCATGCCTCCTCGACCGTGTCCCGGAGGAACGACCAGGCCGAGCGGAGTGTCGCCTCGGCGATGGCAACATCGGCCTGGACCGGGGTTCGTTCCCGCAGCTCCCGTGAGCTGCCCTGGGGCTTCTTCGACCCGGCCAGATCCGCCAGCTCGTCGATCGACCGCCGGGCGATCCCCATCGCCGAGGCCGCGACCCCGCAGGCCAGGAGGCCGAAGAACGAGAACCGGGCCAGGGCGTTCGAGCGGAGGGGACGGTCCCGGCCGGTCTGGGCCCATCGACCCTCGGGGACGAACACGTCGGTCACCCGATAGTCACCGGAGCCGGTCCCGGCCAGCCCGGACGAGTGCCAGGTGTCGATGAACTCGACCTCTTCGGCCGGAAAGAACACGAACGGCGCCGCCAGCCCGTCTGCTCGCGGCGTCGGTGTGCCGTCCTCGTCGACGATCAGGCAGCCACCGCCGACCCAGTCACAATGCCTGGTCCCGGACCCCCACTGCCAGGTCCCGGACACCCGGAGTCCGCCGTCGACCGGAACCGCCCGGCCGTTGAGAGCGGCGAACCCGCCGGCGATCCCGTCCCGGGAACCGAAGATCTCGGTGGCGAACGGGTCCGGCAGGTAGGACGACAGCAGCGACGTGGTCGATCCGATGGCGGCGCACCAGCCGACCGCACCGTCGTGGTAGCCGAGCTCCTCGATGATCTCCAGGCTCTCCCACGCCGTCACCCCGGGACCGTCCAGGTCATCGTCTGGGACGTACATCCGGAACGCACCGGTCGGCCGGACCAGCTCGACGACGTCCTCGGGCAGCGTCCGCAGCTCCTCGATATCTGCCGACCGGGCGGCCAGCTTCGGGCCGATCAGACGAACCTGTTCAAGCGGGGACTCGTTCATGCCTCCATTGTCGACGGACGGAGGCCGGTGGACCAAGCTCAGCGGTCGGCGTCCAGGTCCCAGAGCCAGGCCTTGAGGTAGCCGGGATCGGCCAACTGGTCCGGGTGGTGGCCGGGGAGGGCGCTGACCATCATCAGCGTCACCGCCTCGAACACGAACGTCAGCGACCACCAGGCCAACCGGGCGTGAGCCAACGGCGACCACCAGCGCCGGCGACGAACCAGCAGCAGCATCGTCCCGGCGAAGCTGAACACCGCCAGCAGCAACGCCGCGGTCCACATGGCGAGCAGATAGCGGCTCCGGCGGCCGTCGGCGGCGATCCAGGCGTCGTGGGCCACTCCCTTGTGCTCGACCTCCTCGGCCAGGTGCCAGAGGAACAACCGGGCCCCGTCGTCATCGGCCGCACCGAACAACCGACCGATGCGGGGTTCGACCCAGCGGGCGCCGGCGAAGGCGATCGTCTCGAACCCGGCGGCGAAGGCGATCCCGAACCGGGCGCTCCGCCGACTGAGGAACCGGAACGTCGCCGCCATCGCCCGATCGAGCCCGGCCAACCACCGCCCGACCCGGTCCCCCGGGACGCCGATCACCGCATCGTTGAACCGCCGGTGCTGGGCATGGTGGCTCCGCTCCTGGCGGATGTAGCCTCGCGTCTGGCCTCGAAGATCCGGCGGCAGGTCGTCGAGGACGCGCTCGGCGGCGTCGACGACATAGGGCTCGGCGTGGGGCATGATCAACGACACCGCCTCGACGGCCGAGGCGAACTCCGGGAGCCTCCGCTGCCACGGCGCCTCGTCCGGCCCGAACCGGAGGCCCGGGTTGCGAGACGTCAGCGGCCCCGCAGTGGTCGATCCGGTCATCGACTCCCATCGGTTCGCGCCCACACTCGGTGAGCATTCCTGCGGCTCCGAACCATCTAGTGCCCTGACCATGAACGTTCGCTCGGGTTTGCCCGAGTGAATGGCGTCGCTGGCAAGGACGCAGGAGTTCCGCTCACTTGTGAGCGTGAGAGGGACGACGAGGACGCCGCCAGCGACGCCATGCGCCGGGCAAACACCGCAAAGGTTTGTGGTCAGGGCACTAGGGGACTGGTCCCCATGTTCGTTCCGGGGAGCGGTGGGGACAATCGACACATGCCGCTCGGGAGGTTGGGCCGGCACAACGGTCGAGCGGTTGAGGAGGTGCGCCGTGACCGGTGGACAGGGACCTATCGGGGCGGGAACCGACGAGGTGCAGGCCGATACGGCCGACCTGTCGATCTTCATCGACCGGGGCGCCGTCCACCTGGCAAAGCTGCAGGCGGTGGAGGAGGGGATCGAGGCCAGGCGGGCCGGGGTGGTGGCCGCCATCGGTGCCGACGCCCCGCTGCCGATCGGCCGGGCCCCCTTCGGCGAGCTGTTGAGTGAAACCACGATCAGCACCGCGTTCGTCACCACGGTCCGCGACGCACTGGCCGCCTTCGCCGGCGGCGAGGGATTGGCGGTGGCGCCGGCCGGCGTGGTCGACGTGGCCCTCCATGCCGACGGGTTGGCGCTCACCGGGGCGGACCGGGCCGCAGCCATAGACGATGCGCTCGCCGACCGGATCGACGGGGTGGCCTACCAGGCCAGCCGGCTGGAGCGGCTGCTGGCCGAGGCCCTGGCCCGGGGCGATCACGCCGCAGCCCAGCGGTACCGGCTCAACCTCGATCGGCTGATCCTCGATCAGCTGGACGACGAGACCCGGGCCGCCGTAGCCCTCGGCCGGAACCACGAGGAGATCTTCGGCCAAGACGGTCCGCCAGATGACCCGGCGGCCGTGATCGAGGCGCTGGCCGCCGGCGCGGGAGACGACCGGGCGGCCCGGGACCTCCGGCACCGGCTTCGCCGAGCCGGCATCCGGGGCGAGGAGCTGGACGCCGTGGTCGCCGAACTGACCGCGGCGGCAGACCACTACCGTCGCAACCCAGACGATCTGGCCGAGCTGGCGGCCGCAGACGGGTCGGACGGGTTCGACCTGTCGGAGGCCGACGCCTGGCTGGTCGCCGCCGACCGGACCCGGGGTCCGGACACCCTGGCCGAGGCGGTGATCCGCCAGGAGGCGATCGCCGGTTGGGTTGCGGTCGCAGACCTCGGCGGGAACCGTCTGGTCGAGTCGTTCGACGGGGACGGGCCGCTGGGGTCGCTCGAAAAGGCGGAGCAGGCGTTCCTGGTCGATGCCTTCGTCGGCTCCCGTACCGCGGCCGCCCTGACCGACCCGGACGGGTTGGACATCGGCCGCAATGGGGGCCTGCGGGAGCTGGCGCTCATCGGCCACGACCACACCGGGGACGACCACCCGGCGCTGACGGCGGCGCTTGCGGACTCGTTGACCCGCCAGGCCACGCTGACCGAGCAGACCGGCGGCGACGCCGACCAGGCCGCCGCCGTCAGCTCGACGCTTGTCATGTCGCTGTTCTCGATCCTCGGTCCGGAGCAGGCGGCCGCCCACCTCGACGACCTGACGCCCAAGGACGCAGCGCTGGTGGCGGCTGCGCTGGCGTTGGATCGGCCGCTGCGGGACGGGCACCCGACCAATGCGGTCGACCTTCGGGCCGAAGCGGCGGCAGCCGTGACGGTCGCGCTGGTGGAACGGGCCGAGGAGCGCAGCGGGGCCGGCGGACCGGCGCTCGGCGACGCCGGCGGCGGCTTCGTCCTGATGCTGCTGTCGACCGCCTCCACCGAGGCCTACACCGTCGACGGCTGGCCGACCCGGTTCGCAGACGTCGTGCCCCGGGCGGTGGCGGTGGCGGCCAACCCCGGGGATCGGGACGCCCAGGACCAACACGGGACCCGGCTGGTCGAGATCTACGGGCACGGCGCCGGTCGACAGTTGCTGACCCCGGACGGCTCGGACCTCGACGCCGCAACCCGGAGTCTCCTGGTCCAGGCCACCATCGCCGGCCGGGTCCCGACCGGACACCCTGCCGGACCGCTGGAGTATTGGACGGTCGACACGTTCGTCTCGGACCACGAGGCCCTGTCGGCTGCGGTGACGGTCGAGGTGGCCCGGGCCTTGCACCGGGAGCTCCACGGCACCGAGCCGACCGCCACGGTCGAGGCCGAACTGGCAGCCATCGTCGGCACCGACCAGGGCCGGGACCTGTTCGGACTCGGCGGGCGCACCACCTTCGCCGATCGCAACCGCCTGATCCACATGGTCCTCGACCGAGGTTGGACCGCCGAGCAATTCCACGGCGGGGGCGACGGCTGGGACAACCCGCTGGTCAACGGTGAGTACCTGGTCCAGACCGCACTGCTGCTCGATCCGGACAACCCGCCAACCGACGCCCAGCTGGACGCCATCCGGGCCATCGGCGAGTCGGAGGGCGGCCGCAACCATCTCGGCCTCGACACCGCACTCCACGACGCGGACCGGGAGGTCCTGATCGAACTGATCCTGGCCAACGGCTGGACTGCCGACACGTTCGCAGTCGACCCGCTCGACAACGACGTCGTCAACGATGCGGTTGCCAGGCACCACGCCGAGCGCTTCGCCGCCGGGACCGAACTGGCCGAGCAGCTTGCGGATCGAAGCGCCGCCGTCGACGCCGAGGGGTTCGTCCGGCTGGCGCTCGGGCTCGAGGGTGGTGGCGGGGATGCCACGGTCGACCGGATCGTCGACGAGCTGTACGAGAACTGGGAGGTCGACGACATCGAGGTGATCCCGGTCCACCTCCGGACCGGCGGGCAGAGCGCAAACCTGCTGCTGTTCGGGGTCAAGGACAGCAGCGGGGCCACCCACTACATCGACCTCAACGGCAAGCACTACGACGACCCGGGCGACTGGTGGCAACACAACGAGCTGCCACCGGGGCGGGTGTCGTTCGCCGGATCGACAGACGGCACGTTCGGCCAGTCGACCTTCATCTCCCCCGCCGCCGGCGAAGACGGTGGCATCACCCTGGTCAGCGGACGGACCAAGAACTACCCGGACACCACCTGGGAGCGGTACGGCCAACCGGTCCTGACCGGGGTGATCATCGTCGGCTCGATCGCCGTGATCGTCGGGTCGCTCGGGACGGCAACCCCGTTCGTCTCCGCCGGCGCGGCGGCCACCATCGGAACCGGGGGGACGTTGCTGCTCGGCTCGGCCGCCGCCTACCAGATCTACGAGGGCGGGACTCAGCTCTACCACCATCTCGACCACGGCGGCGACTGGTCCGACCCGGTGGCCCGGGAGGCCTACCTGACCCTGGGCGATGGGGCGCTGACTGCGGTCACGGCCGGCGGGGCGGGACTGGTCGGTGTCGGGGGCCGCCAGCTCGGTCCTCGGCTGGCCGGCACCCTGCGGTGGGCCAACCGTGGCACCGAGGCGGCCGAGGCCGGCATCAACCTCCAGCAGGCCATCCGAATCCTGGAGAGCGACCTGTCGCCGTCGGAGAAGCAGCGACAGCTGGCCATGATCGGGGTGCTGTCCGCCTTCGAGCTCGGTCTCCCCGCCACCACCAACCATCTCCTGGACAGGACGCCGGAGGTCTTCCGAGCCACCCGCCCGGACCTGGACCGCCACATCGTCTATCCAGACCGCAACCCGGACGGCAGCTATCGCATCAGCAACGGTGGTTTGAGTGGGGGCCACAATGCCGTGGAGTTCCAACAGGCGTTGGCCGACCCGTTCGGCCTCGGCGAACCGGCCCTCGTCCTCGGCCGCACCCCGGTCGTGCGGGCCGATGGCGTCACCATCGGTGAGACGATCAGCTATCGGCTCCCGGCCCGCGAGGGCAACGGTGCGATCAAGCTCGACGACAATGGGGACGTGGTCTACAAGGCTGCGGTAAAGGACAAGACCGTCTACTTCCCGAACGTCATCTCCGACCAGGAAATGACGTCCTGGCTGCGCAACGTCGGGATCGAGGCGCTCAACGAGAACGTCGATGCACTTCGAGCCGATCCGAATGGGCGGCTCTTGATTCCGGTCGAGGACCGGAATATCAAGATCCTCGTCTACCTGAAGTTGGATGCAAACGGGACGCCGACCGTGGACAATGTGCATCCGATCGATCCGAAGGGAACCAATGGCAATTGACCCGAACAGCGCAAGTGGACACCAACACCACGCCACGTTCGTCTATCTCTTCCACCTCGGTCACTCGACTGGAGATGGCACCGCCAAGAGATCAAGAGACCTCTGGGAGTACCTGTTCGAGCCGCCCTATGGCGGACTGACCTTCGAGAGCGGCGCCGGTGCGACCGCCTGCTGGGACTGGGAAGACATGGAACCACTCGGCATCCCCGAGTTCGAACCCGGCGCCCACTACCTCGTCGGCGCCATGCACGACATCTACCTCAAGATCAATCCCCCACTCCACTTCTACTCCCCAACCGAGTTCAAGGGCTGGCTCAACCTCATGGTCAGCAGCCTCATCCTCGACAACCCCAACTGGGCACCGACCCTCCTCCAACTCGAACGCACCTACTACGACCCCAACCAGGTCGCCGGCCTCATCCCCCGAAAACTCGCAGGCGAACTCCCCTGGGACTGCGGCTACCCAGACCCGACAAAACCACCACAGTGATCACGGCCGCCCGGCCGGCGCCGGGGTCGATGCCGCCCGTCTGGTGAGGCCGAGCTCGATCCGTTTTGCGGTCGGGGTGGTGGCCAGGCCGGCCAGGCCGGTGCAGCGGAGCTCTCGGGCCATCAGCTCGCTGACCTGGCGGTGAGTATCGACCACCTCGTCGAAGGGAATGAGATGGTCGTAGCCGGCCAGGGCCATGTTGGCACAGCTCAGGGCGTTGGCCGCCCCGGTCACGTTCCGGCCGAGGCACGGTGCCTCGACCCGGTTGCCGACCGGATCGCAGATCAGGCCGAGCACGTTCTGCAACGACTGGCTTGCCGCTGACAACGACCGGTCTGCGCTCCCGCCGGCCAGCTCGACCAGGGCGGCGGCCGCCATCGCTGCGCCGGCGCCGGTCTCGGCCTGACACCCGCCGACCTCGGCGGCGAAGCTCGACCCGTTGGTGACGAACACGCCGATGAGCCCGCCGGTCAGCAGCGCCCGCTCCGCCGCTTCGGGGGTGGCCTCGACCTCGTCGATCGTGGCCAGCAGCGCGCCGGGGAATGTGGCGCAGGCCCCGGCGGTCGGGGCGGCCACGATGACCTCCATCGCCGACTTCGCCTCCATCAACGCCGTGACGTAGGCGATCATCCGGTTCAGCAGGCCGCCGTCCAGCAGCGCCCCGGCGGCCGCCAGCTCGGTGAACCGCCCGCTCTGCCAACCGAGGATCCGATCTTCGTACTCGGTGCCGGCCAGCCCGGTCTCGACCCCACGCCGCATCAGATCGAGGATGTGTCGGGCCTTTGCCAGCACCTCGGCCTCGGTGATCCCGCCCCGGGCCGCCTCGTAGGCGATGGCCCAATCGGACAGCGGACGGTCGTCAAGCGTCTCCGGCTCGGTCAGCTCCCCGGCCCGATTGAACGGCACGGTCATCCCGGGGCGGGACCCGACCGGGAGGACCCGTCGCAGGGACCGCACCGCTGACACCCCAAGGCTGGCCAGGCGATCCGCCACCGGGTCCAGATCGAGCGGCTTCTGGCCGGTGGCGATGATCAGGTACCGGTCGCCGGAGGTGGCGGGGACGACCGCGACCTCGTCGGCGCCCGACAGGGCGACCAGCACCCCTTCGAGCGCAGCCGCAGCCTCCGCTCCCTCAACCGTCAGCAGCGTCACGGCCGCGTCGCCGAACAACTGCACCGGATGCCCGTCGACCGAGATCACCTCGATCATCCCACCGCCGGTCGACAGGGCAATCACGTCATGGGCCTCGCCCGCACGCTCCACATGGATCCGGTAGGTGTTGGGGTGCGGGTCGTTGAGGGTCGGCTTCCGGACCTCGATCCGGGTTCCCCGAGCGGCCAGCTCGGCCGGGGCGCCGGGCAACCGAGCGTCGTCTGCGGCCCAGCCGAGCAGCCCACCGTAGAGACCCATGTCGGTCCCCTGACTGGTGTGGGTGGTGGCGAGCGAACCCTCGGTGTCGTAGTCGAGCTCGACGACGTCCGGTACTCCGTCGCACAGATCGTGCACCAGCAACCCGATCCGAACCGCAGCGGCCGAGTGGGAACTGGACGGACCGCGCATGACCGGGCCGATCACGTCGTTGAAAATGCTTGGCAGGAGCGCTGCAGCCATGGTCGCGAGTATGGCAGCCAGACCCGCTGCGAGACCCGCCGGTCAGAGCCCGAGCCGCTCCGCCTGGTCCGGGCAGCGCCACGGCAGGACCGCTTCAGCGAAGCGGATGTAGCGATCCCGGGTCGAGAACAACTCGGTCAACGAGCCGCCACCGCCGAGCGCATCCCAGGACAACCCGAAGGCGAATTCCAGCTCGACCTGATCGTCGACATCCACAACGGTGTTGCAGACCGCATCGGCAAGACCGAGGACCGCCCGGGCGACCTCCACGTTCGTCCGCTCGGCGGCGAATGGCCCGTCGATCGTGGCCATCACCGCCAGGATCTCTGCTCCCGGACCGTCCTCGCCCGCCCCGCTCGGGAGATTGAGCTCCCCGATCGGCCGGGCCGGGCCGGCCGGCTGATCGGGGTCGGGTTGAGCGAACCGGGCATCCGGCGGACCGTTGGTGAGCACGCTCACCATGGCCAGTCCGGCCGCCAGCAGGGCGAGGGTGGCGGCAACCAGGCCGATGACGAGGGCCACCGACCAGCCGTCGCGGTCCGCAGTGGTCCCGGTCATGCCGGCCGCACTCCCCGGCCGACGGGCCGGGGTTGCCGGCGGCGGGTCCGAGACCGGGACAGGGGCGACACGTCGACGAACCTAGCAGGGCCACCGACCCCGCAATCAGCCGGCCCTCGACCGGCGAGGGGGACCGGTCCCCATGGCTCGATCCACCCATCCGGCCGTACGGTCCGGGCAGGGAGGAGTCATCGTGGCCGGACCGAACGTCACCGAGGTGTCTGCGGACACCACCGCACTGACCGCATTCGTCGATCGGGGCCACCGGCATGCGGCGGCGCTCGGGGCGGTGGCGGACCGGATCGAGCGGTCCCGATCAACGGTCGTGGCCGCGGTCGGGCCGGACGTCGCAGTACCGGACGCCCGGATCGGTGAGCTGCTTGACGAGACCGTCATCACCACCGCATTCGTAGCCCTGGTCCGGGACGCGCTGGCTGCGTTCGACCCTGCGGCCGAACCGGACGTCGTGGTCGACGATGCCACTATCGACTGGGTCCTCCGCCAGGCCGGGCTCTCGGTGACCGGGACCGACCGGACGGCTGCGGTCGATCGGGTCCTGGCCGAACGGGCCGCGGCGGTGACCGATGGACCACCGGACCGGGTGGTCGAGGCGGTGGCCGCACACCGCGGCGTGGTCGACCGGATCGACAACGGTGACGATCTCGGCATCTCCAACGGCGAGCTGAACGGCGTCCGGGATCTGCTGGCAGACCTGGACCCGGACCAGCGGCGGCCGGTCATGGCCGCGCTGACCGACCAGCAGCTGGTCCGGCTGTTCCACAACGTCCACAGCACCGGTTGGTTCTCCAACGACTGGAGCGACCGGGAACGGACCGAGTTCTACGATCTGCTCGCCACCCTGCCGACCGACCTGAAGGCCCACCTGGGTGACCACAGCCCCTACCTCGAGGCGTTGGCCGAGGCCGAGGAGGCCATCGACGATGCCACCCCAGGTCCGTGGCCGGGCACTCCCCTGGGAGATCCGATGCAGCGGATCGACCTGGACGACCTGGCCGATCGGTCCGGCTTCCGGGAGGACCTGTCGTTCGACGAGCGGGCCGCCGTGCTGTGGCAGGCCGCCAACTACCCCGACGATCGGGCGGTCGAGAACCTCGGCCTCCTTTCCGACCAGGACTGGTTCCAGGACTTCGACCAGTCCGACACCGAGCGGACGGCAAAGCTGATCGCCTACCTGTCCCAGCACGGTGGCGACCGAACCGTGATCGACAACACGCTCGACAGCTTCCTGGCCCCGGACGCCCCCTACTGGTTCGACTGGTCGACCACCGGCACCGCCTACGGCTCGGCCGGGGGCGAACGGTTCCGGCTCAACCCGATCTACGTCGACGACGGCAACGCCCCACTGGACGACAGCGGGTCGCGGACCGCCCACCTGGCCGGCCACACCGTTGCCCACGAGGTCAACCACCTGGTGAACGAGGACCGGGTCTCGGCAACCTATGCGTACTTCATGGCCGAGTACCGGGCGTACTACGTCGGCCAGCTGGCCCGCTACGGGACGCCGCCGACCCGGGCCGAGGTGATCGACCGGGTCGAGTACATGCTGACCGCCGAGCGCGGGGCCTACCGCCGCATCGCCGAGGCGGTCGACGACCCGGTCGAGGGTCCCCTGATCGCAGACTTCGCAACCGGCATCGTCGGTCGGCCGGTGACCGAGGAGGACCTGGTCGACGAGATCATGGTCGGGGTGACCGATCCCGGAGCCCCGGCCCCGGTGCCGATCCCGGTCGAGGGGTCGGCCAACATCCTGGACAACAGCCGACCCCGGGACGGTGACCGATGACGACCGCGCCCGGATGGGGACATACTGGGCTGATGCGGGTCAGACGTCTCGCCGGCTGGGTGGTCGGCCTGCTGCTCGGGGCCGGGGCGGTGGCGTGCACCGGTGAGACGGCGGGGCCGCCGACCGAGCCGCCGGAGCTGCCGGTAGATGCCATTCGAGAAACGGTGGCGTCGATACTCGACGCCCCGACCGAGCGGATCGTCCTGGATCCTGCCAGCGATCTCCCAGGGAGCTTCTGCCGCATCGTCAGCGGCTGGGACGAGGGGTCGACCGCCGCCGAACCGATCCGTCTGGCCGTCCTGCCGGACGGTTCGATCGTCGAGGGACTCCAGGACGAGAGCATCCCCGCGGTCCTCGACGCCTGTTACTTCGACGTCGGCTCGACGCCAGACGCGCCCTCGATGGCCCGGATCGTGGTCGACCTCGATGCCGGCCCGGGCCCGATCGGGTTGGCGGACGATGCCGACCTCCGCGCCGCCGGGCGTGACGACCTCGACCCCGAACCGGTGCTCGCCACCAACGGAGACACGACCACGGTGAGCTTCCTGGCCATCGACCGGGAGATCGGATCCCTCTACCGGGTCCAAGCCGAACACATCCGGCCGGGCCCGGATCAGACCAGGTTCACGGTCAGCTACGAAGCGCTCGATCGCTAGGGTCGGGCAACCAGGACTCGGACGGCCAGCGGTCAGGCCGGGTGGCCGATGTCCAGCACCATCTTCGGTTTGCCCACCTCGCCGGTGACGACGGCATCCGAATCGGCCTTGGCCGACAGGTAGATGCCCTTGGCCATCAGCGACGACTCGGCTCCTCGCCGGGCGCCATAGATGGTCGACCGGGCCTCATGCACGGCCCGGGCCTCCGGTTCGGCCTCCGCTGCGAACTCGATCAGCTGGCACGCCAACCGGTGGTCGCCATCGGCCGAGAGTGCGAGGGCCCGGTCGACCAGGTTGGTGACCCCGCCGGCCAGTGCCGCGACCTCGATCCCGACCGCCCGGTCGGCCGGCGGCTTCAGCCGGGCCGGGTTGCCGTCCCACCACCCGCCGTAGAGCCGCCACACGTTGCGGATCACGAACTCCGGCTCGTCGTACATCGGCCGGAGGTACGGCAGCTCAAGGACCTCGGCCGGGACGGTCACCGCCTGGACGATCTCGTCCAGGGTCGCACCGGCGTTCATGGCATCGACGACGTCTGCCACCAGGCGCTCCAGGGTGTCGGCCACCGTGGTCAGGCAGGTGACGATCCGGTCGTGGCCCTCGATCGGCAGCCCGTGGGCCGGGACGAACAGCTCGACGTCCGTCGCCGCCATGTTCCGCAACGATCGGGCCCACTCCAGCGGGTAGCGCTGGACCTTCTGGGGGTTGCCGCAGTTCGGGAAGTTCCAGATGAACTGGTCGCCGGCGCAGATCATCCGCCGGCCTGGGATCCAGGTCCAGGTGTGGTCGTCGGTCTCACCCAGGCAGTGGTTGAACTCGAACCGGTCATCCCCCACCGACTCGACCAGCCGATCCCGATAGATCACGTCCGGTTCAAGGGTCCGCTCCGGGAGGAACGGTCGTTTCGTGGCCCCGCCGGTGGTGGCGGCCGCCTTGGCTGCGCCCCCGAACTGCCGCAGGTTGATGAGACGGTTGTACCCGGAGGTCCAGCGGTAACGCTCGAACCGGGCTGCGACCAGCTCGTGACCGATGACCCGGGGTCGGGGCCGACCGGCGGCGTCTGCGGCGGCCGCGAAGTGGCCGGACCCACCGACGTGATCGAGGTGGCCGTGGGTGTAGACGATCGAGTGGACCGGTGCCGGACGCCAGCCGGCCAGTGCCTCGACCACGACCGCGCCGGTGTTCGCGCCGCTGGTGTCGAAGGTGACCAGTCCGTCGCCGGTGTCGACGGCGACGACGTGGGAGAACGACTCGACCATGGCGACGCCGTCCGCCAACTCGCTCAGCTCGTTGCTCACCCGGTTGGGTGGGGTGTCGACGATACCGCCGTCGATCAGTCTGGTCGACAGGGCGAGGGGATGTTCGGCCATGGCCGCCACGATGCCACGGGCGGTCACCCCGGCGCCAAGGCTCCGAGGCCCGCCATCGGTGGCTGGCCGTGGGGATCAGCCCGCGGTGGCCGCCCCCTGGCGCTCCATCATGCGGGACAGAATGACCTCGAACAGGGCGAGCAGGATGCTCTTGACCGAGTTGCGGTCCCTGGCGTCGCAGTAGCGGACCAGCACCTCGGGACTGAGCTGGAGCGCCTTTGCGATGTCATCGAGGGCGTGATCCTCCTTGCCGTCGAAGGTGTTGACCCCGACGACGAACGGGATGTTGCGCTGCTCGAAATAGTCGACGGCGTAGAAGCAGTCGGCAAGGCGGCGGGAATCGACGAGCACCACGGCGCCGAGGGCGCCGGTGACCAGATCGTCCCACATGAACCCGAACCGCTCCTGGCCTGGCGTGCCGAACAGGTACAGGACCAGATCGTTGTCGATCGTGATCCGACCGAAGTCCATGGCCACGGTGGTCGTGGTCTTCTGACTGACCTTCGACGTGTCGTCCACCCCGCTCGAGGCCGAGGTGATCGCCGCCTCGGTCCGGAGCGGGTCGATCTCGGAG
>JBCCFN010000109.1:0-16334 GCA_039029715.1 Actinomycetota bacterium | reverse complement strand
CGCCGACGAGGCTCGCCGCTCGTTGGAGGCCGACCTGGAGCGAGGTCCGCTCCAGCGATTGGCCGCCGTCGAGGCCGGCCTGCAAGAGGCTCGACTGCGGGACACCTTCATCGGCGACGAACAGCTGACGACAATGCTGGCCGAGCTGGCCGACAACGCCGAGGACGCAACCGCCGTGCTCCACCGGTTCGCCCTCGGGCTCTATCCGCCCCGTCTCGAAGCCGAGGGCGTCGCGGCCGCCATCGCCGAACACCGGACGGACGGGCGACCGGCGGTCTCGGTCGACACCGCCGAGATCGGCCGGCACGAGCGCGAGGTCGAGGCGGCCGTCTACTTCACGGTGCTCGAAGCGCTCCAGAACGCAACCAAACACGCCGCGGCGACCTCCATCGTCGTCACCGTCGCGGAGCGCGACGGTCGGCTGACCTTCGAGGTGGCCGATGACGGCTGCGGGTTCGACCACGAGACTGCGGCGGCGACCGGCGGGCTCCGTCGCCTCGGCGACCGCCTCGACACCGTCGGCGGCGACGTGGCCGTCGAGTCGGTCCCCGGCGGAGGTACGACGGTCCGAGGTTCCGTCCCCATCGACCCGGACGGCTTGTGCGCAGTTACTGAGCCGGCCGGCAGCGGCGTTGCGAAGTGCTTGGGTTCGCCGGTGGCAGGATCGATGATGGGCTCCACCGAGTACTGACAGACGTAGGCCCGCCGTGGCCGGTCGGTAGTGTTCGGGCCGGACCGATGCAGCGTCGTGCTCGCGAATGCGAGGATGGAACCGGCCGAGCATTCGATCGCCACGCCGGGGTCGCCGCCGCGGTAGCCAACCCGCTCCTTGTTTGTCTCGTCCCAGTCGTGGGGGTCGACGACCTGGCGTCGCTCGGCGGACCTGGGAAGCACCGAGATGCACCCGTTCGCACTCGTCGCAGCGTCGATGGCGATCCAGAGGGTGAGGTACGGCCGATGGTCGAAACCGACGTACCCGCTGTCCTGATGCCAGCCGAAGCCGGCGCCGGTCACCGGGCCCTTGACTACGAACTGCTCGACGAACAGGTACGGCGGCCTACCGAGCAGGGTCGATGCGATGTCCCGAATCTGGGGTCCGAGGATGAAGGCGGCGAGGGCTGGAAAGTCCTGGTGCCGCAGCCGCAGGAATCGGCGGTCGGCACCCCGACCGATGTCGTGCAGCCGCCCACCGCCGTCGTCGATCGACTCCGCCAGCAGTACGTCTGCGGTCGACGCCAGCATGGCGAGGTCGTCCTCGGTGACGGCCTCCGGCAGCAGGCAGAAACCCTGTCGCTCGAACGCTGCGTATTGGGCCGACGTGACCGTGCCATTCCGAGGATGGGGCGAAGACATGAACCACGTCACCACCAACGGCCCATCGAGGCAAATGGCACTGCGTCGGGGATCGGTGGCATGGCAGCCGTCGAGCGAGTTATTGTCCGCTTGTCGATAGCAAACTTACGTTGATCTGAGTCGGTGAGGTCGGCTGGCGATGAGTGAGAACTTGGTCGAAGTTCACCTCCTCGGTCCCCTGCAGATCATCGGCGCTGCCGGTGACCGGGTCAGGCTGGCGCCGCGCCCGTCGCAGATCGCCGCCCTGCTGGCCTTGGCAGACGGCGCAGTCGTCGGCGTCGATGAGCTGATCACCGAGCTGTGGGGCGACGACCCGCCGAGCACGGCCCGCAACTCCGTCCAGACCTTCGTGTCAGACCTCCGCCGGGCGCTCGGGCCCCACGCCAGGGACACGGTCCGCTTCGTCGACGGCGGGTATCAGCTGGACCCCGAACGCAGCACGACCGATCTCCACCGGTTCGACCGGCTGATCCGGGCCGCAGCAGACGCCGCAGACCCGTCGGCGCGGTCGGCACTACTCTCGGACGCCCTCGGACTGTGGCGCGGGACCCCCGATGCCGACCTCCCCGATCATGGCCGCCTCGCAGCGGCCATGGTCGATGTACACGAGCGACGGCTGGCGGCGCTGGAGCAGTTGGCGGAACTGGCCATCGATGGCGGCCGCTCCGGGGAACAGCTGGGTGTCCTGCGTGAGATCGTCAGCCAGGAACCGTACCGAGAGCAGGCGGTCGGCCTGCTGGCCCGGGCGCTCTACGCCGAGGATCGTCAGTCCGAAGCCCTCGGCGTACTGTCCGCCCTCCGGGACCGGCTGCGAGACGACCTCGGGTTGCACCCGAGCCGGGCGATCGATCAGCTCGAGACCTCGATCCTGACCCAGGACCGATCCCTCGACCGCACCGAGCCGGACCCGCACTCGCACTGGCACTCGCAACGACGGGCGTCGACGCTCCCCTCCGGCATCGTGACGCTGCTGTTCAGCGACATCGAAGGATCGACCCCGCTGTGGGAGGCCGATGCCGATCGCATGGGCGAGGCGCTCGAACGGCACAACGAGATCTTCGGGCGCGAGGTGGAGCGAGCGGGCGGGACGATCGTCAAGTCGGACGGGGACTCCCTGCTGGTCGCATTCACCAATGCAAGCCAGGCCGTCGGTTGTGCGGTCGAGGTCCAGCGACGCCTGGCCGATGTGCCGTGGGAGACCAGCGGACCGATCCGGGTCAGGATCGGCGTCCATTCCAGCGAGCTGGAGCCGGCGGGAACCGACTATCTCGGCCCCGCCGTCAATCTCGCCGCCCGGGTCATGCACGCCGGTCACGGAGGGCAGATCCTGGTGACCGGCACCGTTGCCAACCTGATCCGACGTGGCTCGGTGGCCGACGCGTCGGTCCGCCGTCTCGGACGCTTCGAGCTACGGGGCATCGAGGAGCCGGTCGAGCTGCATCAGGTCCAAGCCGACGGGCTCGGATCGCAGTTCCCGCCATTGCTTGCGGTGCGGGCCGATCTCAGCCTCCCGAACCCGACGAGCACGTTCGTTGGCCGATCCGAGGAGATCGTCGAGCTGGAGTCGATCGTGGCCAGTAACCGCCTGGTCACCATCCTCGGCGAAGGCGGGCTCGGGAAGACCCGGCTGGCGATCGAGGTCGGCAGAAGACTGGCGGCGGACACCGCATCGGTCTGGTTCGCCGACCTCGCACCGCGGGCGGACCGGGCCGCGGCGGTGGCCGAGATCTGTCGCACCGTCGGCCTGACCGAGGTCAGCGGCGATCCCCTCGATGCGCTCCGGATGCGGATCGGCCACGACCGGGCGCTCCTGGTGATCGACAACTGCGAACACGTGGTCGAGACCGTTCACCAGCTGACCCGAGTCCTCCTCGAGGACTGCCAGGGGCTTCGGGTACTGGCGACCAGCCGGGTCCCGCTCAACCTCGACGGCGAACGACGGTATCCCCTGCGGCCGATGCCGATCGACGGCGACGCCCGCTCGCTGCTCGAGCTGCGGGCCGAAGAGGTCGGCCACCTCGACCCGATCCCGGCGCCCGAGGCGAACGCCCTCTGTGAGTACCTCGACGGGATCCCGCTGGCGATCGAGCTGGCCGCCTCCTGGCTTCGGGTGCTCCAGCCAACCGATCTGATCCAGCGCCTCCGGGCCGACGGCTCGCTGATGGACGATGGGCAGACCCACGCCAAGACCATGGCGCAGACCATCGACTGGTCGCTCGGCCGACTCGCCGACGAGGACGCGACGGCGTTCGACTCGCTCTGCGAGTTCCCCGGCGGGATCGCACTCGAGCAGGCGGAGGAGCTTCTCGGCCCGGGCGCTCCGTCGACGCTCGGGCGCCTGCTCGATGCATCGTTGATCAGGACGACCCGGGATCCGGGCCGCCGGCGATACCGGTTGCTCGAACCGCTTCGGGCCGTCGGGCTCAGCCGAACCACCGGTCGGGGAGACCGACCGGTCCATCGCCGAGCCCAGGCCGAGGTGATGCGCACACTCATGTCGTCGGTCGGTGAGGGACTCCCGTCGCCCGAGGAGGTGCTGTGGCGAGGTCGCCTTGAGGACGAGCTCCCCAACTTCGCCGCCGCCATGGCCTGGGCCGCCGAGACAGACGTCGAGCTGGCCATCGGACTCTGCGCACCCCTGGCGCCGCTGGTGAGCTTCGTTCCCGCCGATGCGGCCCGACTGGCGATTCCCGTCACCAGCGGCACCGCCTGGCGAGCAAACCAGGACGGGCTGGCGGTCGCGGCGCTCGGGCTGTTCGCCATCGGCTACCTGGACGCAAATCCGGCGGCCGCCGACCTGCTGCCGGTGGTCGACGAGGAGCTCGATGCCCGCGGTGCGGACGTGGCGCCGAGCGTCCTGATCCACCTCGCGACCATCCAGACGGTCATGAACGACCCGCTCGGGGCCATCGACCTCTACCGCGAGGCCAGCGAGCGGGCCAGGGCCACCGGCGAGGTCGTGACGTTGGCGGAGGCCCTGATGCTCGAGGGGGCGTGGCAATGGTTCACCCAGTCGGCCATGGACCACGACCGGATCCGTGAATGCAGCGAGCTTGCCGATGCGCTCGGTGGTCCATCGCTGATCAGCCTCTGCGAGGTCGTCAACGGATTCGCATCGGTGGCGAACGAGCCGGAGCGGGCCAGGCGTCACTTCCAGCGGGCCCTGGCCGTCGATGCGCCGACCGGCTACGGGCCCGGCGTTGCGGAGTTCATGTTGGGCCTGCTCCACGCCCAGCGAGGAGAAGCCGACGATGCGCTGGAACTGGCCCGGGCATCGCTGCGGCGGTTCATGGCCGCCGGCCTGCAGATCGAGGTCGGCATGGCCCTCGGCGGGTTGACCGCCACACTCCTCGCGCTCGATCACCGGGCCGCGGCCCGCCAGACGGCGGAGATCCTGGCCAAGCACTATCCGCCGATCGCGGCCATGGGGAGTTTCGCCGTGCAGATCGAGCGGGCCCGGGAGGCGACGGGCGGGCACGTGGAACCGCCCGGGCGTCGGGACCAGGCGCTGACCGAGACGCTGGCCACCATCGATCGAATCGCAGCAGACGGCTCCGATTGAGCCGCGCCGGCCGGCGCTCAGTGGACGCTCAGCCGGCACTGCGTGTCACAGGTTTCACTGACCCCCATTCCCGATGTGAAAGGGGGCTCGATGCCTACCATCCCGGCGCTCACCAGCCGCAACCACCCCGCCGTCGATGCCAGACCGCTCCTGGCATTCGGCCTGCTCGACTTCATCGATTGGTCGGCCACCGACCATCCGGACTACTCGCCGAACGAGGACCTCTTCAACTGGCTCGGGGACGAACGGGTCTACAGCCTCATCGTGCGCTCGCTCTATCGGGCCGCAGACCTGGCTGCCGGCGACCTCGCAGACCAGCTCGGCCAGCAACGGAACGAAGCTCGCAAGGCCATCGACGTGACGATGACCGCCTGGCACCTCGCCCTCTGGCGACTGTTCGACGACGAGGTCGCCCTGGTACACCGGGACGTCGCAACCACCGTCCTGGCACCTGTCAGGCCCGCCGCCGGGTCCATCGAACCCCGATGATCGAGACCTGACCTTGACAGCTGGCGTCTGGTCATTTGCTCATGAGGCTCGGAGGGTTGCCATCTGGGCCGACAGGGTCTCGGCCGGCGTGGTCGGGTCGAGCACGACGCTGTCGATCACCCCACCGAACCGCTCACGGATGGTGCCGGCCACGGTGTCCGGCTCGCCGACGACGGCGAAGGTCTCAAGCATCTCGTCCGTGATCTGCGAGCCGAGCTCGTCCCAGCGATTCTCCTTCGTCATCGTCCGGAGGTGAGGTTGGAGATCGCCCCAGCCGTGGAGGTCGAGCACCGGTTTGTAGGCCGGGGTCGATCCGTAGAAGCCGATCCGATGCTTGATGGCGGCCTTGGCCTTGTCGAACCGCTCTTCATCCGAACCGGACACCACGAACACCGGGTACTGGATCTCGAAGTCGTCGAGGCTCCGGCCCCGATCGGCGAGCGACGGCTCCAGCCGGGGGACGATCACCTCCTTCAGGTACCGCTCGGTGCAGAACGGGTGGACGATCAACCCGTCCGCCACCTCGGCCGCGGTCTTCAACATCAGCGGCCCGACGGCCGCCAGCAGGATGGGCGGGCGTCGCAGCCCCTCGGTCACCGGAGTGAACTCCGGCGTCATCAGTGAGTACTGGTAGCACTCGCCCTGGTAGTCGAGTGGCACACCGTCGTACCACGAATCCCAGATCGCCCGGACGGCCTCTATGAACTCCCGCATCTGCTTCGCCGCTCCGTGCCAGGGCATGCTGAACCGGCGGGTGATGTGGGGCTTGATCTGGGACCCGAGCCCGAGCCGGAACCGGCCGTTGGCGTAGGCGTTGAGGTCATGGGCCGCCATGGCGATGTTCATCGGATTGCGGGCGAACGCCACGGCGATGCCGGTCCCGAGCTCGATGCGGTCGGTGGCGTGGGCGGCGAGCATCAACGGCAGGAAGCCGTCGCGGCTTGTCTCGGCGACGAACGCCCGGTCGAAGCCCAGCTCCTCCAGCTCGGCCGCCCGGTCGGCGATGACCTCGGTCCCGATCGTGTTCCCCGGGTGGAAGGAGGCTTCGACTTTGATTGCGTGCGATGGCATGACTGCGCTCCCGTCATTCGGTTGCTTCGGGTCGACGCCTCGACCAGACCTCGGAAACGTACTAGCGAATCGCCAGTCACTGGTCAATTGCCAGTCACTGGATCTAGGGTGTGGCGGTGAAGCTGTCCGAGATCGGAAGCCAGGAGTGCTCGATCGCCCGGGCGCTGTCGGTCGTCGGGGACGGCTGGATGCTGGTCATCCTGCGGGACGCGTTCCGGGGCCATCGACGGTTCGCCGAGTTCGAGGAGCACTCCGGCGCCCAGTCGACCGTGATCTCGGATCGACTGAAGCGAATGGTCGACCTGGGACTGCTCGATCGGGTCGAGTATCAGCAGTATCCGTCACGGCACGAGTACCGCCTCACAGACAAGGGCCGGGACCTCTACCCGGCATTGCTGATGCTGAGCACGTGGGGGGACACCTATCTCGATGACGGCAACGGTCCGCCGGTCGCCTATGTCCACACCGGTTGTGGCCACGACGCCGATCCCCGGGTCACCTGTAGCCACTGCGGGGACGAGATCGACGTCCGGTCGGTACGGGCCGTCCCGACCAAGACCCAGACCACAGCAGACAGGAGCACACCATGATCGAAACGACCGGCAGCACCACCATCGACATCGGCGCCAGCCCCGAGGCGGTCTACGCCATCCTCACGGATCTCACCCGGATCGACGAGCTGAGCCCCGAGTGCTACCGAGCGGAGTGGGAGGACGGGTCGGACGGTCCGGAGGCCGGCGCCAGGTTCCGGGGCTACAACCGGAACGGGAAGATGGAGTGGGATGCCGGCTGCATCGTCCTCAACGCCGACCCCGGGCGGGAGTGGGCCTTCGAGGTCCCGGCCCAGGACGGTCGCAGCACCGTCTGGCGCTACACGATCGAGGCCACCGACGGCGGCTGCCGGGTGACCGAGAGCTTCGACGCCCCCATCCTCGATGGCGAGTTCTTCCAGAAGATGAACCGCCACGACCTGCTGGTCACCAACATCGCCACCACCCTCGGGAACCTCAAGAGCCTGGCCGAGGCGTGACACGGACCGGCCCCGTCAGCAGCGGTCGGCCGAGCAAGGCGAGCCGCTATCCAGGCGGCAGCAGCGCCTCGACCTCCTCGTAGGGGGCGAGGCACCGGGTGACGAGCTCACGGAACAGACGGTCCGGATCGTGCTCCGGGGTGATGAACCGTTCGATCTCGGCCAGTATGAACCCGTGGATCGCTGACAGGGTGAGGTGGACCCGGCCCTCGTACTCGGGGAACTGCCAGCCGCCGCCGGAGCGACCGAAGGCAACCAGGGTGTCGACGATCTTCTGCCTCAGTTCGACCGCCTCGACCGGTGCGCTGCCGTCCATGCCAGACACCCGGATCAAGCGAAACCGCCCCGGATACTGCTTGCAGAACTCCCGGTAGGTCACGGCTGCGGCGATGAACGACGAGACGACCTCGTTCGGCGCCGGATCCTGGCTGACGTTGGCGGTGGCCAGGGCGATGATCTCCTCGACTGCGGCGACGGCCCGCCGGTACATCGCCTCGATCAGGGCGTCCCGGCTTCCGAAGTAGGTGTAGACCGACTGGGTCGTGGTGTCGGCCGCCTCGGCGATCGACCGGGTGGTCAGACCGGCGGCGCCGTTCGTTGCGTAGAGGCGTTCGGCCGCGTCGAGGAGCGTCTCTGCCATGTCATCGGCCTTCGACGGAGCCATGACTCAAGGCTACAGCCGGCCTCGGCGGCCCTTGCTCATTACAGAACGTTATGTTATACCTCCTGGGAAAGGAGGAGCGGATGATGAACCAACGAAGTACCCCGATAGGGGAACGCCGTCCGAGAAGGGGCGTGGCCATCCCCCTGGTGGGCGGCCTCGTGATGCTCATGGCATCGGCGCTGGCGGCCCTGGTGATGATCTCACCGGCCGACGCCGCCACCCAGAGTGCCTACGTCCAGACGACCCGGACCATCGAGTGTGGTCGGGACGATCGTGCCATCGAGTGCTACGCCATCGACTCGGCCTACGCCGATGACGGTATCGACACCGCCCGGATCGTGACAGAGCACACCCCCGGGGCCTGCGACGGCATCTATACCTACATCCGGACCCGGAGCCACGTCGAGGTCGGGCCCGGTTGCCGCGCCACCTTCGCCGTCAGCCAGGAGGTCCTGGCCCACAACGGCACAGTCAATACTCGGGATGTCGGCTGCGATGCGGGCGCGTCGTCGTTCGTGTCCTGTGCGACCGGGGTCAACAACATCGAGTCGGTGACCCTGCTCCGGACCAACGACGGCCGAAACTGCGTCGACCGCTGGTCGTGGGCCGACACCTACATCGACGTGGAGACCGGCTGCGGTGGAACGTTCCGGGTGACGTATCACACCGGGCTCGGCTCGCTCGATCGAACCGCCCCCGGAGCAATCGAAGCCGGGACACCGCGCCCGTACGGGGTCGCTGTCGAGCGGTGCGAGAACCCGTCGAGCACCGAGTACCACAACTGCGACCCAGGGATCGCCACCGAGCACGCCTTCACCGGCGCTCGGTCGCTGTCCAGCAACGGGCGCTGCGGGTCGTGGAAGATCCGGGGCAGCGAGATCCGGGTGAACGGTGGCTGCAGCATCTCGGTCGAACTGCTCTATCGCCCGATGGCGGTGCCGGCCTCGAACCCCGGCCCAACGCCCTGCGATGGCCGGAGGTCGTCGACCTGCCTGGACCCGGACCTGGTCACGCTCGGCGACTCCTACGCGTCCGGCGAAGGCCTCTACGTCGGTGCCCTCGATGTGGCCTGCGGACGCTACCGCTCGACCTATGGCGATCTTCTCGCCACCCACGGCTACGACCACTTCAAGCATGCCTGCTCCGGCAGCACCACCGACGACCTCCGCTACGGCGCCCAGGTCAAGAACGCGGCCGGCTTCCTGATCTCGCAGATCCAGGCGCTCAAGATACGAGACGAGCTGTCCGTGGTCACGCTGTCGATCGGCGGCAACGACATGGGCTTCGCAGACGTGCTGTCCTGCATGGTCCGGAAGGAGACCCAGGGTGCCTGCGATGGTGAGCTCCAGGCTGAGTTCGACCGTCTCGCCGGGTCCGCCGGCGACAACGGCGTCCTGTATGACACGTACCGGCAGGTGCTCGACAACATGCCGACCCTGGCCAAGCTGTACGTGTTCAACTATCCGGCGATATTCGAGCCGACCTTCGGCAATCCCGGAGACGGCGGTCTCCCCACCCCGGCCTGCGAGGGCATGGACGCCCACCCAAACGTGTCGTGGTGGAAGGGGGTCGACCCGGACGAGGCGGTGACGGCGGATCGGTGGGGTGGCCGATTGAACGACGCCATCCGCGATGCCGTCACCGCAGTGGACAACACGAGTGGCTACGGCGGCCGGATCGAGTACGTCGACGTGGCAGCGGAGTTCGAAGGCCACGGCCTGTGCCGGGTCGACGACTACCTCAACGACATGATCATGCTGCCGTGTTGCCCGCTGCGGCCAGACGAATCGTCGTTCCACCCGACCGCACTCGGTCACTCCGTCTACTTCAATGCGCTGTGGGAAGCCATGCACGGCACCCGCCGCAACGACGGACCGAAGCTCCCACCGATCACCACGCTCGACCGTTCGGTCGTCGAACTCGAACACGCCGGTGGAGGAGTCAGCCGCCTGTGGGTGCAGAACGGCACGCTGTACAACGCAACGATCCGCTCCGATCAGGATGCCTGCCTGGCCTTGGCCGATGGTCGGGTGAACCGCTACCTGGTGAGCGAGGCCCAAGCGGAAGGTTGGAGGATCGACTGGGGTATCAACGAACGCCGATGCTCGGAAGATCCGCCATAACCGCCAGCCCCGCCGCCCCAGCCGCCGGCCCCTCGGTGCCCCGAGCTCCGGAACGGTGACTTCTCGCAGGGCGCAACGGCGTGGCGGTCGACCTGGGGTTCCAGCGCGGTCCGCTCCGGTGCGCTGGTCGTGACCGGAGGCATCCGGGTCCAGGACGTCCTCGGATCGGCGGGTAAGGAGTACACGCTCAACGGCCGGGCCCGCACCGTGGGGTCGACACCGTCCCGTGATGCCGGGATCGACTTCCTCGACGCCAACGGCAACAAGATCGCCGGGTTCGGGGCCGGGGTCGGCCAGACCGGGGCGTATCGATCCTTCGCCACCACCAAGACCGCGCCGGCCGGAACCAAGGTCGTGAGGGTCTGGCTGTACTCCGGCAACAGCGGGCAGACCGACTTCGACGACATCCGGCTCACCCAGAGCGGTTGCGGCGAGCCGGCACCGCCGCAGCCACCGACCCACTGCAGTCACCTCCAGAACGGTGACTTCTCGTCCGGTGTCGCCAGCTGGACGAGGCTCTGGGGTACCAGCGCAGTCTCGAACGGGCAGCTGGTTCTGGACGGTGGGACCCGGGCACAGGATGTGACCGCGACGGCCGGCACGTCGTACACGTTCAGCGGAAGCTACCGAACCAACGGTGCCTGGTCCCGGGACGTCGGCATCGACTTCCTCGGCGCCGGCGGCAACAAGCTGGCCGGGCACTCCGCAGGGATCGGGCCATCGTCGACGATGACCGAGTTCACCGTCACTGCGACCGCACCGGCAGGGACCAGACAGGCTCGGGTCTGGCTCTACAGCGGAAACACCGGCACGACCACGGTCGACGACGTGGAGCTGACCTCGAGCTGCTGACCTGAACCCCGACGTGCTTTCGGCCCGGCGGCTCCGTCCGATCGATCGGTCAACCGATCGGCCGTGGCGGGCCGACTGGTCGCATCTGTGGCCCATTCACCTCTCACAACGAGGGGCGGAGCTAAGAGCAGAGATCGTCCACGGGCCGGCCGTCGAAGAACCGGTCCAACTCCTCCTCGGTCAACTCTCGATTGGCGACTCGGCAGGCCACGTCGGCGAGAAGCGGGACGTTGATCCGTAGCTCGTAGGCCCGGGTTCGGTCGTGGGCAACGACAAACCGTTCCGCGTCAAGCCTGATGATCTCCCAGTGCGCAAGTGGGATGGTATTGCTGTCGGTCTTCGAGACGAAGGGGGCGATGTCGTTGGCTAGTCGATTCCCAACCGTCAGGCCCGACTCGACGCTGTAGATCTGGACGCCGTCGCCGTGCACCGCCAAGATCCACCGGCCACGGGAGTCGTAGGCCAGGTCGAAGGTCGCAGCCCTGGTGACGATCCCCTCGCTCAACCGTTCGCCGCTCCGGAGATCGAAACGCGAGATGGAGCCGAGATCACCCTCGACGACGGCGACCTCGGTTCCATCCGCATTGATGGCCATTCCACCGAAGCTGCCGTCGCCGGTCTGGATCGTCGTGACCAACTCGAGCCGTGCCAGATCGAACACATCGAGTACGCCGTCGACCCGACCAACGGCGACGAGATCTCCGCCCGGCGTGACCTCCATGTCCAGGATCACTGGATCGCCACGTCCATCGGCCGCCGGCGAGACCGGGAATTCGGTGGTGGTCCAGCGATCGGCGGTCCGTTGGTAGCGGATGAGTGACGTGGCGGTGGCCAGCAGGACGACATCCTCTCGGGGGAACTCGAGGCCGGTCACCAGGGTCCGCTCGCCGAGCATCTCGGTCGCTTCCGCCACCAGCTCAGCAGAGTCGACATCGAAGAGCTGGACTCGGTCGACACCGCTGCTGGCCTGGGCCAGGAGATCGCCGCTGGGGCTGAAGGCCAGTTCGGCCGGGCGACGAACGGTCGGAACCGTCAGAACCGGCTCGCCGGAGAGATCATCGGTGGCGTAGAGCCGGGTTGCCTGCGCCGAGTAGCCGATGGCCACCAGGCCCTTCGACAGGGCATAGGTGGCGGACGTGACCATCTCACCTGCCCCGGTGTCTTCCGGGTCGACTCCGATCCATGAGGTCAGGGTGCGCGGCTCGGCCGGCGTCCACAACGCCAGGGTCCCGGCGTCCGAGCCGGCGACCAGCTCGGCCTCGTCGAGCACGGCCACCCCGCCGATCGGACCGCCCTGGCCGCCGAGGGAGAACCGTTGGAACTCGCCGGTCAGCGGATCTCGAAGGACGCCGAGGAGCGTGCCATCGTTCGACGAGGTGAAGAAGAGCTCTTGTTCGACTCCGTCCGTGGTCACCAGTCGGCTGGTCACACTCGTGATGTCCGCCGAGTGACGGTTCGACTCGCTTTCCAGCGGTTGATACTCGGCGCCGTCGATCCTCCACCAGAGGAGCCCTCCATTGCTCGAACCGGCCCAGAGGTGTGTGTCCCCCACCCGGTAGGCGAGGCTGGTTGGGGCGCCCTGCAGCCGCCCGATCTCCAGCCGATGGGTCAAGTCCATGTCTGAGCCGTCATAGATCTCGACGAAGGCGACCGTTCGAACCCCTAGGGAGACGCCGAGTGCGAGGGACCGGCCGTCGTTTGACAGCGCAATCGACTCGATCCTCCGGTCCCGAACCTCGACCGTCTCACCGTCAAGCTCGACCTCCCGAGGGGCGAACTCATGCTCGCGCTCGATCTCGCCGGAGGTCATCGCCACCCAGGTCAACCTGCCGGGAAAGGTCCCGACGAGGAGGCTGCCATCCTCATCGACCAGCAGGCTGGTCACGTCCTCGATCATGTTCAGCCGGTGGTTGACCTGGAGCCCGCCATCGAGGCCGACCTCCACGATGGCGATCGTGCCGGCATTCGCCACTGCGATCTGCCTTGTCGATTCGGACCAGGCCGCCCGCCGCACGTCGTTACCGCTGACGGCTTCGACGGAGTCACCCTCTTCGCCGTCGAGATCGAATGTGGTGATGGTGCCGTTGCGATGAACGACCAGGACGGGATGCGAGCCGCCGGTCTGCTCCACGTGGAGGATCGGCGGCAGTCCGGTCTCCAAGAACCGTCGGAGGTCGGCAAACTCGGTGACCGAGGTGAGGAGTGCATCCTCGGCCTCGGTTCCGGGCGACAACCGGTTGGCGGCCAGGGCCAGGAGGAGGGCCCGATCGTTCCGTCCATTGGCCCCATCGATGGCCCGGAGCGCAGCGGTTTGCCCAAATGCGAGATCTGCCTGCTCCTCTGCAAGCGTTGCATTCCGATCCGCGCGTTGTGCGTTCTGGAGGGCAAGCAACGACAACCCGCTCAACACGACGACGAGTGCCAACAAGGCGCCGACCAGCACCGATGCGTTCAGCCGCCGCCGTCTGGCTTCCCGCCTATTCAGCTCGTCGAACGGCACGGCGATCATGCCGGCGATCAGGCGGAGGCGAGCCTCACGCTTGTCATTGCCCGGCCGGCCGTCGGCGCTCAGCCGGTCGATCGACGGCGAGGACCGGACGGAGGGGGGCAGCAGCTCGTCCGGGTGCTGATCGGCCTCACCGGCTGCCAGGTAGCAGAACACCCGAGAACGATCGCCGGTGGCGATGAACGCCGTCACCTCCTCCTCAACCCATCTCGACTCGGCGGCGTCCGGCGAACCGAGCAGTACGAGCCGGCCGCTCGATGCGAGCGCTTCGCGCAAGGCCGGGGACAGGTCCTGTCCGGCACTCAGCTCCTCGTCATCTCGGAAGATCGGTCGGAGACGCCGCGGAACCGTGCCAATCTCCGTCGTGCGACCGACGAGTCTGCGTGGAACCCGGTATCGCTCCAATCGGCGATGCAACCGCCTGGCTAGGCGCTTGTCATTGTGGCTATAGGAGAGGAAGGCGAAATAGCGATCGCCCGCACTAGGGGTCTGCAACGATCTGCCCGCCTCGACAATAGTAATTTCGGACGCCAGTTCGGAACTTCATTGTGGCTACAAACACACCAGATGGGCGAATCGATACCGGAGGAGAGGCAACGGCAGTTGGCACGATCTGCGTGTGATCCGGCCGTTTAAGACACTGATCCAACTGGCCACGAGCTCTAGGGTCGGGCAGAGAACGAACCATGAGGCGAGAACGATGCCAAGACGAAAACTGTCACTCGATGACGCCACCCGCTCGAAGGACCTGACCGGCAAGGTCTACATCGTGACCGGAGCCAACTCCGGCGTCGGGCTCGAGACCACCCGGCAGTTGGTCAAGCAGGGCGGCCACGTGGTGATGGCCTGTCGCCGGGTCGATGCCGGCAACGAGGCCGCCGCCGGCTTCGGCGGTCTGAAGGGCAGCCATGAGGTGATGCGGCTCGACCTGGCCGATCTCCAGTCGGTGCGGGAGTTCGTGGCCGAGTTCACCGCTGGGCACCAACGACTCGACGGGCTGGCGTGCAACGCCGGCATGGTCAACATGCGTGGCGACCTCGAGCGCACCAAGGATGGCTTCGAGACCACCATCGGCGTGAGCTACTTCGGCCATTTCCTGCTGACCGAGCTCCTGCTCGACACCCTCCGGGCCAGCGCACCGTCGCGGATGGCGATCGTCTCGTCGGTCGTCCACGCCGGGAGCCCGAGGAACCGTCCAGACGTCGATCTCGACGATCTCAACTACGAGCGACGCGAGTTCAACAACATGCGAGCCTACGGCGAGGCCAAGGTGGCCTCGGTCCTCTACGCCAAGGAGCTGGCCGAGCGCCTCCGGGGAACCGGGGTCTCCGCCTTCTCGGTCCATCCGGGCTGGGCCCGATCGAACTTCGGGTCGGGTGGGAGTCTGCCGATGCGGGTGGCCATGGCCGTCATGCGGCCCTTCAGCCGGTTCGTGTCAGACAGCAACGAGGAGTCGGCCCAGACCACCCTCCACTGCCTGCTGTCCGACGACGCTCCGAACCACTCCGGCGCCTACTTCAGCCAGAGCAGCATCCTCTACCGGGACCGGGGGTGCCGGGACGGCGGGTGGCCGATGGAGACGCCAAACCCGAACGCCCGCAATCTGGACACCGCCGACAAGCTGGTCGGCGTGAGCTATGACCTGGTTGGATTGGAGCGGCCGGCGAACGCCGCCGGCTGACCACCCGCAGCAGTCACCGGCCGGAGGACCGAGCGCCTCCAGGAAGGGAATCGACATGTCCGAGCGCATCCTCACGCCACCGAACTGACGGCCGCTGGAAGATGAGCATCGACACCTACTCGGTCGACCCGGCGACGAGAGCCATCTTGCTGGACCTCGGCGTCGATCCGAACAACGTGCTCCGCCGGGCCGGCCTGCCAGCGGACCTGTTCGCCCGCGGCCCGATTCGCCTGCCCCAGGACGAGTTCTTCGCCTTCTGGCACGCCATCGAAGACGAGGCCGACGACCCCAACCTGCCGTTGCGGCTGGCCGAGATCTTCTCGGCCGAGGTCTTCGACCCGGCGCTGTTCGCCGCGCTGGTCAGCCCCAACCTCAACGTCGGGGCACAGCGGGTGGCGAAGTACAAGAAGCTGATCGGCCCGATGACCCTCGAGGTGGACATGGCGGCCGACGGCACCACCCTCAGCTTCCACTGGCCGGGCGGGACGACCCCACCGGCCACCATGGTCCTCGGTGAGCTGCTGTTCTGGGTCGCCCTCGTCCGCACCGGCACCCGCCACGAGGTCAAGCCGCTGCGAGTCGTGGCGCCCGAGCCACCGGCGGACCGTGAGGCGTACCAGGACTACCTCGGCGTCGCCATCGAACAGCGGCCATCGCAGTCGGTCACGTTCGCCGCCGGCGACGCGACCCGGCCGTTCCTCATGGCAAACGAAGGCATGTGGGAGGTGTTCGAACCGAGCCTGCGCAAACGTCTGTCCGAGATGGAAGCCGACGACACCCATGCCGAGCGGGTCAAGGCGGCCCTGCTCGAACTCCTCCCCACCGGCGAGGCGAGCCGCGAGGCCGTGGCCAGCCGACTGGCCCTCAGCACCCGGACACTGCAGCGCCGACTGAGCGAGGAGGGCACGTCGTTCCAGGCCGTGCTGAATGCGACCCGAGAGTCGCTGGCCCGCCACTACCTCGTCAACGGGGGTCTTGCCGCAGTCGAGATCGCATTCCTGCT
>JBCCFN010000108.1:0-16490 GCA_039029715.1 Actinomycetota bacterium | reverse complement strand
GTATCAACAATATCTACAAGCTAGTAGGTGATTCAATTATGACAAGGTGGCTGGATTCAATATGTGATGAAAATGTTGATGGTGAAGAATTATGGTACAAGTTCATCAAATTCCTTGAAATCGTCTACACCAGTCACGACCTCAGCGCCGATCTGCTCGACACGGCGTACGGCATGCTGATCGAGTTCTTCTCCCTTGCGGTCGAGGACAAGCAGGCGGCGGTGGTCCCGGGGTCGAACGGGCAGGCCGGCTACACCGGTCTCCTGGTCGAGACCGCGGCGTCCAGCGACACGCCGGACTGGAAGGAGATGCTCAACTGGGGGATGGCCCTGCCGGACGGGCACCCGCTCCAGCAGCGGTACCCGGGCCGCTACCTGGGTCCCCAGCTCCCGGAGGCCCAGGTGCCGGGCATCACCAAGGTCCTGGTCGAGTTCTACGACCGGGTCCTCGACCTGCAGCGCCGGTTCCTCCGGGTCATCGCCGTCGGGGTCGGCTGTCACGAGACGTACTTCGACCAGATGATCACCGACGGGACCACCCTTACCAGGGCGATCCACTACCCGCCGATGGAGGTTGCGCCCGGTGAGGACCACGTCTGGGCCGCCGAGCACGGGGACATCAACCTGATCACCGCACTGCCCCGGGCCACGTCCCGGGGGCTGCAGGTCAAGACCGACGATGGCTGGATCGATGCCATCCCGCCGGACGACGGCGTGATCATCAACACCGGGATCATGTTGGAGCACGTGACCAACGGGGTCATCCCCCAGGGCATCCACCGGGTCGTTGCCGACACCGATCAGCCGGGTGACCGGTACTCGGTGGTCCAGTTCTGCCACCCGACGCCGTGGACGATCCTGTCGCCGGTCCCGTCGTGCATCACGCCGGAGCATCCCCAACGGTTCGCCCCGATCGAGGCCGGAAACCTGCTCGACCAGGTCCTGTACGACATCAACCTGGTGGAACACGCCCGCCGGGTCGACGGTTGAATCATCTGAAGAGAGAATCGAGGCACCACATGTCTGACAAGACGACCTACACCGACGCCGAGCTGCGGGAGCGGCTCACCCCCGAGCAGTACGAGGTCACCCAGAACGCCGGCACCGAGCGACCCTTCACCGGCATCTACCACGACACCAAGGCCGCCGGCACCTACCGGTGCGTCGTGTGCAACGACGCACTGTTCTCCAGCGAGACCAAGTACGACTCCGGCAGCGGCTGGCCGAGCTTCTGGGAGCCGATCGATCTGGACAAGGTCGAGACCAAGACCGACACCAGCTACGGGATGGTCCGGACCGAGGTGGTGTGCGCCTCCTGCGGCGCCCATCTCGGTCACGTGTTTCCCGACGGGCCCAAGCCGACCGGTGACCGCTACTGCATGAACTCGGCCTCCCTCCACCTGGAGCCGGCCGAGGACTGACCGGCCCCCCGACCGGGCAAAAACTCCGGTTCGGGAGCGAAATTGGGGAGGGGTTGGGCCGTCGGGCTGCCAGGATGAAGCCCGTTCGAACCAGCCCCGACCCCAAGGGAGTCCAGCATGGCCGACGGCCGTATCTCCGCCCGCGTCGCTTCGATCGCCCCCTCGGCGACCCTGGCGGTCACCAACAAGGCCAAGGCGCTCCGAGCCGCCGGTGAGCAGGTGGTCGGCTTCGGCGCCGGCGAGCCCGACTTCCCGACCCCGGACTACATCGTCGAGGCTGCGGTCGAGGCCTGCCGGGACCCGAAGAACCACCGGTACGGTCCGGCCGGCGGCATGCCGGAGCTGAAGGAGGCCCTTGCGGCCAAGACCCTCCGGGATTCCGGCTATGCGGTCGACCCGGCCCAGGTCGTCGTGACGAACGGCGGCAAGCACGCGGTCTACAACGCACTGGCCGGCATCCTCGACCCCGGCGACGAGGTGTTGATCCCCACCCCGTTCTGGACCACCTACCCCGAGCCGGTGCAACTGGCCGGCGGCGTCCCGGTCACGGTCGAGACCACGATCGCCGAGGGGTTCAAGGCGTCGGTCGACCAGCTGGAGGCGGCCCGGACCGACCGGACGAAGGCGTTGATCTTCGTCAGCCCGTCGAACCCGTCCGGCGCGGTCTACAGCCGGGACCAGATCGAGGCGATCGGCCGCTGGGCGGTCGAGCACGGGATCTGGGTCGTGACCGACGAGATCTACGAGCATCTGGTCTACGACGACGCCGAGTTCCACTCCCTGCCGGTGGTCGTGCCCGAGGTGGCGGATCGTTGCATCGTGCTGAACGGGGTGGCGAAGACCTACGCCATGACCGGCTGGCGTGTCGGCTGGATCATCGCCCCGGCCGACCTGGCCAAGGCACTGACCAGCCTCCAGTCCCACCAGACCTCAAACGTGGCAAACGTCTCCCAGGTCGCAGCGCTTGCTGCGGTCAGCGGTGACCTGAGCGCGGTGGAGGAGATGCGGTCCGCCTTCGACCGCCGTCGCCTGGCCATGCACGGCCTCCTGTCCGGGATGCGGGGGGTCGAGTGTCTCCGCCCGGAGGGGGCGTTCTACGCCTTCCCATCCCTGGAGGGTCTGCTCGGTCAGACCGTCGGAGGCGTCAGGATCGAGAGCACGCTCCAGCTGGCCGACCTGGCGCTGGAGCAGGCCGGCGTGGCCTTCGTCCCCGGCGAGGCGTTCGGTAGCCCCGGCTACGCCCGGTTCTCGTTCGCCCTCGGCGACGACGATCTCGGTCAAGGCCTGGAGCGGCTCGGCGAGATGCTGGCCGCCGAGTAGCGGGGCGCCCACATGACCGCACAGCCCTACGGCTCGTGGCCGTCCCCGATCTCGGCCGCCCTGGTGGCGGCCGGCGGCACCGGCGTCGGCAGTCCGGCCGCCAGAGACGACGCCCTCTGGTGGGCCGAGTTGCGGCCGTCCGAAGGCGGCCGGGTCGTCCTGGTCGCTGCGGACGCGGCAGGGGAGGCCGTCGACCGGCTCCCGGCCCCGTGGTCTGCCCGGACCAGGGTCCACGAGTACGGCGGCGGCGCGTGGTGGTTCGGGGCCGACCGGTCCCAGGCATTCTTCGCCGAGTGGTCGGACCAGCGGCTCTACCGGTTGGCGGTCGACGGTCCGCCGGACGAGGCCGAACCGATCCCGGTCACCCCCGAGCCGGCCGCCCCGGCGGCGTGGCGGTACGCAGACGGTCGAGAGCACCCAGACGGTGGCTGGCTGGTCTGCGTGCGAGAGGACCATCACGGCATCGGCGCCGACGGTGGCCGGACCGAGCCGGCGAACGAACTGGTCGCCATCGAGGTGCCGGATGCTGCGGCTGGTGAGCCCGCTCCGGCGACCGTGCTCGTGACCGGCCCGGACTTCGTGGCCTCGCCTCGCTTCTCGCCGGACGGCCGGTGGTTGAGCTGGGTCCAGTGGGACCATCCGAACATGCCGTGGGACGCCACCACCCTGTGCGCCGCCCCGGTGTTCGCCAACCGGCGGCTCGGCAACGTCCAGGTGGTGGCCGGCGGCGACGGTGAGTCGATCCACGGTGCGGACTGGACCAGCGACGGCCGGCTGGTGTTCTCCGGTGATCGCAACGGGTTCTGGAACCTCCATGCCTGGCGACCGGGGGACACCGACGTGGTGGCCCTGACCGCCCTCGACGGCGCCGAGATCGGCGGACCGGTGTGGAACCTCGGGCTCCGCCACTGGTGCGAGCTCGACGATGGTCGCCTGGCGGTCGTCGTCACCACCGATGCGGTCGAGCAGCTGGCCGTGATCGACGGTGCGCCCACCAACCCGGTGACGCCGGTCGGGATCTCGACCCCGGAGTTCGGCGCATTCGGCGGCTCGATGACCGCCGCCGGCCCCTGTCGGGTCGCGGTGGTGGCCGCCGGCCCCCGGGCCAGCTGGACCATCGCAACCGTGCCGGTCGACGCCGGGTCGATCGATGTGGTCCGCCCGCCGGACGACATCGGGGTCGATCGGGCGTGGTTCAGCGCCCCCGAGGCGATCAGCTTCCCATCCGAGGACCGCACCGCCCATGCCTTCTTCTACCCGCCGGCCGGGGTCGACGTGTCCGGGCCGGACGGCGAGGCCCCGCCGCTCATCGTGATGGGCCACGGCGGGCCGACCGCCAACGCGCTGCCGGTCCTCAACTACAAGATCCAGTACTGGACCAGCCGGGGCTTCGCCGTGGTCGACGTCAACTACGGCGGCTCCACCGGCTTCGGTCGGGCCTATCGCCGGCTGCTGAACGATGCCTGGGGTGTGGTCGACGTCGCCGACTGCATCAACGCCGCCCGCCACCTGGCAGACCAGGGCCTGGTCGACGGTGAGCGGCTCCTGATCCGGGGCGGATCGGCCGGTGGGTTCACCGTCCTGACCGCCCTGATCGACAGCGACCGGTTCGCCGGCGGCACCAGCCTGTACTGGGTCGCAGACCTGACCGCACTGGCTGCGGACACCCACAAGTTCGAGAGCCGCTACCTCGACGGTCTGGTCGGTCCCTACCCGGAGCGGCGGGACCGGTATGAGGCCCGCTCGCCGATCAACCGGACCGAGGGGCTGTCCTCCCCGCTGCTCGTCCTGCAGGGGACCGAGGACGAGATCGTCCCGCCGAGCCAGTCCGAGGCCATCGTCGCCGCCCTCGCGGCCAAGGGCGTCCCCCACGCCTACGTTGCGTTCGAGGGGGAGCAGCACGGCTTCCGGCGGGCCGAGAACGTGATCCGATCCCTCGAGGTCGAGCTGTGGTTCTACGGCCGGATCCTCGGATTCGAACCGGCGGACACGGTCGACGCCCCGGCCGGGGCGGTCGGGTTGGGCTGAGGCCGCTCGGGGTCGCTCAGGGCCGGTTCAGGGACGTCCCCGATGTTCCCCGCAGGAATCGGGGACGACGATGGGGCCATGACCTCCATCGCAGATCCTTCGGCCGCCCCATCGACGTCGCTCGCCGCCCCGATCGATCCGTCGAGGCGGATCGAGGCCCTTGACATCGTCCGGGGCTTTGCGCTGTTCGGGGTGCTGCTGCTGAACATGGTCGACTTCGGTGGGCCGGCGGCCAGCTTCGAGCCGTGGGCGGTCTCAACCGGTTGGTGGGATCGCCTGGTCGAGTTGGGGATCCGGGTCGGGGGAGAGGCGGCCTTCTACACCACCTTCAGCTTCCTGTTCGGACTGGGGTTCGCCCTCCAGTTCCAGCGGGCCCTCGACCGGGGCGAGCGGTTCGGTTGGCGGTTCGCCTCCCGACTGACCGTGCTGGCCGGGTTCGGCCTCATCCACGGCTTCCTGATCTGGAGTGGCGACATCCTGCTCCAGTACGCGGTGGCCGGGTTCTTCCTGTTGCTGTTCGCCAAGGTCGGTCCCCGAGCCGCCCTCCGGTGGGCGATGGGGCTCGGCGCCTTCTCGATCCTGCTGTTGACCACGGTGTTCGCCCTGATCTACCTCGACGGTGTCGAGCCGGCCACCGCAGCAGACATCGACGCCGAGATCGCCTTCCATGCCGGGAGCTTCACCGACATCGCTGCCGAGCGGCTCGACGGCTGGGTCGGGACCGTGGTCGAGACCCTGGTCGGCGTCCCGTGGTTCCTGTCGCTGTTCCTGGTCGGGCTGTGGGCGGTTCGCAGCGGTACGCTCGCCGACTGGCGGAACCAGGCCGACCGCTACCGATCGATCCTGCGGGTCTCGGTCCCGATTGCTATCGCAGCCAAGGGCGCCCTGGCGGTGGCCATCATCATCGGGGCCGACGGCGTCGCCTCGACGTTCGGCACCGTGGCGTCGATCGCGGTCGGCGGTCCGGCGCTCGGCGCGACCTATGTCTGCCTCCTGCTGCTCGCGCTTCGACGGGTCCCGGACGGTACCCACGTCCTGCGCCACCTCGGCCCGGTCGGGCGGATGGCGTTGACCAACTACCTGACCCAGTCCGTCGTGGCGGTGCTGCTGTTCTACGGCTACGGCCTCGGCTGGTACGGCCGGTTCGGGGTCGGGACAACCATCGGTTTCACGCTCGCCATCTTCGCCGCCCAGATCGTCGTGTCCCGGCTGTGGCTCGACCGCTTCCGGTTCGGCCCGATGGAGTGGCTGTGGCGGACCCTGACCTACCGGGGCCCGCTGGTGTCCGACCGGCCGATGGTCGATGCTCCGGCTGCGCCGGAGTTGTCACGCTGACCGGTTGTCGACCACGATCTCCGGGTGCCTCGAACGCCCGGGACCGCCCGGTGACGACGATTCCGAACCGCATCCCGTCGACCGACGGGGTCGAGCTCGAGATCCACGACCTCGGCGGGACGGGGCCGCTGCTGTTGCTCAGCCACGCCACCGGGTTCTGTGGCCGGGTCTGGGAACCCATGGTCGCCACCCTCGGCGCCCACTACCGCTGCGTCGCCTTCGACTTCCGATCCCACGGCCTGAGTAGCCGTCCGGCCGATCGGCCACTGGAGTGGCAGGCCATGGCCGACGATGTCCTGGCGGTGGCCGATGCGATCTCGCCAGACCGGCCGATCCCTGCCATCGGCCACTCGATGGGTGGGACGACCCTGGCGCTGGCCGAGGTGAGGCGCCCGGGCACCGTGGCCAGGGCCTGGACCTTCGAGCCGATCCTGTTCGGCGAGCTCGATGATCCGACCGATCCCGAGCCGTCGGCCATCGCCGAGGGGGCCAGGCGCCGCCGGGCGGTGTTCCCGGACCGGGCCGAGGTGCTGACCCGCTACGGGTCGCGGCCGCCGCTGTCGGTCCTCGACCCCCGAGCCCTCGCCGCCTATGTCGAGCACGGGTTCGAGGATCTGCCGGACGGGACGGTCCGGCTCCGGTGCCGGCCGGAGGACGAGGCATCGATCTTCGAGCACCACAACTCCGGGGCCAGGACGCTAATCGGCGAGGTGACGATCCCGTTCCTGATCGCCGCCGGCGGTGGGAACGGGCGGCCGGTCGTCGGCGTCAAGGAGACCGCAGCCGACTTCCCCCACCTCGAGCTCCGTGAATATCCAGACCTGACCCACTTCGGTCCGCTCCAGGATCCGGAGCGGATCGCGGCCGACTGCCTGGCCTGGCTTGCCGGCTGAGGACCTCGACGGGCCAGCTACCCCGGCGCCGAGAGGAGAGTGGGGGAGTTCGGCGCCGGGGTGCCTGGCTGTTGCCGCCGGAGGTGACGGCCCGCGGTCAGGTCGCCGAGGTGGGAGAACTCCCGACCACCTGACCAGGCGGGCCGTCAGTTGTTGACGCCGACCAGTCGCAACCGGGGCGACCGGGCCGCGGCGGTCGAGACCCGAGGCCTGACGAGCGAACTCGGGATGATCCGTCTGAACTCGGACAGGACCTGCTCGGCATCCGGCCGCTCCGCCGGGTCCGGTGACAGCATGGCGTCGATGATGTCCGGCATCGCCCCGGGGGCGTTGGCCGCGATCGACCGGTACGGGGCAAGCGCCGAGCCGCCCTGCTCGGTGGCGGTCACGACCGAGCCGGCGGTGGCTCGGTGCATCAGCGCCCCGAGGGCGTACACGTCCATCTTCGGGTCGGCCGCCCGGCCCGGCAGGAACTCCGGGGCCAGCGAGCGTGACTCGTTTCGCCTGATCCGGGCCGCGGTCGTCTGGCCCGGGAGGCTGGTCCCGATCGGCAGCGCAGTGGTCAGGTCGGTGATGACGATCGTGTCCTCCCTGGTCCGGACCGCGCTGGCCCGGAGACCGAGGTGGACCAGTCCCCGCTGGTGGAGGTAGTTGATGGCGCCGGCCAGCTCGAACCCGGCGTACAGGATGTCGAGTGCATCCATGCCCTCACCGCGACGCTGGGCCACCTTGGCCAGCGAGTTGCTGTCCAGGTACTCGAAGATGGCGTGGGGCATCTCGGCGTCGAGGTCCGCACCGTAGGTGGCGACCAGGCCCGGATGGTTGCACCGCTTGAGGGTCCGGTACTCACGGAACAGCTGATCGAAGGCCGGGTAGGTGACCGGGTCCTGCTTCGGGACCTTGATCCGCACCGGCTCCTCGCGTTCGATGCTCCACGCGACCCAGGTCTCGGTCAGCGTCCCCCGGCCGAGCAGCCCGGAGGCCAGGTAGCCGGGGGCGAGCTCGCTGCCGATCGTGATGCCCCAGGCCGACGTCGACGGCCGGGGCGTCGGCGGCTGGTCCCGCTTGACCAGCCGGAGGTGGGATCGACCGGCGGCCGGTCGGGGGTTGCGGACCGGCGGGACCTGGAGGTCCCACAGCGCATTGTGGTCGCTGGTTGCGGCGTCGCTCTGGTACGGCAGGATCTTGCCGTCCTCGATGACGACGACGGCGTCTGCCCGACGGGCCAGGCTCATCCGGTGGGTGGCGATCAGCGTGGTCCGATCTCTGGCTGCAGCGGCGATGGCCTGCAGCATCCGACGTTCGTCGTCGGTGCCGAGCCCACTGGTCGGCTCCTCGAACAGGAGCACGGCGGGATCCCGGACCAGGGCTCGGGCCAGGGCGATCTGCCGTTTCTGGCCGTTCTGGAGCCGGAGGACGGTCCGGCCGTTGGGGGTGATGATCGTCGTGTCGTATCCGGCCGCCAGCCCGTCGATCAGGTCATCGAGGCCGACGAGGCTCCCAACCGCCCGGATGTCGTCTCGCGTGACCCCGGGATGGCCGAACCCGATGTTGTCTGCGATCGAACCCTCCCTGATCCACGGGTTCCGCAGCACCAGGGCCATCGTCGACCGGCTGACCTGGAGCGGCAGCCGGGTCACGTCCCGGCCGTCGATCAGGATCCGGCCCCGTTCCGGCCGGTTGAGTCCGAGCAGGAGGGCGAGCAGCGCCGCCTGGTCTCGACCGGTTGAACCGACGACCGCCGTCGTCGACCCCGGTGCCAACACCAGGTTGGCGCCATCGATGAGTCGGTCACCGTCCTCGTCGGTGAATGTCAAGTCTTGGATCTCCAGCGACCGCCCTGGAGGCTCGGCGGATGGCCGGCGGCGCACGAAGGGCGCACGCGACCGTCGGTCGGTTAGCTTCATAAGTTGCCCGTGGTGGTAGGGATACCGCGTCCTGGGCCCGCGCCAGGCCCGTAACGGGTACGAACGTAGTGAACGTGTCAGGCGGGGTAAAGGACTGTCGGGCGGTCAGGCATGGGCAATAAGCTGCAGGCGGTGCAGCCTCCGACCGGTCCCAGATACCACAGAGGGTGGTTGTCGCTGCTTGTCTTCGTGGCCATCGCCAGCTCCTGCAGCGGTGGTCGGGCAACCGCGGAGGGTGAGATTGGTGCTGATTCGGCATCGAACACCACGGATTCGCTACCAGGGGAAACGACCCAGTCGTCGTCGGATGCGGCCGGCGCGGACACCGACGCGACCGCCTCGACCGGGGTCGTAACGACCGGGGAAGACGACGTCGACGGGGCCCTCCCCGCCGCCGACTCGTCACCGGATCCAGCCTCGGTGACCACGCCCGGAGCGGCGATCGCCGCCGCCTCCGGGTTCGAAGATTTTTTTGGGCTACGGGTCGGGCTGGTGGCCAATCGGGCCTCGGTCGTCGGCGATCGGAGCGTGATCGACCTGCTGGCCGAGACCGACGGGGTGGAGCTGGCCGCCATCTTCGCTCCCGAGCACGGGCTCCGGGCCGACGCCGGGGCGGGGGAGATCGTTGCCGACGGCATCGACCCGGTGACCGGCCTGGTTGTCCACAGCCTCTACGGGGAGGTCCGCCAGCCGACCCCGGCGATGCTGGACGGATTGGACGTCCTCGTGTTCGACCTCCAGGACGTCGGCGCCCGGTTCTACACCTATACCGCAACGATGGGGTTGGCCATGCAGGCCGCAGCCGCCGCCGATCTGCCGTTCGTGGTCTTCGACCGGCCGAACCCGCTCGGGGCCGGTCCGGCCGGCTCGTCCCGGGCCCCCGAGGCGACGTCGTTCGTCAGCCAGTATCCGACGCCGTCGCTCCACGGCCTGACCGCCGGGGAGCTGGCGCTGGCGATCGAGGGGGAAGGGTGGCTGGACGGGCTCGAGGGACTCGACCTCCGGGTGGTGCCCCTCGCCGGATGGGATCGAACCTCGCCGTGGTCGGCCACCGGGTTGGCTTGGGTACCCCCGAGCCCCGGGCTCCCGACCGAGGCGGCAGCCCTGGCCTACCCGGCGACCGTGCTGTTCGAGGCCACGACCTTGAGCTACGGCCGGGGGACCGAGTATCCGTTCCAGCAGATCGGAGCGCCATGGCTCGATGGCCCGGCGCTGGCCGCCGAGCTGTCGAGCCGAGGGCTCCCCGGGGCCCGGTTCGAACCGGTCGATTTCACCCCGGTGGCCGGCCCTGCCGCCGCCGACCCCCAGTACGAGGGCCAGCCGGTGTCCGGTGTCCGTCTGGTGGTCGAGGACCCTGCCGTCGTCGATCAACCAGCGGTCGGTGTGCACCTGCTCGACGCCGTCCTGGCCCAGGCCGCAGCGGTGCCAGGCGGTCAGGTCGAGGTGATCGACCGTCCGGCCTTCCTCGACCTGTTGACCGGCTCCGATCGGGTCCGCCTCCAGCTGGTCGCCGGTCGGCCAGCAGCAGACATCGTGGCCGGCTGGGCCGAGGAGCTGGCCGACTTCGATCGCCTTGTCGAGCCGTACCGGCTCTACTGAGCGCTGGCCCGGACGGTAGGGTTGCGGCGATGACCCTGACCGAACTGGCGGACGACGCCGGCTGGGCGGCCCCCGAACCGTTCGCCGGCGCCGATCATCCGATGCGGAACGTGACCCGTCAGGTCGCCTTCGAGGGCGGCTGGTCGGGCGGTCGGGCCCGCAAGGTCGCGGAGCTGTTCGACGGGATGGCCGAGGGCTGGTCCGCCACCCATGGTGACCCGGTTCGGCTGGCTGCGGTGACCGATGGCCTGCGGCGGGGCGGGGTCGACCTCGGCGGGCGGTGGCTGGAGCTGGGGTCCGGGACCGGCAACGGGACCCGGGTCCTGACCAGCATGGTCGAGCGGGTCATCGCCAGCGATCTCTCGGCCGGGATGCTGGCCCACGCCCCGGCCGAGCTGGCGCCCCTGGTCCGGGCCGACGCAGCGGCGCTGCCGTTCCCCGATCGCCGGTTCGACGGGCTGTTGCTCGTCAACATGTTGCTGTTCCCGGCCGAGGTCGACCGGGTCCTCGCCCCGGGCGGGCGGTTGCTCTGGGTCAACACCCTTGGCGACCAGACCCCGATCCACCTCTCGCCACCCGACCTCCTGGCCGCGCTGCCCGGGGCGTGGTCGGCCACCACCGCCCGGTCCGGCACCGGGTTCTGGGTCGCGGCCGGCCGGGACTGAGCGGCCGACCCACCCGGTCGGCCCCGTCCCCTCAGGGGCGGATCGACCCCAGGATCTCCTCGGCGGCGGCCAGCCCCGAGAGGTAGGCCCCCTCCACCTTCGACCCCCCGAACCCGTCGCCGCCGATCACCAGCGGACCGGGGGTGGCGGTGACGGTGACGACCGGATCCGGCCACGGCGTCACCGGTCCGGCGTAGCGCCACCGCTTGACCTGGATTTCGATCGTCGATGCCGGGCCGGTGACCGCTTCCAGCTCCTCCGCCACCGCGGCCAGGACGTCCTCGTCCGATGCGTCCCACAGGGCGGCGGACAGGTCATGGGCCAGGTGGCAGGTCAGGGCCGGATTGGCGCTGATCCCCTTGGCCGCATTGTCTGCAACGAAGGTGAAGACCTCGTGATCCGGCCGCTGCAGGGCGCCGGGTTCCGGGAGCTCCGGTGACCGGTCGAGCGTGGCCAGCACGCCGATGACCTTGTGGTACGCCATGGCGTCGAGCCGGCCAGCCAGCTCCGCATCGACCGGCACCGCCCCGGCCCGCAACAGCTCCATGGTCTGGGGCACGGGCGGCGTGGCGATCGCCGCCTCGGCCTCGTCCGGCTCCCTAGTGTAGCCGTCATAGGTTACGGCCCAGGCCTCCGGGCCAGGGATGATGGCCGCCGCCCGCTGCCGGGGGGCGATCGTCACCGCCGGGTCGGCGGACAGGTTGGCCGCCAGGTGTTTTGCCAGCTGGTTCATCCCCGCGGCGGTTCGGTAGCGGGGGTACCCGTCCTCGGGACCGAAGCCCCGGCACCACTCCTCGACCACCCCGTCGGCCAGCCAGCCGTCGACCGCCAGGGCGAAGGCGTCGCTGCGGACGGTGAAGAACTGGGCCCCGTGGTCGATGGTGGCATCGCCGAGGCGCCTGGTGGCCAGCCGCCCGCCGACGCTGCGGCCCTTGTCCACGATCAGGACCTCGACCGGCTGACCGAGGCCGTCGGCGGCGGCCCGTATCGTCGTAGCGGCGGTCAGGCCGGCCAGGCCGGCGCCGATGATGATGACTCGATAGGTCTCGGACATGACAAGCCCCGGCTCGTTGGCGGTTGGATGAAACCGTCAACGTAGCCGGGGTCGTCGCCGTCCGACCGCTCGGGCGATTCGAGCGGTCGGATCGGATGGTGGATCAACGCTCGAACGGGATCCAGGTCACGGTGTCCAGTCCGTCGAAGCGGTTCACGGCGACCCCGTTGTCCGAGATGGTGTAGAGGTCGTCGCCGATCACCACCGAGCGGCGGATCTCCGGCTGGAACTTGTAGCAGAACTCCTCGCCGCCCGGTTCGACGGCCTCGACCTCGGCGACCGCATCGTCGGTGACGAAGGACGCCTCGGCGTCACCGGTGTCCTCGGTGGCCGGCGGCTCGGTCTGCGCCGGGGCCTCCTCGACCAGCTGGCCACTGGCGATGGCCTCAGACACCGCCGCGGCCGCAGTGTCGGAACCGGTGAAGACCACGACGCCACCCGGGCCACGGTCGACCGGGATCGGGCCGCCGCCGCACTCGGTGACGTTCGGGTGGCCGATCTCGCCGACCTTGGTCAGCGTGCCGGAGTCCGGGTCGATCCTGACAAGGGCAGCGACGTTGCCGTTGTTCTCCTGGAAGTTGCCTGGGGACTGGATGTAGCTCCACCAGCCGACCGGGATCACCATCGTGTCGTTCCACATGGTGAACGCCCGGGCGTCGTTCTGGATCGGGGTGTAGGAGTCGGCCCAACCGAACTCCGGGTTCTCCGGCCGCTGGACCCCGAGGGTCAGGTTGTCCAGCCGGGTCGGGTTGGTCGGGTCGCTGACATCGAACACCGAGACCGCCACCGGCCCGGTCAGGCCGTTGTCGTCACCGTCACGACCGACCCCGATGACCAGATCCTGGCCGTAGGGGTGGAGGTAGTCGGACACGCCGGTGATCTTCAGTTCGCCCTCGACGGTCGGGTTGGTCGGGTCGCTCAGATCGACGGTGTATAGCGGATCGATCTGCTCGAACGTGACCACGTAGCCCTTGTCGCCGAGGAACCGCACGGCGAAGATCGTCTCGCCCCTTCCGAGCCCGCCGACCTGGCCGATCTCGGCCAACTCGCCGCCCTGCTCTTCCAGGACGGTGACGTAGCTCTCGCTGCCGCGGGAGTCCCAGGGGGTGCCATCGGTGGTCGCCACCCGCAGGAAGCCCTCGTGCTCCGACATCGAGAACCGGTTGAGCAGGAAGCCTCGGACCGACCCGGAGGCGGCGTAGTCGCTGCGGACCGGGTCGCTGATGTCGAAGCTGTGGATCGCGGTCCGGTAGCCGTCGGTCCCGATCGGCTGGCCGTCGTTGTCGAACTCCGGCCAGCGGGGGGTGGCGACGGCCAGGCGATCCTGTGAGGCGTAGACGGTCTGCCCGTCGGTGAACACCGAGAGCGAGTCGTCGATCCGGAGCCCCTCATCGATGTTTGCGGTCATGACCACCAGCGAACCGAAGCCGGCGAACTCGGTTGGCAGATGGACCCGGTCGCAGTCGACGACGGCACCCTCGGCCACGGTCTCGCCGCCGTCGGTGATCCGATAGGACGGGACCCACATCTCGATCGTCGAGTTCTCGATCAGGTCCCGGTTCGCGTTCTCGGCCGACTCCTCGGCGCCGGGGTTGGAGGGGAAGACGAAGTTGAACCGGTTCTCGGCCGCGGACATCACGATCCGGATCGAGCCGTCGATCTCCCTGGCAGACAGGTAGCCGCCCTCGAACTCCAGCGTCCGGCCGACCTCGCCGCTCGCCAGGTCGATCTCGATGATCCGGCCGATCGACGAGCCCGGATACCAGGCGGCATCGACCTCCGTGCGGGCCAGCGGCACGCTGGTCCAGCCGCTGGTCATCAGCAGGGCGGTGTCGCCCTGGAGGAACAGCTCGCCACCGTAGAAGTCCTCAGGCAGCTGGACGGTGTCGACCAGCTGGGGCACGTCGGTGGTGGCGTCGATGATCCGCAGCTGGTTGCCGGCCACGATGATCAGTCGCTCGCCGTCGGTCTTGACCAGGTCGGCCTCGTCGACGCCCTCCTCCTGGTTGTTGGTGCCGGTGAAGCTCTCGCCTCCGCCGGCGTTGCTCTGGGCCGAGGCGTCGACGTCGCCGGCGGCCGCCGTCGTCTCGGCCCGGGCGAAGTCGGCACCGTCGGCCGCCATGGCGTCGTCCTCCATGGCCTCCTCTCCGCCCTCGAAGCCGATGATCGGCCCGTAGAACCCGTTGCCGAATCCGTAGGGCCCGACCCGCTCCAGTGCCTCGGTCTTGATTCGGTCGAGCAGGGCGTCGCAGTTGTCGACCGTCTCCAGGGCCGAGGTCAGCAGGATCCGGTCGCCGGACAGGTCGGTGGTCGGGGTGGAGCCGGCGTCCTCGTCCGAGGAGACGCAGGCGGTTGCTCCGAGGGCCATGGCCAGCACCGCGGCGGCCAGTCGCCTGGCCGGTCTGGTCCGGTACCCGGTGGTTCGAGAGGTAGACATCGGTAGATCCTCGTTGTCGTTGCCCGGAAGCGTTGTTGGCCGCCGGGGAGGCATGGTTGACGTATCGGCCACTAGGACGACGGTCGGAGGGGTCCTGGTTCCCGCCGATCTCGGATTCCTGGTTACGGTTCGGTGACGTCAGCCCTCGGTGGTGGTGGTTGCGTCGGTCCTGGGCGCCGAAGGCCCCCGGTGACTACCCTACGGCGATGACCGGCAGCGGCGGAGGGGCCAGACGATGACGTTCGAGACCGTCCTGGTCCTTGCCGCCATCGTGTTCGGCTACGGGCTGGTCTCCTCCGCACTCGGCCGGCGGTCGATCTCCGGGCCGCTGGTGTTCACCGTCGCCGGTGTCCTGATCGGTCCGTCGAGCCTCGGGCTGATCGACGGGAGCTTCGCCGAGGGTGGGGTCGAGGTGTTGGCCGAAGCCACCCTCGTCCTGGTGCTGTTCTCCGATGCGACCCGGATCGACCTCCGGGCCCTGCGGTCCCAGACCACGCTGCCGCTGCGGTTGCTCGGGATCGGGCTGCCGTTGACCGTCGGCCTCGGCACGGTGGTGGCGGTGCTGCTGTTCGACGGGCTGACCTGGTGGGAGGGCGCCCTGATCGCTGCGATCCTGGCCCCGACCGACGCCGCACTCGGCCAGGCGGTCGTGTCCAACCCCCGGGTCCCGGTCCGGGTTCGCCAGGCCCTCAACGTCGAGAGTGGGCTGAACGATGGTCTGATGTTGCCGGCCATCACCATCCTGATCGCAGCGGCGGCGGCGGAGTCCGGCATCGACTCCACCGGGCAGTGGGTCCGGTTCGTTGCCGAGCAGATCGGGTTCGGGGTCGGCCTCGGGGTGCTGATCGGCTGGTGCGGTGGCCTTGCCCTCGACCGGGTGGTCGCTCGGGGCTGGGTCGATTCGATCATGCGGCAGCTGGCAACGTTGGCGGTCGCAGTGGCTGCGTTCAGCGCCGCCGAGCTGACCGGCGGCAATGGCTTCGTCGCCGCCTTCGTGGCCGGGATGGCGTTCGGCTACGCGGCGGAGGAGCGGGGCGAGTCGGCGGCCGACTTCACCGAGGACGAGGGCCAGCTGCTTGCGCTGCTGACCTTCGCCTTCTTCGGGGCGCTCCTGCTCGGCCCCCGGCTCGGTGATCTCTCGGTCGAGGTCGCCCTCTACGCCGTGCTCAGCCTCACCGTGATCCGGATGGTGCCGGTGGCGCTGGCCATGCTCGGGGTCGGGCTCGAGTGGCCGACCGTCGGGTACCTGGGATGGTTCGGCCCCCGAGGTTTGGCCTCCATCCTGTTCGGGCTCTCCGTGGTCGAGGAGGTAGAGCTCGCCGGCTCGGAGACCATCCTGGAAGTGATGACCTGGACCGTGCTGGCCAGCATCGTGGCCCACGGGCTGACCGCCGTGCCGTTCGCCAATCGGTACGCCGACTGGTTCGCAGCCATGGACGACGACGACATGGCGGCCATGCCCGAGGCCGAGGAGGTGGCCGAGATGCGGCCGAGGCAGCGCCACGCCGGCGATGAAGGTCCGGGGCCGACCGCCGCCTAACCTTGACGGTATGCGCATCGGCGAACTCGGGGAACGGGTGGCCGTCTCCCCGAAGACCATCCGCTATTACGAGTCCCTCGGCCTGCTGGCCGAGCCGGGCCGGACCTCCGGCGGCTATCGGAACTACGACGAGGGCGCGGTCGAGCGTCTGCAGTTCATCCGCGATGCCCAGGCCACCGGGCTGAGCCTGTCCGAGATCGCCTCGGTGTTGGAGTTGAAGGGCAGCCCGACCGGCTCGTGTGCCCATACCCGCAGTCTGCTCGAGCGTCACCTGGTGGATCTCGACGTCCAG
>JBCCFN010000107.1:0-16519 GCA_039029715.1 Actinomycetota bacterium | reverse complement strand
CGTCTTCCATGGCGTCGTCTTCCATGGCGTCGTCTTCCATGGCGTCGTCTTCCATGGCGTCGTCTTCCATGGCGTCGTCTTCCATGGCGTCGTCTTCCATGGCGTCGTCTTCCATGGCGTCGTCTTCCATCGCGTCGTCGGTGGTTGCCTCCTCGGTCGAGGACTCCTCCGTCGCTGCGGTGTCGGTCTCGGTGTCATCCCCACCACAGGCGGCGAGGATCAGGGCGAACGCCAGGGCGATGGCCAGGCGTGACAGCTTCTTCACAGTGCTCTCCTTCGGTTCGACCGCAGCCTGGCACCGGGGGGTGAGGCGGCTACGGCGGGCTGGTGCCGCGACCATCAAACCCCAACCTTGCGCTCGGCCGACGACATCTCGCCCCGAGTTCACGGCTTCTTCCGATGTGTGATCGCTACAGCTTCCGGGCCAGGTCGGCCCCGATCAGCCTCGTCATCGACTTGTGGGCCGGCGGGCACAGATCGACTAGGGCCGCCATCTTCTTCTGATCCCACTCGTGGACCGTGGCTTCGCCGACCGCCCGCACCGTGGCGTTCGCCGGCTCGCCGGGCAGGTATCTCCGTTCGCCGACCAGGTGGTCCGGCCGCAACGTCGCCAGGTACTCCTCGGCCCGGGTCACCTCCAGCTCACCCTCGACGATCAGCGCCAGCGTGCGCTGCGGCTTGTTCTCGGTGATCAGCTCGGTACCGACCGTCAACGGTCGAGAGGTTCCGACCGACCACATCGTGAAGAACTCCATCAGGTCCAGATCGGGGAACAACCGTTGGTGGATTCCAGCCTCGACCTCGGTCAGGGTGATTGCCCGCTCCTCCCGCCACATCCGGAACAGCTCGTAGGCATGCACCGCCCCGAACGCGATGTTCCATGGAACGGCGGCCCAGACCTCGGAGACCACCCCCCAGATCACGAAGGCGATGCTGACCCCGATCAGGGCGATCCGTAGCCGGAACAACGTCTTGATGAAGCCGGACGCGACATAGAGCGCGTAGGCGATGTTGATGACGATCGTCTCTGCCAAGATCCGGTACTCTTCGACTCCGCGTTGCTCTGCCCTGCGGCCGCCTCCCCCTCCGAGAACGACCGGCTGGCCAAGGGTAGTACGAGGGACGTGCCAGCTCCCAGTGTCATCGCCACGAGGTTGCCAGCATGCGATTCACCAAGCCGTTCTGGGCCGGGATAGCGGACGGGTCGATCACGGTGGCGTTCCGGGCCTGGACCAAGCCGACCGTGGTTGCCGGGCGGCCCTATCGGACCGGCGGCGGCCGGATCGAGGTGCTGGCGGTCGAGCCGATCGACCCGGCCCGCATCACCAAGGCGGACGCCGCCCGGGCCGGCTATCCCAGCCCGGACGAGGCCCGGAGCCAGCTCGACCCGGCGCCGAACCGGACCGTCTACCGGGTCCGGTTCCGCCTCCTCGACGAGCCGGACCCCCGGGAGCTACTGGCCGCAGACGCCGACCTGGACGACGAGGCGATCGCAGACATCGACGGCCGGCTCCAACGGTTGGACCGGGCGGCGACCGAAGGCCCATGGACGGCGGCCACCCTCCGACTGATCCGGGACCACCCGGCCCGCCGAGCCCCCGACCTGGCCGAGTTGGTCGGTCGGGAAACCAAGCCGTTCAAGCTGGACGTCCGCAAGCTGAAGAACCTCGGGCTGACCCGCAGCCTGCGAATCGGCTACGAACTCTCTCCTCGGGGTCAGGCGTATCTCGATCGAACGGGCCGAGGCGGCCCGACCTCGGCCTGAGCGCCGGCGCTGGTCCGCGCCCCGGACTACTCGTCGTCTACGGAGAGCATGGCGTCCACCCGGCCGCCGGAGATGCCCTTGCCGAGGAGCGAGAAGTCGCCGTGGTCGAACATGGCGACCGCCGCGTCGTTGATCACCCGATGGGTGGCTCGGGCCAGCGCCGAACCGAGCGAGATCCGAGCCACACCGATGTCCGCGAACCGCTGGTAGGGGATCTCGGTGAACGGCCCGGCGGCCAGGGCATTGACCGGGACGGACACTGCAGCCACCACCCTGGCCAGCTGCTCGAGGTCCGGGGGTAGCGGAACATAGACCGCATCGGCCCCCACCTCCTCATAGGCCTGGATCCGGCGGATGGCCTCGTCGACGTCATAGTTGCCGAGCATCACCCCATCGGCCCGAGCCAGCAGGACGAAGTCGGCCGGCAGGGCCCGGGCCGCGGCCACACCGGCCCGGATCCGGTCCACGGCGGCCTCGAACGGGTAGGGCTCGCCGCTTGGCAGGACGGTGTCCTCGATCGAGATGCCGGCGAGACCAGCGGTCGCCGACAGCCCGACCGTCTCGGCCACGGTCTCCGGGCTGTCGCCGAAGCCGTTCTCGAAATCGCCGGACACCGGGAGCGGAGTGGCGGCCACCAGCTCTGCGGCGTGGGCCAGCGCCTCGTCCCGAGAGACGAGTCCCCCGTCCGGTCGGCCGAGGGTGAAGGCATGGGCGGCGGACGAGGTGCCGATGGCGGTGGCCCCCAGCGCGGCCAGCATCTTGGCCGAGCCGGCATCCCACGCGTTGGCCAGGATGAACGGCGAACCCGGCACGTGAAGGGCTCGAAACGCAGCGCCGGGGTCGTCTGCTCGTGGCTCGGTGGTCATGGGCACCTCCTGCAGTGCATCGGTCGACCGGCTGAAACGGGCCGAGTCGTGCCGAGCATACGGGCCGGCACCGGTCGAAGCCCGGCCGTTTTCGGCCACGACCGCAGACTGGTCGCCGATGCGAGCGAGTCGCTGGCCCATGGACGGAGGGCGCAGGGGCGCAGGGCCGCAAGGGCGCTCAGACCAGGAGCAGCACGATCGGGAGGGTGAGGACCGACGCCACGGTCGTCAACACCACGGCCGAGGTGACCCGGGCCGGCTCCAGATCGTTCTCGGCGGCCACGACGGCACAGAACACGGCCGGTGGCATGGCCGACTGGATGACCACCGCGGCCAGCACGTCCCCATCGAGGCCCACGGCCCGGCCGGCGGCGGCCGCTGCCAGCGGGGCCACCGCCAGCTTCGCCACCATGATCACCCCGAGGTCGGGGCTCCAGGTCGGCCGGCCGGCAGCCACCAGTTGGATCCCGAGGGTCAGCAACATCACCGGGATCAGGGCGCCGGCGAGCAGACCGATCGACCGCTCGGCCAGGAGGGGCACGTCGATCCCGGCCAGGTTGACAACCAGCGCCAACCCACCGGCGACCGACATCGGCGCCGACAGGGCTCGGCCGACCGCCGCCGTGATCGATGCCGACCGGGCCTGGGCCAGCCCGACCGAGAGGACGAGCGACGCCAGGTTTATCGTCACCATCAGCACCCCGGCCACCGGCAGTGCGTCGTCGCCGAGAGCGAAGGCCACGATGGCCAGCCCGGCATTGCCAACGTTGCCCCACACGCTGGTCATGGCAACCGCGGCGCCGAGCTCGTAGCGGACACCGGCCGCTCGGGCCCAGACCACCGCCACCAGCAACGCGGCCAGCATCCCGGCCGCCGCTGCGCCGATCAGCCGAATGACGACCGAGCCCTCAAGGTCGGCCTCGGCAAGCAGGGAGAAGACGAAGGCCGGGCCGAAGACCCAGTAGGCCAGTCGGGACAGTGAGCCGACGTCGATCTGGAGTCGGGGGCCGACGATCGCTCCCAGGGCGACCAGCGCCGCCACCGGCCCGAGGACGTCGAGGAGGACGCTGGCGATCGACACAGCCGACGACGATAGTGGTCGCCACCCACGGCGGGACAGGCCGGGGGTGGACCCGGGTAGGTTCACCGGGGTGACCCCGGCCCCTGAGGGCCACCACTACCATTTCCCGAGTGACCGCCGTGCACCAGCAAGATCTACCGCCCTTGCTCGAGAACGGACACCGCCCACCGGGCCTGGCGTCTCGAGCCGTCGACATCTGGACCTACCGGGAGTTGCTCGTCAACCTCGTCCGCCGAGAGCTGAAGGTCCGCTACAAGGACAGCGTCCTCGGGTTCCTGTGGACCCTGCTGAACCCGCTCCTGTACCTGGCGGTGTTCAGCGTGGTGTTCGGGATCATCCTCCGAGCCAACGTCCCCCGGTACGGGCTGTTCCTCCTCTCGGGCCTGCTGGCCTTCAACCTCTTCTCGATCGGGCTCAGCGCCGCCACCACCTCGATCACCGGCAACGGTCCCCTGGTCCAGAAGGTGTGGTTCCCACGAGAGATACTCCCGCTGGCGGCTATCGGGGCCAACTTGATCACCTTCTTCTTCCAGCTGCTGATCCTGCTGTTCGGGCTTGCCATCTTCCGCCAGGCCCCGGAGTGGGGAATGCTCTGGCTCGTCATCCCGGCGTTGCTGGTCACGCTGATGATCGGCACCGGCCTTGGCCTGGCCCTGTCCGCAGTCAACGTGTTGTTCCGCGACGTCCAGCACTTCCTGGAGCTCGGGCTGCTGACCTGGTTCTGGTTCACCCCGATCGTCTACAGCTACAACCTGGTCGGCTCGGCCCTGCTCGACCGGTTCGGGGCAGACGGTGAGCGGCTGGCCAGCCTCAATCCGATGCTGCCGGTCGTCACCACGTTCCAGCGGGTGGTCTACAACCCGACCAACTTCACCGCCGAGCAACAGGCCGAGTTCTCCCTCCTGGTCGACCGGGGCACCGGCTGGTACCTCCAGAACCTGGCGATCTCCGGGGCCTTCGGCCTGGTCTTCCTGGCCATCGGGTTCACGGTGTTCACCCGGCTGGAGGCCAACCTGGGGGAGGAGCTGTGACCGACGTGATCCTCGACGTCGACGACGCCACCGTGGCCGACGACCGGCCGATCGCCATCGAGGTGTCCGGGGTGTCCAAGACGTTCCGCAAGCACTCGGAGCCGGCCAAGACACTGAAGGAGCGGTTGCTGACGCTTCGGTCGTCGACCGTGTCGGACTTCCACGCCCTCGACGGGATCGACTTCACGGTTCGAGCCGGCGAGACGTTCGGCATCCTCGGCCACAACGGCTCCGGCAAGAGCACCCTGCTGAAGTGCATCGCCGCCACCATCCGCCCGACGACGGGGTCGGTCCGGGTCCGGGGCCGACTGTCTGCCCTGCTCGAGCTCGGCGCCGGATTCCACCCCGACCTGACCGGCCGGGAGAACGTCTACCTCAACGGCTCGATCCTGGGCTTCACCAGGGAGCGGATCGATCGGATCTTCGACGAGATCGTCAGCTTTGCCGGGCTGGAGGACTTCATCGACACCCAGGTCAAGCACTACTCCTCCGGGATGTACGCCCGGCTGGGGTTTGCGGTCGCGGTGAATCTGGAACCGGATGTGCTGCTGATCGACGAGGTGCTGGCGGTCGGCGACGAGGCGTTCCAGCGGAAGTGCATCGAGCGGGTCCGAGGGTTCCAGGCCGATGGCCGGACGATCTGCCTGGTGACCCACTCCCCGGAACAGGTGCGGAACCTGTGCGATCGGGCCATGGTGCTCGACCACGGCAAGCTGATCTACCTGGGAGACGTCGCCGGTGCGGTGTCTGCCTACCGGCAGTCGCTGACCGGTCAGGGCCACGCCGACCCAGACGCCGGTCGCATCGAGCTGATCGAGCGGTCACCGGTCCGGTTCACCGAGGTGGTGATCGAACCTCCGCCCGATGGCCAGGCCGCCTTCCGGCCGGGGGACTCGGTCACGGTGGTGACCCGATTCGACGCCGATGGGCAGGTCCCGATCCGGGGTCACCTCTGGATCCACCGCCACGACGGCACCCTGATGGTCAACGTCTCGACCCTCGACCTGATGGGGACAGATGTCTACAGCGACGGTGTCGGCGGCGAGATGCGCTACGTGATCGACAACTTGCCGTTCACCGACGGGCACTATCTGGTCACCGCCGTGCTCCAGGCGCCGACCGAGGCCCGCGAGTACGACCGCAACGAGCAGGAGGTCGACTTCGAGGTCTTCACCGGTGACCCGGTGCTCGGTCCGGTGACCCTCGACCTCCGGCTGGAGACCAACGTCGACGCCCCCGCACCGACGATCCGCTGAGGCGGACGGGGGCGGGGGCGCCTGACGGTCGGTTCGATTGTCTTGGCGTCGACTCAGTCGGCGGCCCGGACGATGATGCCGTAGGACGTGCAGACGTAGTCGGCCAGCATCAGCTTGAGGTGGACGTCCTGGGCGTAGGGCGGGATGTCGACGTGGTGATCGGCCGGCAGTGAGCCGGCGGTGAAGTCGAGCGTGAGGTGGTGCCCGGCCCGTTCCAGCCGCTTGGCGATCTCCTCGAAGTCCCGACGGCGGAACAGCACCGTGCCGCCCTCGCTCACCGTCTCGTCGTTCGACGAGCAGTTGAACTCGGTGGTGTGCACGGCGATACCGCCCGGCTTGAGACACTTCATGGCGTTGACCACGAACTCGATCCCCAGCTCGATGGAGCCGAGGTGCTCGAACGCACACGACGACCAGACGAAGTCGAAGCCGGTGAGGTCTGTCGGGATGTCGTTCATGTCGACCGGCTGGAACACGCAGTTGGCCCGGAACACGTCGTCGTCGCAGATTCCCCGCTGGTTCAGCGCATCGACACCGGTGGCATGCTGGTTGGTGTCGACCCAGCCCTTGGCCATCGCCTCCTCGGGGTCCATGTCGCTGGCAACCACCGAGGCGCCCATGCTCACGAACAGGCTGGCAAGCGGCTCGGTCCCAACGGCGAATCCGAGGCCCCGACGGCCGGGCTGCAGCATGTCACGCTCGGCCAGCGCTTCGGTGATGAAGCAGTACTCCCAGAGCTTTCGGTGGAGGCGGGCCGGCTGCTCGGACAGCCGTTCGGCCCAGTTCCGGAATCTCGGCGATTCCAGCTGCTCCTGGGTACACATCCTCGACGTCAAGGGGGTGTTCGACACCGTGGTCATATTCTTCTCCTGGGCTCATCGGCGGCGGACCGGTAGGCGGCGGCGCCCGTTGGTCCGGCCATGATGGCAGATTTCGAGACCGATGCGGTGCGGCCCGATGGAGAAGATCTGCCCCCGGCCGGTGGGTCGCGGCGCCGGGCCGGCCCGTACGATGACGGCCATGGAGCGACTTGCAGCCTCGTCCCTGACCGACCCCGTCTTCGCCGATCGTTGGTCGCCTCGTTCGTTCAGCGACCAGCCGGTGACCGAGGAGGAGCTGGCGGCCATCTTCGAGGCCGCTCGCTGGGCGCCCAGCTGGATGAACAACCAGCCCTGGGTCTTCTGCTACGAGACCGATGGTCCCGATCGGGAGGCCATGGAGTCGATCATCATGGAGTTCAACCGCTACTGGGTCAGCCAGGCCCCGGTCGTCGGGGTGATCGCCGTCCGATCGACGATGGAGGGCTTCATGGCCCGGACCGCCGAGTTCGATGTCGGTGCGGCCGCCATGAGCATGGCCCTGCAGGCCACCCGCCTCGGTCTGATCATGCACGTCCTCGGCGGGATCGAGCTGGACCTGGCTCACGAGCTGACCGGCCTCGATCCGGAGGAGGCGACCATCCTGGGGGCGTTCGCCATCGGCCATCAGGGCGACGGCTCCAACCTGACAGAGAAGCATCAGGGGCGGGAACGGCCGAGTGACCGGTTCCCGGTCGAGGCGTTCGCCTTCCGGGGGCTACGGCCCGGGCCCCGCCCGACGGAGGAGCCCAAGCCGTAGGCCGGTCCGAGTCGGAGCCGGCTCAGCCCCTGCTCAGCCCCGGGACTGCATCAACGGCATGACCTTCTCGCCGAACTCCTTGGTCGCCACCGGGTAGTCGTCGAAGACACACATCACGCCCTTGACCCCGTCGATGGCGGCCACCTCGTCCAGGGTGGCGGCGATGGTGGCGTGACTGCCGACGATCGGCCCGATGTTGAGGTTGAACGCCCCCTGCATCTCGGTGATCTTCTCCGCCGTTGCCCCGGCGGTGTCCAGCTCGGCCTGGCCGGTCATGAACTTGATGGCCTCCAGGTCGGCTCCGTCCTTGTAGGACTGCCACGTCGCCTCGGCATCGGCGTCGGTGTCGCCCATCGTGATCTGGAACAGGACATAGACGCCGACGTCCCGGCCACTGGTCTCGGCCGCCGCCATCAGCCGTGCTGCGTCGTTGCGGACCACGTCGAGGTCGGCGGTGCCGATGATGAACTGGTAGTCGCCGTACTCGGCGCAGAACTGCATCCCACGGTCGGACTGGCCGGCGCAGACCAGCGGGACCCCGCCATTCTTCGGCGGCGGGGACAGCCGGCAGTCATCCATCTTGAAGTACTCACCCTTGAGGTCGCTGACGCCGTCCGACCACAGCTGCTTCATGATCGTGACGTACTCCTCGGCGTAGTCGTACCGCTTCTCGTAGTACCAGTCGCCGGGCCACACACCCATCTGGGAGTACTCGATCTGGTTCCAGCCGGACACGATGTTGATGCCGAATCGACCGCCGGAGATGTCGTCGATCGTCGAGGCCATCCGAGCCACCATCGCCGGCTCCATCGTCGGCAGGGCCACCGAGGCGAACAGGTTGATGTTGTCAGTTGCCGCCGCCAACCCCGCCATCAGGGTGAACGACTCCAGGTTGTGATCCCAGAACTCGGTGTCACCCCCGAAACCCCGCAGCTTGACCATGCTGAGCAGGAACTCGAACCCCGCCTCTTCCGCCCGTACCGCCGTCTCCCGATTCAGGTCGAAGCTCGGCATGTATTGCGGCGCATTTTTCGACATCATCCAGCCGTTGTTGCCAATGGGTATGAAGATTCCAAGGTCCATGGACAAGTGCTAGCACAGCTGTCTCAGGACCGCCCGGCCGAGCGCAGATGCCAGACGGCGGCCGCCTCATCGATGACGTCTGCGTACTTGGCGTGGAGGTCGAACAGGTTGGCATCGTGCACCTGATCGGTCCGATCACCCACCGCATCCCGAACGACGAACGGGACGAAGCCGTTGGCCGAGGCGTCGGTGGCGGTGGCCCGCACACAGCCACTGGTCGAGACGCCAACCACCACGATCGAGTCGGCACCGAGCCCCCGCAGCCGGGTGGCCAGGTCGGTTCCGGCGAACCCGGACGCGTGCTGCTTGGTGATCACGGTCTCACCGGTTGCCGGGGCGAGGCCGGGCAACCAGTCGCCGAGTGGATTGCCTCGATCGAACGAGGACAGCACCCCGATTTTGGCGTACCAGACCCCGCCGTTCGATCCGCCCGGCTCGTACTCGACCCTGGTCCAGATGACCGGCACGCCCCCGGTGCGGGCGGCAGCCACCACCCGCCGCACCGATTCGGCGACCTCCGGTCGATCCAGGAAGAGCGGGGAGTCCGACTGGAAGTAGGCGGCGCACATGTCGACAACGAGCAGGGCCGGTCTGGCCCCGAAGTCGACCGTCTGCCCGAATCCGGCCTGGTCGTAGCTGGCGGTCGTCTCCTCGTCCATGCCCGAACGCTACTCCAGGCCCGGCCGACCGGACCCGGTAGGGTCAGCGGGCCTGGTTCCGGTCGCGGGCCGATCCGGCCGGGAACGTGAGCATCACCGCCACCGCGGCGGCAAGGTAGGCCAGGCAGACCCAGACGTAGGCCCGCTTGATGCCGCCCATCGTGATGCTCTCTATTGCACCGTCGGCGCCGGCCGATGCGATCAGCGTGATCGACACTGCGATCCCGAGCCCGTAGGCGGCCTGCCGGATCGTGTTGAACGTGGCGCCGGCGACCCCGAACTGGGCCTGCGGCACATCGCTGACCCCGGCCGACGACCATGTCGCCACGGTCAGGCCGACCCCGAGACCGCCGAGCATCGAGATCGGCACGAACGTCGTCCACACCGCAGCGGATTCGCCGAGCAGGAGGACGTACAGCACATACGACATCGACAGTGCGATGCAGCCGGCGCCGAGCAACCATCGGTGACCGAAGCGGTCGGCCCAGCGGCCGGTCAGCGGAGACATGATGGCGGCCAGGATCGGGCTCGGGGCCAGCGCAATGCCGACCTCGCGGACCGGGAGATCCCACACGTCCTGGAGCATCAGCGAGTTGATCAGGAAGCCGGAGGTGAACGCCAGCCCGTAGAACGCCACCCCGAGGTTGGTGCTGGTGAACGACCGGTACCGGAACAGGCTCAGGTTGATCAGCGGCTCCGGGTGGGTGCGGCACCGGCGGATCAGGATCGGCACCAGGGCGATGCCGACGAGGAACAGGACGATCACGAGCGGGTCGCCGATCCCTCGCGACTCGCTCTGGGTGATGGCGAACATGGCGAGCGCGACCGCGGCGGTACCGATCGCCACGCCGATCCGGTCGATCCGGCCGGTGGCGTTCGGGTCCTTCGACTCGCTGAGCAGCCGGGGGCCGACGAGCAGCACTGCGGCACACAGCGGGACGTTGAGGAAGAAGATGCCCCGCCAGGAGAACAGATCGATCAGGAGCGAGCCGACCACCGGGCCGACGACGGCACCGAGTGCGCCGGTTGCGCCTGCGACACCGATGGCGGTCGACCGCCGGGTCGGTGGGAACTCGGGCAACATGACGGCGAACCCGGCGGCCGACGTGATCGCACCGCCGACGGCCTGCACCACGCGGGCTGCGATCAGCCACCCGGCACCGGGGGCCAGCCCACACAGGAGTGACCCGATGCCGAAGATGGCGACGCCTGGCAGGTAGACCTTGCGCCGGCCGAGCGAATCGGCGAGCCGGCCGGACACCATCAGCAGGGCGCCGATGGTGATGTTGTATGCGCCGATGATCCAGCTGAGCGCCGTGTCCGAGACCTCGAAGTCCTCCCGGATCGAGGGGAAGGCGACGTTGACGGCCGAGATGTCGATGACGACCAGGAACACCACGGATGTCGACACCGACAGCGCAAGCCACGCCCGCCGGGGGATCGTCTCGTCGACCGGTGGCCTGGCGGCCGAGGCGGCCGAACCGGTCGTCGATGGAGGCTCGGTCATCAGGCGACGCTACCCGCAAACCCCCGCCGTATGCCTGGCCGTGGCCGTGGCGGGGGGTTGGGTTCGCGTTGGAGCGACAGGTCGTGGCCGGGATGGTTGGGGTTCGCGTTGGAGCGACAGGTCGTGGCCGGGATGGTTGGGGTTCGCGTTGGAGCGACAGGTCGTGGTCGTGGTGTTGGGGTTTGCGTTGGAGCGACAGGTCGTGGTCGGGGCGTTGGAGCGACAGGTCGTGGTCGGGGCGTTGGAGCGACAGGTCGTGGCGGGGCCGGTAGCACTTGTCGCTGTGAGGCGAAGGCGTGGTGGCTGGCGGGGTTGTCGCTGTGAGGCGAAGGCGTGGTGACTGGCGGGGTTGTCGCTGTGAGGCGAGCGGGGCGTGTGCCCGCAATGGGCTTGGTGGCTGTCGCTGTGAGGCGAACGCGTCGCGGGGGCCGGTAGCAGTTGTCGCTGTGAGGCGAGCGGCGGCGTGCCGGGGGTGTCGGTCCGGGCGGGCTGCGGGCGGTACCGCCCGCCTAGGCTGGCGGCATGTCCCCCTTTCTCCGTAACGCTCCGGACGGCCCGGCCCGTTTCCGTCGGCTGCTGGCGGACGCCGCCTCGGGCGATCGGCCGTCGAGTCCGGTCGTCCTACCCGGCTGCTACGACGCACTGGGGGCCAGGCTGATCGAACAGGCTGGCTTCGACGCCGCCTACATGACCGGCTTCGGCGCCTCGGCCTCCCTGCTCGGGCGTCCGGACGTCGGTCTGCTCGGTCTGTCGGAGATGGCGGATCACGCCGCCCGGATCGTGGCCGCCACCGACCTGCCGGTCATCGCAGACGCCGACACCGGCTACGGCAACCCCATCAACGTCGTGCGGACCGTGCAGGCCTACGAACGGGCCGGTGTCGCCGGGCTCCACATCGAGGATCAGGTCATGCCGAAACGGTGCGGCCACATGGAGAACAAGACCGTCGTCCCAGCCACCGAGTTCGAGGCCAAGATCCGTGCCGCGGTCGAGGCCAGGCGCAATCCCGACCTGGTCATCATCGCCCGCACCGATGCTCGGGCACCCCATGATCTGGACGAGGCGCTGAACCGGGCCCGGGCAGCCAGAGACGCCGGCGCCGACGTTCTGTTCGTCGAGGCCTTGCAGAGCCAGGACGAACTGAAGCTGGTGGCGGAGGAGCTCGCCGGTATCCCGCTGCTGTTCAACTGGGCCGAGGGGGGCAAGACCCCACCGCTCACCTATGACGAGATCGCTGCCCTCGGCTTCGCCATGATCATCATGCCGATCTCGACGTTGCTGGTCGCCACCAGAGCGATGCAGCAGGTCCTGGCCAGGCTAAAGGCGGACGGGAGCCCGGCGAACGCTGTCGCCGACATGCCGGCCTTCGGCGAATTCACCGACCTGATCGGCCTGCCGGAGATCGCCGAGCTCGAGCAGCGCTTTGCCGGCTGAGACGCTCCCGATGATGGGTGGAAGCGGCGGCGGGCTCGGTTAGGCTTACCGGGTCTGGGTTCAGGCGCTGGCCAGAACCATCAATCGACGTCCACCGAGGCTCCGGAGCAAACCGGCCGGAGAACCGGGTGGCACAACCGAACTCCGCTCCGCACGGTGACCGTTCACCGGCGGAGCGTTCGCGTGAACGGCCTGCGGGATTCCTCGTGCGCCCTCTGACGGGAAAGAAGCACAACATGACGCAAAAGGCGATTGTCGGCGAGAAGGTCGGCATGACACAGGTCTGGGACGAGAACAACAAGATCGTCCCCGTCACCGTCGTCAAGGTGACGCCATGCCGTGTCGTTCAGGTCAAGACCCCCGAGAACGACGGCTACGCAGCCATCAAGGTCACGGTCGGGTCCAAGGAGGCCCGGAAGCTGACCAGGCCCGAGGCCGGTCACTTCGCCAAGGCCGGGGTCGAGCCAGGGACCGAGCTGCTCGAGCTGCGGCTCGATGACATCTCGGAGTACCCGGTCGGCCACGAGTTCGGCGCAGACACCTTCGAGGCCGGCGAGATGGTCGACGCCATCGGCACCAGCAAGGGCAAGGGCTTCGCCGGCGTCATGAAGCGGCACAACTTCGGCGGCCAGCGGGCCAGCCACGGTGCCCACCTCGTCCACCGGATGCCCGGCTCGATCGGCCAGTGCGCCACCCCGGCCCGGGTCTTCAAGGGGACCCGGATGGCTGGCCGCATGGGCTCGGATCGGGTCACCACCCAGAGCCTCAAGATCGTGCAGGCCGACCCGGAGCGAAACGTCGTCCTGGTCAAGGGCTCGGTGCCGGGCCCGAAGGGCGGCACCGTCATCATCCGTGACGCCGTGAAGCACGGCTCGAGCGAGGGGAGCGCCGCCTGATGGCCTCGGTACCCGTCAAGGACCTGTCCGGATCGGACAAGGGCTCGGTCGACCTGGACGAGGGCACCTTCGGCATCGAGCCGAACGTCCCGGTCATGCACCAGGTCGTCAATGCCCAGCTCGCCGCCCGTCGGGCCGGCACCCACAGCACCAAGACCCGGGCCGAGGTCCGGGGCGGCGGTGCCAAGCCGTGGAAGCAGAAGGGCACCGGTCGGGCCCGGGCCGGTTCCACCCGCTCGCCGATCTGGATCGGCGGTGGCATCGCCCACGGCCCGAAGCCCCGCAACTATGCGGAGCGGACAAACAAGAAGATGATCAAGCTGGCGCTGCGGTCGGCACTGTCCGACCGGGCCGCCGAGGACAAGGTCGTCGTCGTCGATTCCTGGGACTTCGAGAAGCCGAGCACCAAGCAGGCCAAGGCCGCACTTGAGAACCTCGGCGTCGAGGGTCGGGCCCTGGTGGTCATCGGTCGTGAGGACGAGACGGCCCGCAAGAGCTTCCGCAACCTCCCCGAGGTCCACATCCTGGTCGCTGACCAGCTCAACGCCTATGACGTCCTGGTCAGCGACTACGTCGTGTTCGCCAAGGACGTCCTTCCCTCGACCACCGGAGCAGCCTGATGAAAGACCCGCACGACGTGATCATCGAGCCGGTGGTGTCTGAGAAGTCGTTCGTCACCGCCGAGGACCACAACGCCTACACCTTCATCGTCCACAACTCGGCGACCAAGCCGGAGATCTCCGACGCCGTCGAAGCGATGTTCGACGGGGTCAAGGTGGCGAAGGTCAACACCCTGAACCGCAAGGGCAAGCGGATCCGGAACCGGCGTCGAAACACCATGACCGCCCGGAAGACGACCAAGCGGGCCATCGTCACCCTCGCCGAGGGCGAGATCGACCTGTACGCGAACTGAGGCAGCCATGGCGATTCGCAAGCGCAAACCAACCAGCCCGGGCCGACGGTTCCAGACCAGCTCCGACTTCTCGGACGTCACCACCGACAAGCCGGAGAAGTCGCTGCTGGCCAAGCAGCACTCGACCGGTGGCCGCAACAATCACGGACGCAAGACCTCTCGTCACCGCGGCGGTGGCCACAAGCGCCGCTACCGGGTAGTCGATTTCCGGCGGAACAAGGACGGCGTGCCGTCGACGGTCGCCTCCATCGAGTACGACCCGAACCGCAACTGCCGTATCGCTCTGCTCCACTATCACGACGGCGAGAAGCGCTACATCCTCGCCCCCCGGGACCTCAAGGTCGGCGACCAGGTCCAGTCGGGCATGGGTGCAGACATCCGCCCCGGCAACGCACTGCCGCTCCGCTACATCCCGGTCGGGACCGTGGTCCATGCGGTTGAGCTGCAGCCCGGCGGCGGAGCCAAGATGGCCCGCTCGGCCGGCACCAGCGTCCAGCTGGTGGCCCGGGAGGGCACGACCGCCACACTCCGGCTCCCGAGCACGGAGATGCGGCGGGTCTCGATCGATTGCCGGGCCACCGTTGGTGAGGTCGGCAACTCGGAGGCCGAGCTGATCAAGATCGGCAAGGCCGGCCGCTCACGGTGGAAGGGCAAGCGCCCCCAGACCCGTGGTGTGGCGATGAACCCGGTCGACCACCCCCACGGTGGCGGCGAGGGCAAGACCTCGGGTGGTCGCCACCCGGTCTCGCCCTGGGGTAAGCCCGAGGGCCGAACCCGGAAGAAGGGCAAGAAGTCAGACGATCTCATCGTCCGCCGTAGGCGGAAGCGAGGCGGACGGAGGTAACCATGCCGCGGAGTCTCAAGAAGGGCGCATTCGTCGACGACCATCTTCTGAAGAAGGTCGACGCGCTGAACGACAAGAACGAGAAGCGGGTCATCAAGACCTGGTCTCGTCGCTCGACGATCATCCCGGACATGGTCGGCCACACCATTGCCGTCCACGACGGGCGCAAGCACGTCCCGGTGTACATCACCGAGTCGATGGTCGGTCACAAGCTCGGTGAGTTCTCACCGACCCGGACGTTCAAGTTCCACGCCGGGCAGGAGCGGGGAGGTCGTCGCTGATGGCGACCACCACCAGCAACCGTCCGGGCACCAAGGCCCAGGTCAAGTTTGTCCGCATGTCCGCCTCCAAGGTCCGCCAGGTGCTCAACCTGGTCCGGGGCAAGCAGGTCGGCGAGGCGGCGGACATCCTGAAGTTCAGCGAGCGGGGCGCCGCCAAGGTCGTCGAGAAGGCGCTGGCCTCTGCGGTGGCAAACGCCCAGCACAACGAGGAGCTCATCCCCGAGGAGCTGTTCATCTCGGCCTGCTACGCCGACGAGGGCCCGACGCTCAAGCGGTTCCGCCCCCGGGCCCGTGGCCGGGCCGGCCGGATCCACAAGCAGACCTGTCACATCACCGTCGAGGTCAGCCGTCTGACCGACGATGAGCTCGATCAGCTCCGGGCCAGTGCCGAGCTGCGCAGCGAGCGTCGGGCGTCCACATCGTCCAGCCGCAGCGGCGGCGGCGACCGGGCCGCCCGAGTCGCCAAGTCCCGCGCCGCCCAAGCCGACGACGAGGCCGACGAGGTCGAGGAAGACGTTGTCGACGAGGTCGAGGATCAAGCCGAAGAGGCAATCGACGAGGTCGAGGCCGAAGCTGCCGAGGTTTCTGCGGATACCGAAGAGGCCGACGCCGAGGTTTCGGCAGATGCCGAAACCTCCAGCGACGAGGAGCCGTCAGGCGACGACGGAGCCAGCGACGGAGCCGATGACGAAGCTGCCGAGGTGTCTGCGGACGCCGAGGAAGAGGAGAAGTAATGGGTCAGAAGGTTCACCCCTACGGCTTCCGCCTCGGTGTCACCACCGACTGGAAGTCCCGCTGGATCGCCGACCGCCAGGAGTATCGCGACTACCTGGCCGAGGACGCCAACATCCGCAAGTACCTGATGGAGCAGCTGCCGAACGCAGCGATCAGCCGCATCGAGGTCGAGCGGACCCGTGACAAGCTGCAGATCGACGTCCACACCGCCCGGCCGGGCATCGTCATCGGCCGCAAGGGCTCCGAGGCCGACCGCCTCCGGAGCGGACTGACCAAGCTGACCGGCAACCCCCGGGTCAAGCTGAACATCGTCGAGATCAAGCAGCCGGAGTTGGACGCGGCCCTGATCGCCCAGGGCGTCGCCGACCAGCTGATGGGCCGGATGGCATTCCGCCGGGCCATGAAGCGGGCCATGCAGAACGCCATGAAGGCCGGTGCCAAGGGCATCCGGATCCAGTCCTCGGGTCGCCTCGGTGGCGCCGAGATGGGCCGGACCGAGTGGTACCGCGAGGGTCGGGTCCCGCTGCACACGCTGCGGGCGGACACCGACT
>JBCCFN010000106.1:0-16550 GCA_039029715.1 Actinomycetota bacterium | reverse complement strand
TCGTAACCCAACCAGCCTAGCCATCCCCCAGTAAAGGGGAGATGAGCTACTACTGGGTCAATCTTCCGAGGCTGCTGCAAAAAGGAGCGCAAAAATGACAGTATTTCACCTGTTTTGGGCGTCCATAATTGAGCCTTATGATTAATTTTGCGAGGCGAACCCGCACATATAGAATAGCGTGATAGTTGGGGATATGCGGGGCCAGCTATGGCTGAATCCATTGTAGTTGCGGACTCGATAGTTGGGGATGCTTCTGTTGTATCGTTTGTCCCTAGCCAAGGTATGTATGATCCGGTGACAGGAGTGTTGGACGTTGGTACCGAACTATCTGCTTCTACGGTACCAACGTCCCACGGTTGGCCGAGGCGGTGGCCGAAGCCCCGGACTGGGAGCTGGTGGCCCCGGTGCCGTTGCAGACCGTGTGCGTCCGCCACCGGCCGGTGGGACCGGATGGTGCTCCGCTCGACGGGGCGCCCCTCGACGAGCACACGTTGGGCTGGGTCCGGCGGATCAACCGGTCCGGCCGGGCGTTCCTGACCCCGTCGATCCTGGATGGGCGGTGGATGGTCCGGGTCTCGATCGGGGTCGAGTCGACCGAGCGGCGCCACGTCGAGGAGCTGTGGCGACTGATGCGGGCCGAGGTCGCCGAGGAGGTCTCCGTTGGCTGAGCGTTCGATCGATGACCCTGTCGGGGCCGAACCACCGGTCCGGATGATCGCCACAGACATCGACGGGACGATGATCCGCAGCGACGGCAGCCTGGCCCCCAGGGTCAAGCGGGCCCTGCACGATGCGGTCGATGCCGGGATCCACGTCGTGCCGGCCACCGGCCGGCCGGTGATCGTGGCCGAGGACGTGATCGCGGCGGCCGAGCTGCCCTCCTACTGGGTGTTCGCCAACGGCGCCATCACCCGCCACCTCGGTCGGGACGAGCTGATCCGCGGGTTCTGGATCGATCGGGAGTTGACCGGCCGGTTGATCGCCCTGATCCGGCGACGCCTGCCCGCCGCCGGCGTTGCGGTCGAGTTCGAGACGACGGTCGCATTCGAGCACGGGTTCGAGCGGGTGGTCCCGGTCGTGCCCGGGGTCCCGGCCACCGATGACGTGCTCGGGACCCTCGCTGACGGGGCCCCGGAGCATCGCCGGATCCAGAAGGTCCTGGTCTTCGACCTCTCGGTCGACATCGACGAGCTGTTCCGGGAGGTCAGCGAGGTCGTCGAGGACACCGCCGTCGTCAGCTACTCCGGCCTGCCATTCGTCGAGCTCGCCGCCAGCCAGGTGACAAAGGCGACGGCGCTCGAGTTGCTCGTCGCCGACCTCGGGTTGACCGCAGCCGAGGTGGCGAGCTTCGGCGACAACCACAATGACGTGTCGATGCTGACCTGGTCCGGTCGGAGCTACGCCATGGCGAACGCAACCGACGACGCCAAGGAGGCGGCGGGCGAGGTCATCGCGACCAACGACGAGGATGGGCTGGCGATCAAGGTCGAGGAGTTGCTTGCCGGTCGGTGAACTCCGGCTCGTCGAGTCGAGCCAGGGCCCCAGCGACCGCACCGACGCCGGCCACGCTGTTGAGCAACCCCCGGTGGGAGGCCGAGATCTCGACGGTGTGGGCGGCAGGCTCGATCGACAGTCGCCAGTCGACGATCCCGTCCGATCGGGAGTAGATCGACACGAAGTCGATCCCGGACGGGAATGGGGCGTACCGGTCCTGGTCGACCGCCTGCTCCCGATCGGGGAAGACCTCGCCGAATGCGCCGGCCCGCCATGCCCGGTCGAGCACTTCGGCCGGGACCTTCACCGCCGCGAAGTCCGGGTACTTGACCAGCAGCGGGGTCCCGACCACGACGATCTGGCGGACGAGTTCCGGATGTCTGACGGCGATGATCCTGGCGTACTGGCCGCCCCGACTGTGACCGACGATGCGCACCGGCTGGCCGGTCGCCTCCCGGAGCCGTAGCGCGTCCGCGGTGGTGGCGTCGATCCCGGTGTAGGCCGGTCCGGAGTTTCGGCCGACCGCTGCGATCTCGGCCCGCCACCCGGCCCTGGTCAAGACGTGTTGTAGGGCCTGTGCACCCCGGGGCGCAGCGAAGAAGCCGGGGACGATCAGGGCGCCCCGGCCCCGTCCCGGCGGGACCCCCTCGCCCTGCCACAGCGGTGACCTTCGAAGGGCCCGGAGCTCGAACGGGGCCCGAAACTCCAGGTGGACGGGGCGACCGAGCCAGCCGGCGACGCCGGTGCGGGGGCGATTGGCCCCATCGGCCGGGCTTGTCGTCGTCGGTTCGGTCATTCGTTGGTGTGCTCCGTGGTGCGGACACGGCGATGGACCATCTCGTCGACCTGACCCGGCCCGCCGCCCAAGGATACCTCGACCCCCGTCGCGACCTGGATTCGTCACCCCCCGGGGTCGGACCGGCCGACCCCGATCGGTAGCTTCGGGTGATGGCTGAGCTGCGATTCTTCTTCGGCACCATGGGGTCCGGCAAGTCGACCCAGGCGCTGCAGATCCGGCACAACCTCAGCAAGGGGGGTCTCGGCTGCATGCTGATCACCCAGATGGACCGCCGGGAGGGGGTGGTGTCCAGTCGGCTCGGCGTCAGCCAGGAGGCGATCGTCATCGATGGCACGGTCGATCTGCATCGGCTGATCGCCCAGGAGCACGCCGACCGCCAGGGGATCCATGCCGTCGTCTGCGACGAGGCCCAGTTCTACCAGCCGGGCCAGATCGACCAGCTGGCTCGGGTCGTCGACGAGCTGGACATCGAGGTCTACGCCTTTGGGCTCCTGACCTCGTTTCAGGGGCTGCTGTTCCCGGGGAGCAGACGACTGATGGAGGTGGCCGATCTCCGTTCCGAGCTCCAGGTCGAGGCTCGCTGCTGGTGCGGGGCCCGGGCCACCCACAACGCCCGTCTGGTCAACGGCGTCCAGGTCTACGAGGGTGACCTCAAGGTCGTTGGCGACACGGCACCGGATACCGAGGTTGCGGTCACCTACGCCCTGCGGTGCCGCCGGCATTGGCTTGCCGGGCGGGAGGATTCGGCCCAGGATTCGCTGTTCGTCGACCTCCGGGGTCTGTGAGGGCCTGGTCGCGCCGCGCCGGTCTTCGCCGGGTCACCGGACCCAATTCGACTGCGATCTCTGCCCGATCCGGGCGAGATCTCCCAGTCCGGGACGGGCGGAGGGCCCAGGCGGTCGGGGATTCTAGAGGAAAGCCTCCCGCTTGTTCGACCGGTGGTTTGGCTCGTCGTACGATTGTCAAGATCCAGTGGTCTTGGGCAAGGTAGTTGACTAAGCTTGTCCGTGGGACCGCACCCCAGTTGACCTCTACCCGGTGGAGCATCATGCAAATCGACGGCCAGTTCTGGATTGGCATCATGATCGGGATCCTCGTGGGCGCCGCGTTCCTGTGGGTACTCGATCGCCGTCATCAGAAGGTCATGAAAAAGCTGGTGGAGAGCCGGCGAAAGATCGAGCGGCAGCGGACCCAGGCGGTGAATGACCTGTTCGCCCTCCGGGCGGAGATCGAGGAAGGCGTCTATCAGCCGACCCCGGATCCGGTGATGGCCGGTGAGTCCTCGGCCCCGGATCCCCGAATGGTCGCCGAGATGGCAAACCTCCGTAGCCTGATCGCCCGGGCCGATGGTGCGCTCACGTCTGCCAGGCGGAAACGGGACCAGCACGAGGCGGAAATCTCCCGACTTCGGGCGTTGCTCGCCGAAAAAGAGCAGGCGGAGAACGTCATAAACCTCCGCCCCCAGGACCGGCCGGACACCGCCGGTGCGGCCCACAACCCGGGCAATCTGGCGCTCTAACACCGCAACCCGGCCGGCCGATTCGTGCTCGGTCGATCTGTCGCGCCCGGTGGCCGGTCGTCGTCGTTGACCGCCCGGTCCGCATACAGTGTGTCGGTCCAGCCGGATCAGCGAAGGGCGAGGGGAAGACAACATGACGAGCAATGTCGCGGTCCTGAATCAGAAGGGTGGGGTTGGCAAGACCACGGTGACCCTCGGTCTGGCATCGGCCGCCTGGGCCGCCGGTCTCAAGACGCTGGTCGTCGACCTCGACGCCCAGGCCAATGCGACCTGGGCCCTCGGGGTCAACCCGTCGCTCAGCAACCTCGGCACCGGGGATGCGATCAAGGCCAATCGGTCCGGCGCGGCGGCGGACATGATCGTGCAGTCCGGCTGGGGTCAGGACATCTGGCTCCTTCCCGCCGCCGGTGACCTGACCGACCGGGAAGCCGACGCCAGGCGGGACACCAGCGTGGGGCGTCTGGCCCGGGCGCTCGAAGGCGTGACCGAGGAGTACGACGTCGTGCTGATCGACTGTGCGCCGTCGCTCGGTCTGAACACCTCCAACGGCCTGGCAGCGGCGAAGGGCGCCCTACTGGTCGTCGAGCCCACCGTCTTCGGCCTCCGAGGCGTCGAGCCGGTCCTCGACCTGATCGAGGACGTCTGGGGCTCGGAGAACCGTGACCTCGACCTGGCCGGCGTGATCCTCAATCGGGTCCCCGCCGTGTCGTCGGACGCGCAGGCTCGGATCGTCGAGTTGAACAAGCTGGTCGGTACCAAGTCGGTGTGGAAGCCGAGCATCCCCCAGCGGGTGATCGTGAACAGCGCCCACCACGAGCGGAGCCCGATCCACACCTTCGGCAGCCAGGCCAGGGAACTCACAGACATCTTCGACGCCCTGCTGAAGAAGATGCGCCGAACCGTCAGCTGAGGCGACGGCGATGGAGCGCCCGGCACCCTGGCTCGGCGGGGCCGCCGACGCTCCAGAGCGGGATGGGCCGCTTCGTGTCGATTGAGGATTACCTGGTGTCGGAGCCCCACAACGGCCGGTTCTCGGGCCATGATTGTGCACCGTGCATGTCGTAATCGTTGGAGCGGGCGAAGTCGGCTGGTTCCTGGCCGAGCGTCTCCGGGCCGAGGGGTTGGATGTCGTGGTCATCGAGACCGATCCGGCCCGGGCGGCCGCCATCGGCGCCGGTCTCGACGTCCAGGTCATCAACGGCAGCGGCTCGAATCCGGCGGTGCTGGTCGAGGCCGGCATCGGCCGCTCCGATCTGCTCGCCGCGGTGACCCAGAACGATGAGGTGAACATCATCGCTTCCATGATCGCCAAGCAGCATGGGGTCCGGACCACCGTGGTGCGGGTCGAGACCGAGGCGATGCGGGGCCGGGAGGCCGAACAGCTGCTCGCCGCTGCCGGCGCCGACATCGTGGTCGATCCGGATGCCGAAACCGCAGACGAGATCCTGGAGCTTGTCCACACCACCGGCGCCGACGAGGTCTACCCGATGGCGAACGGCCAGCTGGTCGTCATCGGGGCGTTCGTCGGTGACGACGCGCCGCTGGCCAACCGCAGCCTGGAGGAGATCGGCCGATCGCTCGGCGACGACTGGGACTTCCTGTTCGGCGCCATCACCAGAGGCGGTGAGACGCTGATCCCCCGGGGGGACCAGCTCCTGATACCCGGTGACCACGTCCGGGTCCTGTCCCGGGCCAGTGCCCAGACCGAGCTGCTGCAGATGCTCGGCGTCGCCACCGGCCGGGCCCGGCGGGTCATGGTCCTCGGTGGTGGTGCGGTCGGTGCCAGGGTGACCGGACGCCTGGAGGAGGAAGGGGTCGAGGTCGTCCTGGTCGAGCGGGACCCGGCCCGGGCCCAGGATCTGGCGGCCAGGTTCCAGCGCAGCATGGTGGTCCAGGGTGACGTGACAGACACCGAGCTGCTGCTCGAGGAGTCGGTGGGGGAGATGGACGCCGTTGTCGCCGCGACCGGCGAGGACGCGGCGAACGTCTTGGCCTGCGCCTTCGCCATCGCCGAAGGTGCCGGGTACACGGTGGCGGTGCTCCACCGGTTGGCCCTCCTGCCGCTCGTCCGGCGGTTCGGCATCGATGCCGCCCTCAGTCCCCGGACGGCGTCCGCCAACGCCGTGCTCCGGACGATCCGGGGTGACACGGCGGCGGTGACCACGTTCCTGGAGGGGGACTCCGAGGTCGACGAGTGGGTGGTCGGGGTCGGCAGCCAGGCCGACGGCGCCGTGGTCGCCGACCTGCCGCTGCCGAAGAACATCCTGATCGGGGCGGTGGTCCGTGAGGGCGCCGGTGCCAGCATCGTCCGGGGTCGAACCGAGCTGCGGGCCGGCGACCACCTGATCATCTTCGGCCGTCCGAACGCGCTGGCCGCGGTTCGCCCGATCTTCCGACCGTGACCGAGCGGGCGGAGCGCCCGAGTCTGCTCCTCCACACCCTCGGCCTGACCCTGGCCTTCAGCGGGGCCGCGCTCGTGCTGTCCGCGCTGGTCGAGGTGTTGATGGCCGGTACCGATGACTGGGTGCCGCTGCTCCTCCTCGGCGGGCTCGTCCTGTTCGTCGGGTGGGTGATGTGGAAGCTCACCACGGTGCCGCGGCGGATCCCGCTGCTCGACGTGTTCGCAACGGTCGCCGCAGCCTGGGTCACCCTGTCGGTGGTCGGCGCCGCCCCCTACCTGCTGACCGGGACGTTGACCCAGTTGGATCAGGCGTTGTTCGAGTCGGTCTCGGGGTTCACCACGACCGGGGCCACCGTGCTGGTGGCCGGCGACGACCAGACCCGCTACGCCGCTTCGGACGGCATCCTGTTCTGGCGGGCGATCTCCCAGTGGATGGGAGGCATGGGCGTGATCGCCCTGGTGATCGCCGTCCTCCCGTCGGTCGGCAGCTGGGGGATGGGGATGATGGCGGCCGAGGCCCCCGGCCCGACCGGGGAGCGGCTCACCCCCCGGGTCCGCTCGACCGCCCGTCGGCTGTGGGGGGTCTACATCGGGTTCACGATCCTGCTGGCCGGGGCCTACCTGGTGGCCGGCATGGACCTCTACGAGGCGGTGACCCACTCCTTCACCACCGTCTCCACCGGCGGGTTCTCTCCCTACACCGCATCGATTGCCCACTTCGACTCCCAGGCCGTCGAGTGGATCGTGATCGTCGCCATGTTCGTGGCCGGGACCAGCTTCACCATGCTCTACAAGGTGTTGCGGGGTCGACCGGGGCCGATGCTGCGGTCGGTCGAGTTCCGGACCTACTGCGCCGTGGTCGCAGTGGCAACCGCGGTGGTGTTCATCACCGCCGATCCCGCGGCCCGCGACTACGAGGGGTTCCGGGACTCGCTGTTCACCGTCCTGGCCATCGTGTCGACCACCGGGTACGCAAGCGTCGACTTCGTCGGCGGTTGGTCGGACGCCGCCAAGTCGGTGCTGCTGATCCTGATGCCGCTTGGGGCGATGGCCGGATCGACCGCGGGCGGGGTCAAGATGATCCGGATCCTGGCGGTTGCCAGCTTCGCCCACCGATCAGCCCTGGCCCAGCTCCACCAGCGGCTGGTCCGCCCGGTCCGGGTCGGGAGCGCGGTGCTGGACAACAACATCGCCAACCAGGTGGTCGGTCACCTGATCCTGTCGCTCGCCGCGTTCGGTGGCGGCAGTCTGCTGATCGCCCTGACCGGCATGGACCTGGTGACGGCGTTCTCGGCCTCGGCCACCAGCTTCGGCAACGTCGGGCCCGGTCTCGGCCGGGTCGGGAGTGACTTCCTGGCCGTTCCGCTGTTCGGTCGGCTGGTGGCGATCGTGTTGATGCTGCTCGGTCGGCTCGAGATCTATCCGATCCTGCTTGCCCTGGTGAAGCTCCCGATTCCCCGGGCCCGGCCGCTGGTCGCCCGGTTGCGACAGCAGGTCGGCCATGGTGCGTCCCGCTCGCCCTGAGGGCCGCCGGCACTAGTGTTGGCGGTGATGAGAACCAACACGCTCAAGACCGCCTGGCACAACGGTGACCCGACGATCGGGTTGTGGCTCGGCGCTGCGGACCCGGTGACGGTCGAACAACTCGGCGCGGTCGGCTTCGACTACGCCTGCCTCGACGTCCAGCACGGCCTGATCGACTACCCGAACGTGGTCCCGGCCCTGACCGCACTCGGTGCTTCGCCGACGATCCCCCTGGCTCGGGCTCCGTGGAACGAGCCGGGAAGCATCGGCAAGTTGCTCGATGCCGGCGTCATGGGGGTCGTCATCCCGATGGTCAACACCGTGGCCGAAGCCGAGGCTGCGGTGTCGGCCTGTCGCTACGCACCGGCCGGATCCCGGAGCTGGGGCCCGACCCGGGCCGCTGCGGCTCTCGGTGGCGGCTACTTCGACGAGGCGAACGAACAGATCGCCTGCATCCCCATGATCGAGACGACGACCGCGCTCGAGAACCTGGACGACATCGTCAAGGTCGAGGGCATCGATGCCATCTACGTCGGTCCAGCGGATCTGTCGATCAGCCTCGGCCTCCGGCCGGGAGCGGACAATTCGGATCCGTCGTTCCAGGACGCGATCGGCCACATCGTCTCCGCCTGCGTGGCCAATGGGATCGCGCCGGGGATCCACAGCACCCCCGGGCTGGTCCAGACCCGGCTCGAGCAGGGCTTCCGGATGGTGACCGCGACCTCGGACCTCCAGGCTGCGACGTCCGGCGCCAGCCGAGATCTTGCGACGGCCCGTGGCGAGACCGAGGCCGGCGACGGATCGATGTACTGAGCGGCCCGGCGGCGCCTCAGTCCGCAGGCACCGGCGGGAGCGCCCAGTCGATCGGTCCTCGCCCGGCGCCGGTCAGGAACTCGTTGATCTTGGAGAACGGTCTCGAGCCGAAGAAGCCCCGGTGGGCTGACAGCGGTGAGGGGTGGGGCGAGGAGACGATCAGGTGGCGGTCGCCGTCGATCAGCTGCCGCTTCCGACCGGCCGCCGCACCCCACAGGACGAACACGACCGGCTCCGGTTTTGCCGCGACCGCCCGGATCACCTCGTCGGTGAAGGTCTCCCACCCTCGCTTCTGGTGAGACCCGGCGCTGCGGGCCCGGACGGTGAGGGTGGTGTTGAGCAGCAGCACGCCCTGGGCCGCCCAGTGCGTCAGATGGCCGTGGTCCGGCGCCGGAATCCCGAGATCGGCCTCCAACTCGGTGAAGATGTTGACCAGGGACGGCGGAGCCGGCACGCCGGGCCGGACCGAGAAACACAGGCCGTGGGCCTGCCCGGGGCCGTGGTAGGGATCCTGGCCGAGGAGCAGGACCTTGACGTCCGAAAAGGCCGTCAGATGGAGTGCGGCGAAGACCTCGTCATGGGGCGGATACACCGCATGCTCGGTCCGCTCGGCGTGGACGAACCGCTGCAGGTCAGACCAGTAGGGCTTTGCGAACTCGCCCCGGAGGATGGGGTTCCAATCGGTGGTGGTCACGGTGCTCAGATCCTACGGCGAAAAAACTCCCGCCCCCGGCCCCGGTCCGGAGCAAACAGAACCTACGCTCAACGGGTGGATCGAGCCCGATCTGAGCGGACCCGCCGGTTTCGGCGTGTGGTTGTGGTTGCGATGACCGCCCTGGCGGCGGTTGCTGCGGCGTGCTCGCCGGGTGAGGAGGCGGGCCCGGGCGTCGAGCAGACCGCACCGGTGGCGGCCGACACCTCGACCGAGGTGGTCGTCACGGAGGAGCCCATCATCGTGCCCGAACCAGGCGATCCGGTGCCGGCGCTGCTGGCGTCGATGACGGTCGATGACAAGATCGGCCAGCTGCTGATGCCAATGATCCACGGCACGGCCAGTGAGGCCTCGGCCGACGACCGGGCCCTCAACCTGGCGGCCCACGGTTTCGCAACGGCGGAGGAGATCGTGGCAAACCACCGCCTCGGTGGCGTGGTCTACCTCGGGAACAACATCACCTCGGCCGATCAGCTCCGGGCGTTCTCCCGGGATCTCCAGGCCGCATCCGACGCCGCCACCGGCATCGGACTGCTCCTCGCGGTCGACCAGGAGGGCGGCACGGTCAACCGGATGACGGACGAGGTGTCGGTGTTCCCGGCCGCTTCGGAGTTCACCGGTGATCCGGGGCGGGCCAGGGAGGCGGCCTTCGTCACCGGCCAGCAGGTCCAGCAGCAGGGGGTCAACGTGGTGCTGGCCCCGGTCGCCGATGTCCAGGAACCGGGAGACCCCGGGTTCATCGGCGACCGGTCCTTCGGGGATGACCCGCAGGAGGTCGCCTCGATGGTCGCCGCCGCGGTCTCGGGGCTGCAGGACGCCGGCGTCGCCGCCGCGGTCAAGCACTGGCCCGGCCACGGTGCGACCAGGGTCGACAGCCACGAGCGCCTACCGACCGTCGACGTCGAGCGGGCGCAGTGGGACCAGCGGGAGCGGGTGCCGTTCGATGCGGCGATCGCAGCGGATGTCGCCATCGTGATGGTCGGCCACCTCGCCCTCCCAAACCTCGATCCTGCAGCAGTGCCGGCCACCGTCTCGCCGGTCCTGGTCGACGGGTTGCTCCGTCAGGAGCTGGGGTTCGACGGGGTGGTCATGACCGATGCCCTCAACATGGGGGCGGTGTCTGCCTATGGCGACGATGAGTTGGCGGTCGCCGCGGTGTTGGCCGGGGTGGACGTGATTCTCGTCCCGCCGAGCCTGACCGCAGCGGTCGCCGGCCTGCAGGCTGCGGTCGCCGACGGTCGAATCACCGAGGAGCGCCTCGACGCCGCAGTGGCCCGGGTGCTGCGACTCAAGCACGATCTCGGCCTGTTGCCGGCGCCGGCCGGTGGCGCGGCGGCCGAGGGCTGATCCGCCCGGCCCGAACGTGGCGCTGGCGCGTTCCTAGCCCCAGCCGGCGAACGGGACCGGGATGCTGCCGTCGAACATCCGGTAGATCCACAGTCCGGTGATCCCGACGGTGTTGACGATCAAGGCCGGCATGGCCAGGGATCTGAGCCGTTGCCGAAGGGCCGAGCCGGCGACCGACCACACTGCCAGCAGGGCGAGGACCTGGACGGTGGCGATGATCAGGTACGGGTGCTGCTGCCAGCTCCCGGCGACGTCACCCCGGAGGAGCCGGCCACCGGACCGGGTCAGCCCACAGCCTGGGCAGTAACCGCCGGTGCATCGGCGAAACGGACACAGCACGGGACCGTCCTCATCGGACAGGGCGAACAGCACCCCGAGGCCGGCCAGGCCGGCGAGGGCATAGGGGGTCTGCCTCGGCGTGAGCAGCCGGACTGGCGCTATCTGGCTGGCGGCCACCGAGGTCATGGGCCGATGGTAGCCGTCAGCTGTCGTCTGCGATACCGGCTGCGGCGTCTGGTTCACCCTCGACGATCGTGCCGGTCTCTTCTTCCACCGTGGTCTCCGGCGCCGTGGTGGTTGCCGTGGTCGGCGACACCTCGGTGGTCGGCGATGGATCGACCGTGGTCTCGGTCCCATCGGTGGTGGCCGGGAGGCTGGTCGAGGTCTCGGCCTCGGTGGTGGTCGTTGCCTCGGTGGTCGTGGTTGTCGGCGCCACCGTGGTGGTCGGTTCGGGGGCGGGGGCGATGCTGCCCCGATCCCCGGTCGGCACCGTGGTCGGCAGGCTCGGCCCGTCGCCACCGGTCTCGATGGCATCGGGAGCAAGCGGATCCGTCTGCTCTGAGAAACCGACGGGGTTGCCGGCCGGGCTGGTCGTGCCGGACTGCACGGCGCTCAGCGCCAAGGGCGCGGCAACCGCAGCTGCTGTCACCGTCGACAGCGTCAGGGCGAGAAGAAACCGGCCTCGACCGGTGTTCTCTCTGGGGCGTTGTAGGTACATACGAAATCCGAACCGAAGGGAAACGCGGATCACGACTCACGTACGTTTCTAGCCCAATTCTGTCACCGCGCCTGAACGAAGGGATAGATAACCCACGGCAACCATCGCACGGTTTCGTGACATCGTTCCGATTTGAATCACCGGACGGCGGGTCGCAATTCTCTCACCAGGGGAAACAGGCCAAATCCCGCTGATTCAGCGGATCCCACGGAGCGAGATCAATGGTCACGGATGGTGTCGTCAGGTGGCGGAGAGCCATCGACGGTATACGTGGTCGGCCCGGTCGAGCTCGCTGATGTCGACCCACTCGACGGCCTGGTGGGCCTGGTCGATCGACCCCGGACCGAACACGACGACCTGGTCGGCGATGTCCTCATAGGCCAGCGCGTTCGTGCCGTAGGTCGCGAGCTCGGGCGTGGATTCTGCGATGCCGGCGAACAGCTGTACCAGCTCCGCCTCCGGGTCTTGATAGAACGCATCGCTGGCCCGGCCGTTGACCATCTCGACCGTGGTGGCGAGCGGCTCGGCCGCAGCCCGGGCCAAGGCGGCGAGCTGTTCGAAGATCTCCTCGGCATCCTCGCCGGGAGCGACGCGGCGCCCGGCGTACAGCCGGCACAGGTCCGGGATGATGTTGCGGGCGAGGCCGCCAGCGATCTCGGTGACCGACAGGGTGCCGGTGCCCATCGCGGTCAGGGCCTCGCCGGCCAGCAGCCGGCGGTGCTCGTCGTCCATGGCCGCAACGATCCTGGCCGCAGCGGTGATGGCGTTTGCTCCGAGCTCCGGCTTCGACGAGTGGGCGGCGTGACCCCGAACGGTGATCTCGAGCCCGACCGCGCCCTTGTGGCCGTGGACCGGGGCGCACATCGTCGGCTCGGCCACCACCAGGTCATCCGGCCGCTCGCCCCGGTCCCGGAGCCAGTCCTGGAATCGGTGGGCCCCCGGCAGGCCGCCGACCTCCTCGCCGACGGTGCCGACCAGCAGGACGGTTGGCCCGAGGTCGAACCGACCGTCCGCCGCGTCTTCCAGGATCGGGAGCACGACGCCGAGCGTGGCCTTGGTGTCGACGCTGCCCCGGCCGTAGACCCGCCCGTCTTCGACCCGGCCGTCGAAGGGGTCGTCGGTCATGTGCTCGACGCCGACCGTGTCGAGGTGGACGTCGACCGCCACCACCCGATCGGATCGGCCGGGGAACCGGGCATAGACGTTCGGGCGGCCGTCCTCGACCTCGTCGAGGATCACCTCGGCGCCGAGCGAGTCGGCCCGGTCGGCGACGAAGTTGGCCAGCTCGGCCTCTCCACCAGCACCGGACTTCTCGCCGGCCTGGCCGGGGTTGACGCTGTTGATGCCCACCATCCGGGACAGCAGCTCGACACGGCGTTCCGACGGTGAACGAGACGAGGTGCTCATACATCGACACTAGGTTCAGGGCGGTCGCCGCTCAAGACCGAATCGGGCGGAACCGGGGCGGCCGGCCGGTAGAAGGGAGTCGACGATCGACGGGGAGACCTCGATGGAGGAGACCGCCATGGACAAGACCGCCTGGCGGGCCCGGGCTCGGCGGGAGCGGTCCGGGCGCGCGATCGACCACACGGCCCACGCCGAGGTCATCGTCGGGTTCCTGACAGACATCGTCCCGCCGGATCGGTGGATCGTCGTGTTCGATCCGCTGCCGGACGAAGTCGACCTCGGCCCCCTGGTCGCCGCCCATCCGGACCCGTCACAGCGGTATGCGGTCACGCGAACGCCCGAGGTCGGCCACCACCTGACCGTCCACCCCTGGGGTGGTCCGACCGAGCGGCATCGGTATGGCTTCGACCAGCCAACCGCCGAGGCTCCCGTCGTCCCCGACGAAGCGCTTGGAGCGGTGTTGGTGCCGGGCCTGGCGTTCGACCGGGCCGGGCGCCGCCTCGGCCGGGGCAAGGGATACTACGACCGCTTCCTGGCCCGGCTGGCCCCGGACGTCCTGCGGATCGGCATCACCGGCGACTACGTGGTCGACGGGCCGCTGCCGACCGACGCGCATGACGTGTCGATGACCCACCTGGCAACCACCCACGGCATCCTGCCGGTCGGCGAGGCCGGCTGATCTCGCCCCGTCAGCGGCGGCCGAAGTCTGGGAGGCGACGCTCGTTCATGGCCGCCACCCCTTCGGCGAAGTCGTCGGTCTGACGGAGGCGGTCCTGTTCGTCCCGCTCCCGGTTGGTGGCGGCGCGGATCGCCTCCGGTAGGTGGCCCCGCATGGTGAGCCGGATCGACTCGACCGCCAGGGGCGCAGAGGCGGCGATCTCGGCCGCCAGCTCCCGGCCGGTGTCGAGGATCTCGTCGTCGTCGACCAGCCGGTCGAGGAGGCCGATGCTGGCCGCTTCCTCGCCCTTGATCCGCCGTCCGGTGTACAGCAGCTCGAGGGCCCGCTGCTGACCGACCAGGGCCGGCAGGGTGACGCTGAGGCCGAACCCGTGGTGGAAGCCGAGCCGGGCGAAGTTGGCGGTCATCCTCGTCCCCGGCCCCCCGACCCGGAAGTCGGCCATGCAGGCCAGGCCGAGGCCGCCGCCGACCGCTGCGCCCTGCACCGCAGCGACCACCGGGGTCCGGGCGCTGAACAGCCGCACCGCCTCGTCGTAGATGTGTCTGGCCGGCTCGGCCGGGGTCGGGCCGGGGTCGGCAGCCGCTTCGTTCTCGCCGAGGGCGGCGCCGGCGCAGAAGTTCTTCCCGTCGGCGGCGAACAGGATGCAGCGGGCGTTCTCGTCACCGTCGACCGCCTCGAACGCATCGGCAAGGGAGCCGAGCATCGACAGGCTGAAGAAGTTGTGGGGTGGGCGGTTGACCTGGACGAGGGCCACCCGGTCTTCGTCGATCTCGACCGACACGTCTCCGAACGTCGTCATGGCTCGCAGGCTACGACAGCGTCCGCCAGGGCGAAAGACGACCGCCGAGTCGGACGGTCGATGGTCGGTGTTGTCTGGATTCGACCGGTGCCGGGTCCAGATCCGACCGGCCAGGAATCTCCCCCACTCCTATGCTGCGCGGGACGCGCCCGTGCGAGGCGCCGCAGCCGAACGGAGGCAGCGCTCGATGACTGCGAAACTTGAAAACGCAAAGGCCCTCTACCTGGTTGGCATACAACAGGGGCGAGCCCGTGAGGCCGTCGAGAGGTACATGGGCGAACGGTACGTGCAACACTCGACCGGGGTGCGCGACGGGACCGAGGGCTTCCTCGAGTTCTTCGAGGGCTTCGTCGAGCGGAACCCGGTCCGCGACATCGAGATCATCCGGGGTATCGAGGACGGCGACTTCGTGTTCCTCCACGTGTCACAGGTGCTCAACGGCGGCGAGGCCCGCTGGATCACCGCAGACATGTTCGAGACCGATGAGGCCGATCGAGCCATCGAGCACTGGGATGTCATCGCCGAGATGGTCGACGAGACGGTCTCGGGCCATTCACAGATCGACGGCCAGACCGACGTGGTCGACCTCCATCTGACCGATGAGAACAAGGCGGTGGTTGCCGCCTTCGTCGACGACGTGCTGGTGAACGGCCGGGGCGAGCGAATCGCCGACTATGTGAGCTCGGAGACCTACATCCAACACAACCCGCTGGTCGCCGATGGCATCGAGGGCATCGGTGCCTTCATGGCCCAGTTGGCCGAGGCGGGCACGCCGATGGTCTACAAGTACGTCCACAAGATCATCGGGCAGGGGAACTTCGTGGTCTCGTACTGCCTGGCCCAGATCGGCGACGAGGACTTCGCCGTGTTCGACATCTTCCGGCTGGAAGGCGGGCTCATCGTCGAGCACTGGGACAACATGGAGCCGCTCCCGCGGGGCGACATGTTGGTCAACCAGGGCAAGTTCTGACCGGGGCCGCCGCCGTGCTCGCCTGCCGGAGGTGTTGCCGCTACCGTCACCGGTCATGGCGACGCCCGGCAGGTGGCACGACGTCCCAGCGGGCGACCTGAGCTTCTCGCCGCAGATCCACCCCGGCTCCCTGCCGGTCGAGGTCCTGGACCGGGGTGAGGTGTTGCGGCGGCTGGCGAGCCACGAGGCGACGAGCAGGCAACGGGTTGACTTCCACCAGCTCGTCGTCTGCACCGACGGCTCCGGCCGTCACGAGGTCGACTTCGAGCCGATCTGGCTCCACCCAGGGTCGGTGCTCCGAACCTACCCGGGACAGGTCCAACGGCTGTACCCCGAGTCGGCCTTCGATGCCGTGATCGTGATCTGGCCGGTCGAGACGCGGGTCGTCGGAGCGTTCGGCGGGCGTTGGTACCCGGGCAGTGACCTCCCGATCCGATGGCAGGTCGATCGTGCGGGGCTCGATCGTCTTCTCGGCTGGATCGATGATGTCCGGACCGAGCAGGAGCGCTTCGACCGGTCGGCCCGGCATGGCGCGCTGCTCGAGTCGCTGTTGACGACGCTGTTGCTCCGATTCGAGATGGAGATCCCGGACGCGCCGGCTGCCGAGCGGCCGTTCCCAGAGGCCTACCGTGAGCTGCGGGAGCTGATGGAGGAGCGACTCCGGGAGCGGCCGGCCATGGCCGCTCTGGCCGCCGAGCTCGGCTACAGCGTTCGCACCCTCGATCGCGCCTGCCACCAGGCGGTCGGCCGGACGGCCAGGGCAGTGCTCGACGACCGCATCGCTCTCGAGGCCAGGCGGCTGCTGACCCATTCCGACCTCACCGTTTCGGAGATCGCTGCCGATCTGGGCTTCAGCGACTCATCGAACTTCGCTCGGTTCGTCAAGCGGCAGCTCGGCGCCGGACCGAGCGTCGTCCGCGGGCGTGATGCCGCCGACGGTCAGGGGCGGCGCTGACGCCGGGCCAGGACTCAGCGTCGTGCCGCGGCGAGCGCAGACAGGGCCCGGGCGCCGTAGTTCCCCGGATCGGTGACCTCGTGGGCTTCGATGATGACGCCCTCGGGGTCGATCAGGTAGGCGATCCGCTGCGG
>JBCCFN010000105.1:0-16585 GCA_039029715.1 Actinomycetota bacterium | reverse complement strand
GGCGGTTGCCGACGCTGCGCTCGCGGCGGCCGAGGCGTCCGGGAGTCCGACCTGGATCGCCTGGACCAAGGCCGGCCTCGGCCGGGCCGCCGGTGGATCGGACCCGCTGCGGGCCCTGGCTGCGTCCCGGGAGGCCGCCGACTACGCCCGGGAGCAGGGCATCCCGTTCTACGAAGCGCTCAATGCCAGGGAGGCGGCGGCCCTCGAGGTGATCCATGGCGACATCGAACGTGGCACCGCCATGTACCAGGCGACCGTCGAGACCCTCCACCGGGCCGGCGCCACCTCCCACCTGAGCATCCTGTTCGCCAACCTGGCCGCCTTCTTCCTGGCCAACGATCGTCCGGAGGTCGGGGCGACCCTGGTCGGGGTCGCCGGTCGGCAGGCCGGATCGGTCAGCATGGCCATGGATTTCTCCGGGACGACCGATCGGCTGGAGGCCGTGCTCTCCAAGGAGCGGTTCGATCAGTGCCTCCACGACGGCGCAACGATGTCGCTCGACGAGGCCGTCGAACTGGCATCAGGGGAGATCGAGGCCCTCCGGGCCACCATGGAGTGACCCGGCCGGCGGCTCCTCACGCCGGCTGCCACCGCTGCGCTTCGGAACCGTCGCAGACCGCCATCTGGAGCGGGGTCCCCCGGTTTGCATCGTCGCCGGCAACCGCAACGCAGAGCCCGTTCCAGGTGCTGACGATCTCCCCGTTGGCGCTGATCCGCCAGCCGTGCTGGGGCACGTTCTGACACTCCCAGATCTGGACCATTGCCCCGGGGTCCGGGTCTGGGCCCTCGATGTCGAGGCAGCGGCCCATTGCGACGATTCGATCGCCATCGACAACCCAATTCTGGGCCGGTGAATCGTTGCAATCCCAGATCCAGAGATTCTGGCCGTTTCGACCGTTCTGATTCGGGATTTCCATGCACAGCCCGCCGAGGCCGACCAGGCGATTTGCGGCCGGCGGATCAACGGTCGCCTGGGTCGTCACCGTCGTCTGATCTGCCGTGTCCGGCGGGGGCTCGGTCGTCGCCGAGACGACGGCCGTCTGGTCCGGGCCGGCGTCGACCGAAGACTGGTCGGCCGACTCCGACTCGGCTGACTCCGATTCTGCCGATGCCGATTCCGCGCCGGAGACGGCGACCGCCGACGCGTCGTCCGCGTTGGCCGACCGGGCTTCCGACCCGATGACGGCGTCGCCCGCCGTGGCTCGATCGGCCGTCGGGCCGGCCAGGTCCGCGGCGGTCGGATCGGGACCGCGGCCGAGCGATGACCAGGCCAGCACGGCGACCGCGCAGACGCCGATCGCGGCAGCCAGTCCGGCGACCAGTCGCCCCCGGGCCCGTCGCTGCTCCGATCGACGGTAGGCGCCGACCAGGGCGTCCCGCCAGGTGTCGAAGTCGGGGTGCCGCTTGCCCGGATCGTGGGACATCCCCCGCCGGAGCTCCCGCTCAAGCGGGCCGGCGGCGGCGAAGTCTGCGTCCGAGTACGACGTCGAGTCCCGCCGGAACGAGTTGCTCAGGGCCGAGAGGACAACCACCGATGCGGCGTAGACGTCGACCGATGGGTCGACGTCCGACCGGGGCGGGAGTGCGTTCCCGGCGCCGTCCTCCTGATAGAACTGCTCCGGTGCGCCGAACGCCGGGGTCCCGCCGGCCAACGTCAGGTCGGTCGCCTCCGGCGACGTCGGCTTGGCGATGGAGAAGTCGGTCAGCATCAACTGCTCGTCCGGGCGGAGCAGCTCGCCGACCGCGGTCGCCTCCCGCCGTTCGACGGTGCGGATCAGGAAGTTCGACGGCTTGATGTCACGGTGGACGATGCCGTGGGGATGGCCCTGTCGGGGGAGGGCGAGCGTCCGGGCCGAGGCTGCGATTGCCTCGACCAGGCCGACGGCCTCGGAGGCGGTGATCCCTCGGCCGAGCTCGTTGAGCCGATCCGCCAGGGTGCCACGCTCGCAGTACTCCATGACGAAGTAGGGCGCCTGCTGGCCGGTCACCGGGTCCTCGAACTCGCCGAACTCGTACACCTCGACGGTCCCCGGGCCGAGCTGCCGCATCAGCTGAGCTTCCTGGAGGAACCGCTCCTGGTGTTCCTCCATCCCGCTCAGCAGGACCTTGATCGCCACCTTGGCCGGCACCGTTCCGCCGAGCCGTGGATCATGGGCGAGGTAGACCTCACCGAAACCGCCCTGCCCGATCTTGCCCAGGAGCGGAAATCTGTCGATCTGATACTGGTCTGCCGCAAACGGCTCGATTGATCCCATTCTTGCCCTTGTGGCCCGCGTGGCGTTGCTGTGATCAATGGCGCAGCACGTACCGATTTCCAGCCGCGGTCCGGAAATGCCGCCCGAGGAATGAGTCTATGGTCGGGTCGAACTCCAGACACATCGCGGCGGGCCCGGACCGTCGATTCCTCCTCGTCGGCCTAGGGTGAGGCATGCCCATCGATCCCGACGACAGCTCGTTGCCGGTCCGCCTGCTGGCCGAGGGTGACCTGTCCCCATGACGGTGGAGATCGCCGTGGTCGCCCTGGTGTCGGTCGTGGTCGGGGCCGTCCTCAAGAGCATCAGCGGGGTCGGGATGCCGATCGTCACCATCCCGGCCATCGCCTATGTGGCAGACATCGAGACGGCGATCGCCATCACCGCGCTGCCCAACCTGGCCCTCAACGGTGCGCTGGCCTGGCAGGAGCGGGCCTGGCTCCCCGAGACCCGCGATCTGGTGGCGCTCGGTGTCACCGGCTTCGTCGGGGCGGTGGTCGGCACGCTGATCCTGGTGTCGGTCCCCGAGGAGCCGCTGATCGCCCTGCTGGTTGCGGTGGTCGTGGTCTATGCCGCCCTGTTCTTCCGCAACCCCGAGCTCCGGGTCGGGCCGGAGCGGTCCCGACGGCTCGCGCCGCCGGTCGGCATGGTGTCCGGGTTGCTCCAGGGGTCGGTCGGGATCTCGGCCCCGGTCCTGGCCTCGTGGATCCACAGCTACCGGTTGCCACGGAACGCTCAGATCCTGTCGGTAACCGGGCTGTTCGCCGTGGCCGGGTTGGCCCAGCTCCCGACCCTCGCCCTCAGCGGCGAACTGACGGGCCGGTGGACGGTGGCCGCTCTCGCCTGCGTCCCGGCCCTGGCCACCATCCCGGTCGGGACCCGGCTGCGACAGGCGCTCAGCTCAGACGGATTCGATCGGCTGGTCGTCCTCACCCTGGTTGCGTCGGTGGTCGGTCTGGGGATCCGGACCTTTTTCTAGCGAGCTGGCGCAACCGTCAGCGGAGAGCCAGTAGAGAGAAGGCATGTCTGCCAGCCTCCTCACTTCCGCCGAGGTCTCGGCCCTCCGGGCCGCAACCCCGTTCGACCCGCAACGCATCCACCTCAACCACGCCGGCGCCTCGCCCAGTTCGTCGACGGTGCTAGCCGCCCAGATCGACCATCTCCGGCTCGAGGCGACGATCGGCGGCTACGAGGCGGCGGCCGCAGCAGCGGAGGCGGAGGCCGCCACCTACGATCGACTGGCCTCGCTGCTCGGCTGCCGACCGGGGGAGATCGCCAGGCAGGAGCATGCGACCGCGGCCTGGAACGCCGCCTTCTGGTCGGTCCCGATGCAGCCCGGGCAGAGGATCCTGACCGCCGAGGTGGCCTACGGGGCCAACGCGGTCGGGTTCCTCCACGCCGAGGCGACCCGCGGGGTCCGGGTCGAGGTCATCCCGAGCGACGAGCACGGTCGGGTCGACGTCGCCGCCCTCGGTGATCGTCTCGACGACGACGTTGCCCTCGTCGCCATCACCCACGTGCCGACAAACGGCGGGCTGGTCAACCCGGCCGCCGAGGTCGGAGCGATCACCAGGGCCGCCGGCGTCCCGTACCTGCTCGACGCCTGCCAGTCGGTCGGCCAGCTCGCTCTGGACGTTGAGCGGCTCGGCTGTGATCTGCTGTCCGGCACGGGCCGCAAGTATCTGCGGGGACCGCGAGGCAGCGGCTTTCTCTACGCGAGCGATCGGTTGATCGACCGGCTGGTCCCGGCGACGCCGGATCACCACGGGGCCGACTGGCACCAGGCCCGGGCCTTCGCCTTCGAACCGGGCGCCCGCCGATTCGAGCACTGGGAGTACAACCATGCCGCCTGGATCGGGCTCGGGGTGGCGGTCGACGAGGCCCTGGTGATCGGGCCGGACCGGATCGAGGCCACGATCAGGGAGCGGGCCGATGGCCTCCGGGCCGCCCTGACCGCCGCTGGCCTCCCGGTCTTCGACCTGGGGACCGATCGGTGCGGCATCGTCACCACCAACGTGCCGGGCCGACCGGCGGCGGACATGAAGGACGAGTTGGCCGCCGCCGGGATCAACGTCTCGGTGTCGATCGCCGCATCGACCCGGTGGGACTTCGAGCGCCGGCACCTCGACCCGATGCTCCGGCTGTCGGTCCATGTGACGACCACCGAGTCTGAGATCGAACGGGCGGTGGCCGTCCTGGCCGGCGTGGCCTGAGAGGTCGGGGCCGGGCCAGCGTCTGTCGGCTCAGCGGGACGCCACGTCGGCCAGCACCACGCCATCCGGCTGGTCGGCCCAGGTTGCGGTCAGCGCAATGGGCGGCCGAGGGCCGGGGGTCGGCCGCCGGTGGAACCGCAGCTCGAAGCCGTCGTTGGCCGCCGTCACCGTGGTCCCCGAGGCGTCTCCGACGATCTGGAACCCGTCGACCGCGACCCGGTCGAGGCCCCAGCCGCCGCCCTGGATCCGGACGTTGGTCGGGGCGACGACCCACCGCCCGTCGACCTCGACCATGCCGAGCGCCTCGCCCTGGCCGGTCATCGTCACCGCGGCCAGCATCGTCAGGTAGCGGTGGTCGCCCAGTCCGTCGTAGACCACCCGGGTGCCGAGTGCCGAGTGGTGGATCTCGCCGATCAGGGCCGCCTCCGCGCCGGGGAGCGGCTCGTTCCGGTAGGTGAGCGGGACGTGCAACAGGACGCCGTCGGCGGAGACCAGCATCGTCTCCATCCCGACCAGGTACTCCGGGTCGTCGAACCGGAACGCCCCAACCACTTCGACCGAGGCGTCCGAGGACGGGCACCAGGCCTGGGTCGGGACCCAGGCGGCGAGCAGCTCGGGCTTGGACGGGGTGATGGTCGCCTTGTGAAACAGTCCCATGGTCAACGGATCGTAGGACACGGTTGGCCGGCTCGCCGTCGATTGCCAACGCCGACGGCCCAGGATCGCTCGGTGTGGCGCGACCGGGGCGAGGACGGTTGACTTGAAGGGCCCACCAAGGAGCCTGCATGTCCGCCACCATCATCCCGATCGAAGACCTGGCCGACGTTGGCGAGCCGACCGGCCCGCCGTCCCGGTTCCTGCTGGCCCGGGAGTACGACGTCGCGGCTCAACCGTTGCGGCTGGCGTTGAACACCGGGCGGCTCCTCCGGGCGCCGAAGGGTCGGGGCCGGCGGGCCATCCTGATCCCCGGTTGGCGGGCGCCCGAGGCGTCGATCCAGCCGCTGCTCCAGTTCCTCCGGCGGCGGGGCCACGATGCCCGGACGTGGGGGTTCGGCATCAACTTCGGCAACGTCGAGATGCAACGGGATCGGATGGTCGAATCGGTCCGGGCCACGGTCGAACGGGTCGGCGAGCCGATCAACCTCATCGGCTGGAGCCTGGGTGGGGTCATCGCCCGGGAGGTCGCCCGCAGCATGCCAGACGACGTCCACCGTCTGGTGACCTACGGGACCCCGGTGCTCGGCGGGCCGACCCACACGGTCGGGGCAGCCGACGCCGGGCCGGAGGAATGCGCACGCATCACCCAGCTCCAGGAGCACCTCGACGCCACCGATCCCATCCGGGTGCCACTGACCGCCATCTTCACCAGACGGGACGGCGCCGTCGACTGGCGGGCCTGTATCGACCGCAGTTCCCTGGACGTGACGATGGTCGAGGTCGGCTCGGGCCATGTGGCGCTCGGCCTCGACCCGGACGTCTGGGTCACCGTGGCCAAGGCCCTGGCCGAGTAGCCGGGGCCGAGTAGCCACGGCCAAGCGGCCGGGCCGGTTCAGCTGGCGGCGAGGTCAGCGAGGGCGGCCACGTGGAGGGCGGCGCAGTCGACCACCTCGAATGGATCGTCGTTCCCGCCGAACACCAGCACCAGGTCGGTCCCGGCCAGCAGGATCCGCTCCGCCCCGTGGTCGTCGATCAGGGTCTGCCCGGCCCGGACGAACACGTCTCGGTGTCCGTCGGTCGGCGCGCCGGCGGACGCCATCTCGACGTAGGCGTCGTGGACGTCGTCCAGGGTCGGCCCCGGCGGGGCGATCACCTCGGCCGACGACACCCGGCCGTAGAGCCCGGTGGCCATGGCCGTCCTCGTCCCGAGGATGCCGACCCGGGACACGCCGTCGGCGGCCAGGGCCTGATCGGTCACCCTGATCAGGTCGACCAGCGGGAGGGGACTCACCGGGGCCAGTGCCGGGACACAGAAGTGCCCACCGATGGCGGTGATGGCCACCTGCTCCGCCCCGGCCGCCGCCAGTCGTTCGATCAGGCCGAGGAAGATACGGACCTGAGCGTCGACCGCGTTCCGGGCCAGATTGTCGAGCAGGGTGGCGGACGAGGCGTAGGCGATCGTCAGGTCGAGGTCGAAGCCGTCGGCCGTCGACCGGTCGATGAGGCCCCGATGGTAGAAGTCGGTGGCGGCAGGACCGATCCCGCCGATCAGGCCGATGTGCATGTCAGCTCCCCTCGTGAGGTTCGAGTTGGTCGCCGGGCTTGACCAGCCCGCTACGGAAGGCCAGGACCACCAGCTGGGCCCGGTCCCGAGCCCCGACCTTCATCATGGCCCGGTTGAGGTGGGTCTTGACCGTGAGCGGGGACAGGAACGCCCGGGCCGCGATCTCGTCGTTCGACAGGCCGTGGGCCGCCAGCGCCGTCATTTCCCGCTCCCGCTCGGTCAGGTCGGCCAACATCTCGGTGTCCAGCTCGGCCCCGTCGCCCCCGTCGGCGAGACGGTCGAGCACCGCCCGGGTCGCGACCGGCGACAGCAGGCCGTCCCCGGCGGCAACGGTCCGGATGGCGGCAAGCAGATCGTCCGGACTGACGCCCTTCCCGAGGAACCCGCTGGCCCCGGCCCGGACCGCCCGCAGGACGTAGTCGTCCAACTCGAAGGTGGTGAGGATGATGACCCGGACGCCGGCCAGGTCGTCGTCTGCGCAGATCTCACGGGTCGCCGCCAGCCCGTCGAGGCCAGGCATGCGGATGTCCATCAGGACCACGTCCGCCCGCTCGCTGCGGACCAGGTCGATGGCGGCCTGACCGTCCTGGGCTTCGCCGACCACGGTCAGGTCGGCGGCGCTGTCGATCAGGACCTTGAACCCGGCCCGGATCAGCTCCTGGTCGTCGGCCAGGATCACCCGGATCATCGATTGGTCGGTCACGGTCCCTCCCTGGTCACGGTCCCTCCCCGGTCACGGTCTCTCTCCGGTCACGGTCCCCCTCCGCTCATGGTCCCTCCCCGATCGGCAGGACGGCCCGGACCCGGAAGTTGGCGCCGTCGTCGTCGATCGTCAGTGTCCCGCCGGTGGCCTCGACCCGTTCCCGCATGCCGACCAGCCCGAACCCGGACGGCAAGGCCGTTCCGTCGGCAGCGGCGCCGGCCCCGTGGCGGTTCTCGACCACGAGCTCCAAGCCGTCATCGCCGAACCGCTGCATCACCGACGCCTCGCCGTCCCCGTGCTTGTGGGCGTTGGTCAGCGCCTCCTGGATCACCCGGTAGGCGGCGACCTGGGCCGCCGAGCCGACCGGTCGGGGTGACCCACTGGTGGTGTGGGCCACCCGCAGTCCGCTGGCCCCGAACGAGGCGATCAGATCGTCGATGGCGGCCAGGTCCGGGGTTGGATCGGTCGGGCCGCCGGCCTCGGCCGGGTCCCGGAGCACGCTGAGCAGCTGGCCCAGTTCGCCGACCCCGGTCGATGCGGAGGTCCGGATCGTGTCGAGCGCGGTCTCGGCGGCGTCCGGATCGGTCCGGAGCACATGGGACGCCACGCCGGCCTGGACGTTGACAACCGCCAGGTGATGGGCCACCAGGTCGTGGACGTCCCTGGCGATCCGCAGTCGCTCCTCGCTGACCCGGCGCCTGGCCTCCAGCTCCCTGGTGGCCTCGGCCCGGCGAGCCCGCTCTTGTGCACCGGCCAGGCTGGCCCGCCCGGCCTGGACCGCAAGCCCGGCCGACACTGCGAACGCCGGCCAGGCCACCGAGGCCAACGCCCCGCCCTCGATCCGGCCCTGCTCCAGCAGGGTGACGACCACCCCGGCGAACACGACGACCGTCCCGGCCCCGGCCACCACGGCGGGGCGCCAGGGCCGGACGGTCCCGTAGTGGTAGAGGGCGATCAGGGTGGCCGGCATCAACACCGAGGCCTGATCGTTGGCCGCCACGTCGACGACGGACAGGAGGGTGCCGCCGATCACGGCGGCCTCCGGGAACCTCCGCCGGCCGAAGATGACAACGACCGCCAGCACCAGGAACACCAGATCGGGCCAGGCGTTGGCCTCGGCGGTCAAGGCGATCCGGAGGACGGCGGCCAGCGCCAGGAGCCCGGCCAGGAGCGCATCGATCAGCAGCGGCGGCCAGGCGAACCACGGCAGCAGCCGCACCCGGTCCGGATGCGGCTGCGCAGTCATGGCTGGGAGTGTAGGTTCGGCGTCGACGGTCTCAGGCATCTCGCCGACGGACGACCACGGCGGCTGCGGTGACGGAGGCGACGACCCAGCCGAGCAGGACGGCGATCCCGGCCCCGGTCGACATGACCTCCTGGCCGACGGCCCCCATCCCGGTGACGGCGGCCGAGGCGTTGCTCGGCAGGATGTCTGCGATCGGGTCACCGATCGAGCTCGGCAGCAGGCTGACCATCAGCGGGGCGATCAGCAGGGTGCTGACCACCACGCCGGCGCCGGCGGCGGTGCTTCGCAGCAGGAACCCGAGCGCAACGCCGATGGCCCCGATGCAGGCGGCGTAGAACGCCGTGCCGGCCAGCGCCTGGATGACGCCGTCGTCGGTCAGACTCATGGCGATGCTCTCCGGCATCACCGCCTGTCCGGCCAGGAATGCCACCGTTGCGGCGACGGCGGTCGAGACGAAGGCGACGGCGGTGTAGACCCCGACCTTTGCCCCGAGGACCTGGAGCCGACTGGGGGCTGCGGCGAACCAGGAGCGGATCAGCCCGCTCTGGTACTCGCTGGCCACGATGGCCACGCCGAGGATGGCGATGATGATCTGGCTGAGGTTGAAGCCGCCGAGGCTGAGCGACAGACCGTCGTTGGCCAGCCGGCCCGGCCCCTCGCCGGTCTCGGCCAGCGAGGCGAACAGCATGCCGAGCGAGACGGCGGCGCCGCCGGCCCCGACGACGGCCAGCATGTTGGATCGGACGGTGCGGAACTTGAACCACTCGGCGTGGATCAGCCGGCCGAAGCCGACGCCCGGGTCCCGCTCGGACCGCCGGATCGGTTCGGTGGTGGTCTCGACCGGGTGGGGGAGGGTCTCGGTCTCGGCGATTGCGTGGGTCATGGTCATCGGGTGCTCGTTTCGGGAGTTGTCGGACTGGGTCTGGGTCAGGGTCGGTTCGGGGTGGACGGTGGTGGTCATCAGGCGGCCTCGGCGGTGACGAGGGACCGGGCGCCGTAGTCGACGGCGTCTGCGGTCAGGCCCATGAAGGTCTCCTCCAGCGTGCTGCGGTGGTTGCTCAGCTCGCTGAGGGCGATGGCGTGGTCGGCGGCGATGCGGCCGATCTCGGCGCTGTCGACGCCGACGACCGAGAGCAGGCCGTGGCCGGTCGAGGTGACCTCGACGCCGTCCCGGGCCAGGAGCTGGCGCAGCCGCTGAGGGTCTGACGATCCGACGGTGACGCTGGCCTCCGGGGCCATCGCCTCCAGTTCGGCAGCGGTCACGTCTGCGATCATCCGGCCTCGGCCGATGATCACGAAGTGGTCTGCGGTGAGGGCCATCTCGCTCATGAGGTGGGAGGAGACCAGTACGGTCCGGCCCTCGGCGGCCAGGTCCCGGAGCAGGTGACGGATCCACAGGACGCCCTCGGGGTCAAGGCCGTTGACCGGCTCGACGAGCATGACGGTCGCCGGGTTGCCGAGCAGGGCCGAGGCGATGCCCAGCCGTTGGCCCATGCCGAGCGAGAACTGGCCGGCGGCCTTGTCCGCCACCTCGGTCAGCCCGACGATGTCGAGGACCTCGTCGACCCGGCGGGCCGGGATTCCATTGGTGAGGGCCAGGGCGTTCAGGTGGTTGCGGGCCGACCGCTTCGGGTGGACCGCCTTCGCCTCGAGCAGGGCGCCGATCTCGGTCAGCGGCGCGCCGTGGCGGTTCAGGGTCCTGCCGTTGACGGTCGCGGTCCCGCTGGTCGGGCGGTCGAGCCCGAGGATCATCCGCATCGTGGTCGACTTGCCGGACCCGTTCGGTCCGAGGAAGCCGGTGACGATGCCGGGGCGGACGGTGAACGACAGGTCGTCGACCGCCGTGTTGGTGCCGTAGGTCTTGGTGAGGTTCGTGACTTCGATCATGTCGTCATCATCCGCCCCGGCCCCGTCGTCGCACATCGTCCGACCGCAGGCTCTGCCACTACTGCGATCGCAGTAGTCGACCGGCGGCCAGCAGAAATCGGCCGGCTTTACCGATTTCTTCGGTCGGATCGGCTATACCCGCTCCCATGTCCAGAAACAGACTGATCCTTGGAGCGGCGGCGGCCATCGTCGTGGTGGTTGCCGGCGGCCTTGCCTGGTGGTTCGGCGTGTTCTCAGACACGCCGGAGGAAGCAACGATCGAGGCGGCGGTGGAGGCGGTGACCGCCGACGATGAAGATGGTGGCGATGACGCCGCCGCCGACGACGGTGCGGCCGCCGATGACGGTGCCGCGGTCGATGACGGCGCTGCGGCTGCGGCCGACGGTGACCTCAGCGGCACCTGGACGGTGGTCCCGGACGAGAACGCCACCTTCGTCGGCTACCGCATCAACGAGGTGCTGAGTTCGATCGGCGACTTCGAGGTGGTCGGCCGAACCGGTGACGTCAGCGGCACGATGGTGCTCGACGGGACCTCGATCACGGCCACCGAGCTGGTGGCGGCCATGGACACCCTGACCACGGACAACGGCATCCGGGATCGGGCCCTCGGCAGCCAATCGTTGGAGACCAACCAGTTCCCCGAGGCCACGTTCGTCCTGACCAGCCCGATCGAGCTTGGGGAGATCCCGGCCGAGGGCGAGACCATCTCGGTCACTGCGACCGGCGATCTCACCATCCACGGGGTGACCCGGTCGGTCGACTTCCCGCTTGACGCCCAGCTGGCCGGCGACCTGATCGTGGCCGTTGGGCAGCTGCGGGTCCTGCTCGCCGACTACGACATCGGTCTGCCGTCGTCGCCGAGCGTGGTCAGCGTCGAGGACAACGCCCTCCTCGAGCTCTCGGTCGCCTTCGGACGCTGATCTCGAGCCTGACCTCGGGCCTCGGCCCGGTCGCCCCTACCCGGCGACCGGGCGGCGGCGGTCAAGCCGGGTGGTCTCCACCCCGGCGGCGATGATCAACAGGCAGCCGAGCAGGGTTAGCCACCCGGGCGGCTCGTCGAACGCCACCGCCCCGATGACGACCGCCCCGACCAGGGTCGAGTAGCGGAACGGGGCCGAGACGCTGAGATCCCCGACCCGGACGGTCTGGATGGTGAAGATGTAGCCGACGATCAGCAGGCCACAGGCGACCACCACGAACAGCACGGCCCGGCCGGTGATCGTGCCCCACCCGGTCACCGCCGAGATCAGGCCGGTCAGGGCGGCAAGCGACACTGCGGTCAGGAACGCGATCGGGAGGGCGGGGATGGTCGGGTCGACCCGACGGGTGGCGAGCTCCCGGAGGACCAGGACCCCGGCCGATGCGATCACGACCAACGACCAGCCCGAGAACCGGCCCGGCACCGGCTGGACGACGGCAAGCACCCCAAGGAACCCGACGGCCACGGCCAGGTAGTGCCGGCCCGTGACCCGCTCGTCCAGGAATCGGGCCGCAACCACCGTCACCGCGAACGGGACCAGCATCAGGATGGTCTGGGCGACGGCGAAGTCGAGCCGGACAAGGGCGGCGAAGAACAGTGCGGCGGCGACCAGCTCGGCCGCAACCCGCCACACCATGGGCCCGGTCATGGCCTCCCGGGGGAGACGGTGGCCACCGAGGACCATGGCGATCCCGAGGATGGCGGACATCCCGAGGCTGCGGAGGAACAGCGTCTGGTAGACGTCGAGACCCTCATCGGTGGCGGCCCGGACCAGGGCATCGTTCGTGACGTAGCCGAGCGACCCGATCACCATGTACAGCGAGCCGAGGGCGTTCGGGCTGAGACCGAAACGGCCGCCCTCGTCGTCAGGTCGATCCACCGCCCCAGGCTACGGTCCACCGATCGGAGCAGGCGGGGATCGGCCGGTATGGCCAAGCGGCCGACGGCCACCTACGGTCGTGCCGTGACTTCCCAGAACCAGGGCGCTCCGTCGATCTCCGACGAGGAGCTGTCGACGCTCGAGGCCGCCTTCCGCAAGGGACTCCGTGACCGTTCCTTCGACGGCCTGAACATCCTCGGCTACGGCGAGATCGGTGTGGCCGTCGGCTGGCCGTTCGACTCACCCCGGATGGTGGTCAAGCGGCTGCCGTCCGATCCGGACCCGGCCGAGTCACAAGAGATGTTCGCCTGGATCCGTCGGTACGAGTCCGCAATCGAGCCCCATCTGACCCTCACCCCGACCGACCACCGGACGATCACGGCCGAGGACGGGTGGACGGTGCCGTTCATGGTCCAGCCGCTGCTTCCTCGTCACACCCTGGTCGAGACGATCCTGGCCGAGACCGAGCCGGAGGCCGATCATCCGATCCTCGTCGCCATCCGTGACACCCTGCTCGCCATCGTTGCCGACGGGCGACAGGCCCTCGATGGCCAGGTCTCAAACTTCGCCTGGGCCGACGGTCGGCTTGAGTTCTTCGACACCGGGAGCCCGTTGCTCTACGACGACGCCGGCGAGCCGGAGGTCCGGATCGGGAGCTATGCCCGGGTCCTGCCGTCCGCACTGATGCCGGTGGTCCGCCGGTCGATCGTCAAGGTCGCCAACCAGATGGGTGGTCCACGGGGGACGCTGACCCACACCGCACTCAGCGTGCTACGGGTCGACCAGCACCGGTGGCTCGACGCCGTGTTGGCGACGTTCAACACGGTGTTGGATGAGCCGCTGACCGCAGCCGAGATCGAGGACGGGATGGCCAAGACCCACGGGGAGATGAAGATCATCAAGCGGGCGGCCCGCCTGCAGCGGGCGTGGGCCACGACGGTCCGTCGTCAGCCCTATGACGTGTTCATCACCGACAGCTTCACCCACGAGATCCTGTAGCGGATCGGCCCGGGTCAGCCGTCCTTGCTCATCTCGGCGATGAAGTCCCGCTTGACCTCCCGCCACGCCTCGTCGGTGTGGTTGCGGCGCCAGTAGGGGGAGATCGACGCACCCTTGACCTCGACCTCGCGGACCTTGATCAGGTGGGCCCGCACGTCCCGGACCTCACCGGCTTCGCCGTGGACGAACAGGTCGATCGGGCCGGGGGCGAAGTCCAGGGCGGCAACCGCGTCGGTCAGGAGCGCCGGCGGGTCCTCCGCACCACGACGGTGGAGCCAGACGACGTCGAGCTCGCCGGGGCTGTCGAGCGGGAGTTCGTCGTCCGGGCCGTCGACAACGATCCGGACCACACACCGAGCCCCGGCCGGGACCTTCTCCAGCGACGCGGCGATGGCCGGGAGCGCGCTCTCGTCACCGACGAAGAGGTGCCAGGCGGCCTCCGGGTTCGGGGCGTAGGAGCCCCCGGGACCCTGGAACTGGAGCCGGTCGCCGGGGACCGCCCGCTGGGCCCAGGGGCCGGCGTAGCCCTCGGCGCCGTGGGCCACGAAGTCGATCGTCAGTTCCTTGGCGTCCTCGTCCCAGGACCGGACCGTGTAGCGGCGGGGCCGGGGGCGGAAGTCGTCACCGGTCTCCCTGGCCTCGTTCGGATCGAACGGTACGGTGTAGGGGGCGCCAGCCGGAACGAAGTGGGCGTTGATGTACTGGTCGGTCCATGGGGTGCTGTCGAACTCGTCCAAGTCTCCGCCGCCGAGCACGATGCGCACCATGCTTGGACTCAGTCGTTTCGCTTCTCGAACCTCGCCGTACATGTGGCCTCCTGGTTGGTCTTGATAAGCAAGCTTATCAAAGAGTATTGTCAGATCCGACAAAGGTGTCGACGAGCGCGGCATTCGCCGCAGTGAGGTGAGGATGGCAGCGGACGGAGAAGACCGCAAGGCGCCGGCGGGACCCGCCATCGAGGTGGTGGATCTCGGGAAGCGGTTCGGGGAGGTCGCCGCCCTCGCCGGCGTCACCTTCTCGGTCCCGCCGGGGCAGATCCTGGGTCTGCTCGGCCCCAACGGCGCCGGCAAGACGACCACGATCAACATCCTGTCGACGCTGCTGCAGCCGGATGAGGGCCGGGCCGCCGTCGACGGCCACGACGTGGTCGCCCAGGCCGACCAGGTCAGACGGTCGATCGCTCTCACCGGACAGTTCGCCGCCGTCGACGAGGTGCTGACCGGCGCCGAGAACCTGGTCCTGTTCGGACGGCTCCGTGGCCTCGACAAGCGCGCGGCCAAGGAACGGGCAACCGAGCTGTTGGAGCGGTTCTCCCTGCTCGATGCGGCGGACAAGCCGGTGTCTGCCTACTCCGGCGGGATGCGTCGCCGCCTCGACCTTGCGGCCAGTCTGGTCGTCCCCCCGCCGGTCGTGTTCCTCGACGAGCCGACCACCGGTCTGGACCCCCGGAGCCGGGCCGAGCTGTGGCAGGAGGTCCGTCGGCTCCGGGACGAGGGTCGAGCGGTCGTGCTGACCACCCAGTACCTCGAGGAGGCCGACCAGCTGGCGGACCGCATCATCGTCATCGACCAGGGTCGGGTGGTGGCCGAGGGTACGCCGGCCGAGCTCAAGGCCAGGGCCGGGGGACAGGCGCTCGTGCTGTCCCTGGTCGATCTGTCCCAGCAGCAGGGGGCGCTCGAGGCGCTCGAAGGGCTTGGCGAGGTCACCGCCGACGCCGAGACCGGGGACTTCACACTTGCCGAAGCGGACGGGGCCCACCTGGCGGATGTGTTGGCTCGGCTTGACCGGGCCGGTATCGGCGTCGCCGAGATCGCACTGCGGCGGCCGACCCTCGACGAGGTCTTCCTCCAGCTGACCGAGGTGGACTCGTGAGCTCGCTGGTCGCAGACAGTGCGGTGCTCGGCTCCCGGGCGGTGACCCGGTCGTTGCGGAACCCGGCGACGGTCATGAGCGCCATCATCTTCCCCCTGCTGTTCTTCTTCCTGTTCTTCGTGGTGCTGGAGCGGGTGATGGAGTCCAGGGGCTTCAGCTATCGCCAGCTGCTCCCGCCGACCATCGTCATCCAGGCGATGTTGTTCTCCGGGATGTCCTCCGCCTACTACATCGCCGATGACCGCCAGTCCGGCGTCACCGCCCGGTTCCGGTCGCTGCCGATCCATCGGGCGGCGCCGGTGATCGGCCGATCGCTTGCCGATCTCATCCGGGCCTTCATCTCGATGGTCGTGGTCATCATCGCCGGCCTGGTCGTCGGCATGCGGTTCGAGCGGGGGGTCGCCGGACTGCTCGGGTTCGTCGTCGTGGCGCTGCTGTTCGCCCTGGCCATTTCGCTCGGCATGGGCCTCCTCGGCTACCTGGCCCCGAGCGCTCAGGCCGCATCGTCGATCGCTTCGATCCCGTACCTGCCGCTGCTGATGCTGTCGACCGGCTTCGCCCCCCTGGAGGACTTCCCGGGGTGGCTGCAGCCGATCGTGAAGTGGCAGCCGGTGACCGCGGCCATCGATGCGCTGCGGGCCCTGACCGGGACCGAGGAGCTCTGGCCGCCGCTGTTGCGGACGATCATCTGGTCGGTCGGTCTGTCCCTGATCTTCGCCGCCATGGCGTCCCGGGCGCTGGGGCGGACGACATGACCACCGTCGAACTATCCCGGCAGTACCTGGTGTTCGCCGACCGCTCGGTCCGGCGCCTGCTGCGGTCCCCGGAGATCGTGATCGCAACCGCCGGCTTCCCGCTGATCCTGTTCCTCAGTCTCCTGGCCGTGTTCGGCAGCGCGGTCCAGGACTTCGAGGGCACGGACTCCTATGCCCAGCGGCTGGTCCCGACCCTGATCGTCTCCGGGCTGATGTTCGGGTCGATCGGCACCGCGGTCGGCTACTTCACCGACCTCAACGACGGGTTCATGGACCGGATCCGGTCCCTCCCGGTCGCAGCCTCCGGCCCGCTGGCCGGTGCTGCCCTGTCCGAGGCGATTCGGGCCCTCGTTGCGGTCGTCGTGCTCGTCGCCGTCGGCTACCCGTTCGGGTTCCGGTTCAGCGGGTCGATCGTCGAGATCGTGCTGTTCGTCCTGCTCGGCATGCTCGGGGCGTTCACGTTCGTCTGGCTGGGGCTCGCCTTCGCCGGGTCGGCCGACACCCAGGAGTCGTTCGGCCCGCCGCTGAGCGCGCTGTTCCTGTTCCTGCTGTTCTTCTCCGAGGGCATGGTGCCGCTC
>JBCCFN010000104.1:0-16617 GCA_039029715.1 Actinomycetota bacterium | reverse complement strand
CTGCCGCGTCGATCCCGTCCAGCTCGACCGTCCCTCGGTCGGCGGCCACCAGGCCGGCGATGACCGACAGCAGGGTCGTCTTGCCGGCCCCATTACGGCCGAGGAGGGCCACGATCTGGCCCTCCTCGACCTCGAGGTCCACGCCCCGCAATGCGACGACGTCCCCGTAGGACTTCTCGATCCCCCTGGCCCTCAGCATCCAACCATCATGTCCGGCGGCCGCTGCGAGCGCCCGGAATTAGCCGATCCTGGCCCGTCGGGACCGCCGGCGGCCCGTCCCGACCACCGTGAGACCGGCGACGAGCGCGAGCCCGATCAGCGCTTCGGCCCAGGGACTCCCATCGACCGCACCCTCGACCAGGCCGCCGACCTCGGGGGCCGCCGGGGCGGCAGCGCTGAGCTCCTCCACCCCACCGACCTCGGTCGTCGATGCCGCAGTCGTGGCCGGAGCCGAGACGACGTCGACCGAGCGACGATCGACGGGCGGTGCCGGCGCTCCGGACGGGCCCGAGGTCTGGGTCGGCCCATCGCTCGTGACCGGCGCCGAGGTCGGTGCCGTGTCCGGCACCGTCGTCGCTGTCGTCGCAGTCGTTGCCGTCGTGGACGGGGCTGGTGCTTGCGTCGTGGAGGACTCGGACGCCACCGTCGTCGCTGTCGTCGAGGTCGTCGGGGCCGGGTCGGTGTCCGTGGTCGGGGAGGAATCGGTGGTCGGGGCCGGATCCGCTTGGGGGGTGGCCGGTGTTGCCGGCACCGCCGGACCGGCCGGCTCCGAGCCCGCCGCCGATGTCAGTGTCAGCGTGGCGGCATCGAGCCGGGCGCCGTCACCGGCATGGGCCTTCGGCCTCCACGAGATGATGGACCCAGGCCGAAGCGTCACGCCCCGGGTGGTCCGACCGGTCAGCGTCGCCGCCGTCGGGTCGTTCGAGCCGAGCTCCCGGTCGGCGATCCAGTTGTCGACCAGGCGACCGTCGACCATCAGGTGGAACACCGCCTCGCCGTCGGCCTCGTCCCAGTACTCGGTCACGAGGTCATAGGTTCCAGCCGGCCCGTCGAACACATAGGCCGCCTTGCCGGTGCCGCCGGGTCTGGCGGCAACACCACGGCCGGCCGAGGCGCCACCGATCGACTCGATCGTCAGGTCGTGGAGGGTCAGCTGCTCCGCTTCGACCCGGGTGACGGGCCGTACATGGACCAGGCCGGCGTCGATCGAGTACTCCGCCTGGCCCGGCGTCAAGACGATCGCCGCGGTCAACCCCGAAGACGGATCCACATCGGAGTCGACCGAGTCGTCCGACCCGGCATCGGCCATCGTCAGTTCCAGTCGAGGCGGCGCCGCGACCTGGACGACATAGGGCTGTCCCGGGGTGAGCCCGTCGAACCGGTAGGAGCCGTCGGCGGCGGTCAGCCTGGTGCCGACCGGGGCGATCGGCGTGCCGTCGGCCTCGGCCGTCCACAGCGTGACGGTCGCACCGGCGACACCGGGCTCGCCGGCGTCGTGGACGCCGTTGCGGTTGCGATCCTTGAACACCCGGTCACCGAGCGATGCCACCGCCGGTCGGAGCGGGTTGCAGTAGTGAGACAGGTCCCGATCCATGGCGCCGGGCACGGTCACCGTCCCGACGTTGCGGTAGACGGGCCGGGTCTCGGGGCCGCCATCGGCGGCGGCTCGACAGCCGTCGAGCGTCCTGACCTCGGCAGCGCCTGACGGGCTGGACAGGTCCGCGGCGATCCCGGTGGCCTCGAAGAACCACTGCTCACCGGGAGCGAGGACACCGTCGGCCCCCGCATCGGTGATGGCCACCAATCCGGCGGAGACATCGCCGATCCGATCGTCGGTGACGACGACGTCCGCCCGGTCGAAGGCGACCTCGCCGGTGTTGGTCACCACGTAGGTCCAGGTGATCGGGTCGCCCGGTGTGATCAGGGGAACGTCCGCGTGGTCCGGGCCATCGGCCTGGTAGCCGTTTGTCAGCTTCTCGATGTCGATGCCCGGCTCGGGGAGCACCTCGGGCTGGATCACGCCGACCGCGGCATTCCAGATCAGCGAGGCCGGCCGATCCCTGGCGGTGTCGACGTCGAACGACAGGACCTGGACGGTCACCGAGCGCTCACCGGCCGGGACCGGGACAGCAAGGGTGAGGGTGTCCCACTCGAAGCCGTCACCGGAGCCGAGCAGCCCGTGGAGCCGCTGGGTCGTCCCCCCGACGGTCACCTCGATCGTGGTTCCGCGTGGCGTACCGTCCAAGATGGCAACCCCGCTGACGAACAGGGTGAGGTCCATCGTCCGGTCGGTGGTCGCCGGGGCGAACTCGAAGGTCTGGGGGACGGTCGAGTCCAGCGGCGCATCGAAGTTGACCCAGGCTGCGTCGTTGCCGTCGACCACGGTCACCTCCGCCGCCGGGCCGCCGTCCGAGGTGATGACCAGGATCCCGGCTCCGCTGCTGACCCGGTCGAAGTCCAGGTCGTCGATGGTGATCGTGTTGGTCGTCCCGGGCGTGATCAGGCCCAGGGCGGTGATGTCCGCCCGGTAGGTCGAGGTGTGGTGGGCCTGCCGGGCCCGGTTGAAGAAGAAGGTCGGGCCGCCGATCAGGGCGCCGGTGACCGCGTTGCCGTCGACGCTGACGTCTGCGTCCGAGCCGGTGCCATCGAGTCTGGAGTGCTGGCCCTCCCAGTACAGGAGCACCTGCTCGATCGTGACCCCGGCCGGGACGGCCAGGCTGATCTGGGATGGACCGCCGGCCACCGCACCGGTCCCGGCGGCCAGGACCCCGTTGCCGGCGGCGATCGGTGTCGACGGTGGACCGAGGGTCTCGGAGCCGTCTGCCAGTGCCACGCCGGAGAGCACAGACGCCAGGAGGGTCGTCGCCACGACCGAGGCGGTCAGCGATCGGATCCAACGGCGGGGAGCTGAGGTCGTCATGGTGGTTCCCTTCCTCGTACCAGTTCGAGCGCGACGAAGTACCCCGGAAGAGCCGCTGGCCGAGGCCGGCGGGTCCTGCGGGATCCGTCCGTGCACCACCGAGAGTACGGGGCACCCCCCGGGGCGGTACGAGAGAGGATCTCCCTGCGCCACCGGGGCGATCGCCCGTGGTGGGGATCCGTCCGACCCTGATCCTCTGGGTCGTTCGGTTCAGTCGTCGGCGCCCGGGCGGCGCCTGAGCTGCTTGTGCTTGGACCGGGCCCGCTTGTCCTTGAGCCGCCGCTCCTTGGATCCTCGGGTCGGTTTGGTCGCCCGCCCGCGGCGGGCGACCACCAGGGCTTCCCGGATCCGCTGAGCCAGCCGCCTGGTTGCGATGTCCCGGTTGCGGGCCTGGGATCGCTCGTCGTCGGCCACGATGCTCAGCACCGGCCCGAACCGGGCGGCCAGACGTTCCCGCTGAACGTCGGTGAGCACGGCCGACTCATCGATCCGCCAGGTCAGCTCAACCCTGGTGTTGGCCCGGTTGGCGTGCTGGCCACCGGGTCCGCCCGAGGGGCGGAACGCCCACCGCAGCTCGGCGTCTGGGATGGTCAGCCGATCGTTGACCACCACCGGCACGGCGGGGCCTCGATCACTTGAAGAACGGGATCGACAGCGGGTAGCTGTACATCTCGCCCTTGTTGGCGGCCAGGGCGGCGATGATCGGCAGCACGAACCCGATCACCATCAACACCGGGATCAGCAACAGCCCGATCAGGAGGAAGATGGCGATGAAGGTGACGGCCCAGTAGATCAGCATGCTGAACTGGAAGTTCAGGGCGGTCTTGCCGTGGGCATCGACGAACGGTGACTCGTCCTTCTTGACCAGCCACAGGATCAGTGGCCCGACGAAGCCGGTGAACAGGCCGAGCACGTGGAGGATGGTGGCCATCGACCGATCGTCTGACGAGGCGGCGATGGCGCCGGGCGGGTAGGCGGCCGGGCTCTGTCCGTACGGAACCTGGCCGGGGGTGGCGCCCCAGGCCGGCTCGGCGTCGCCGACCCCGGCCGGGAAGCCGCTGCCGGGCTGGGCCGCGGGCGCCGGTGCCGGTGGGGTGGCACCGGGGGCGGGGGCGATGTGCTCGGTCCAGGCCGAGCCGTCCCAGTACCGCTGGCCGCCACCGTCGACCGGGTACCACCCGGCCGGCGCTGCACCGCCGGCTTGGCCGCCGGGCTGGCCGCCCTCGAACTCATCTCCTGTGCCCATGCTCATAGATCGAAGGTATAGCAGATCGGACGCCCGATCCGGCGCCGGTGTCTGCCGATCAGGGCCGGGTGGTCGCCCCTCGGAGGAGCCCGCCCGGACGAGCCCCGGTCGGCTCCCCTCCGGTCGACACCTCGACCCCGGACACGACCGTGTGGTCGTAGCCGACCGACCGCTGGATCAGTCGGCGCCCACCGGCGGGAAGATCATGGATCACCGTCGGCGGGGTGACCGCCAGGTGATCGAAGTCGACCACGTTGAGGTCGGCCTTGTACCCGGGCCGGATGACGCCCCGATCGAGCAACCCGAACGCCCGAGCGGTGTCCCAGGTCTGCTTGCGGACCAGGCGAGCCAGCTCGATGCCCTCACCCCGGGTCCGGTCCCGGGCCCAGTGGGTCAGGAGGTAGGTCGGGTAGCTGGCGTCGCAGATCGTAGAGACGTGGGCCCCGCCATCGCCGAGGCCACAGATGGTGTGGTCGTCGATCAGCATCTCCCGGATCACGTCGAGGTTTCCAGCGGTGTAGTTCTCGAATGGGTACAGCAGCAGGGTGTCGCCATCTCCGTCGGCCAGCAGATCGAGGGCCAGTTCCCATGGCGAACCTCCGGCCCGCTCGGCCAGGGCGGCCAGGCTCCGGGACGGGTCCGGCTCGTAGTCCGGTGGCGTCCCGAGCTCGAAGGTCCGACCGAGGGCGTAGCTCATCCACCGGGTGAAGCCGTCGTCCGGTCGCTCGGTCAGCAGGGCGGCCCTGAGCGTTTCATCGTTGCGCATCCTCGCCGCCCGTTCCGGGACCGGCAGGTCGGCGATCGCCCGGTAGGCCGGGTGATTGCCAAACGGGTGGACGCTGGTGTCGAGCCCCATCATGATGCCGATCGGTCTGCACCCGACCTGGCCGGTCATCGACAATCCCTCGGCGTTGGCCCGATGGATCCCGTCCAGCGTCCGGCGCCACCGGTCGGGGTCATGGTCGACCTGGAGCAGCAGGACCGACACCGGTCGGCCTGACCGACGGGCCATCTCGGTCAGGATCTCGATCTCGCCATCGCCGAAGTCGCTGTTGCACTGGATCATGCCGGCCCCGGCTCGCCGCATGGCGTCTGCGATACCGGCCAACTCCGGCTCGGCCGCGGTCAGGCTCGGCGTCAGCCGACCGTCGGCGGCCTTGTGTTTGGTTGTCCGAGAGGTCGAGAACCCGAGGGCTCCGGCGGCGAGGGCCGAGGCGACCGCGTCTGCCATGCGACCGATCTCGTCCTCGGTCGGGATCTCTTCGTGGTCGGCGCCCCGCTCCCCCATCACGTAGAACCGGAGGGCCCCGTGGGGGATCTGGACTCCGACGTCCATGATCCGGGGGGTGCGGGCCAGCTCGTCCAGGTACTCCTCGAACGTCGACCAGGTGAAGTCGATCCCCTCGGCCAGGACCGAGCCGGGAATGTCCTCCACCCCCTCCATCAGATTGATCAGATAGTCCTGGGTCCCGGGCCGGAGCGGGGCGAACCCGACCCCGCAGTTGCCGAACACGGTGGTGGTCACCCCGTGCCACGACGACGGGGTCAACTCCGGGTCCCAGGTCGCCTGTCCGTCGTAGTGGGTGTGGACGTCGACCCAGCCCGGCAGGACCAGGCGGCCGTCTGCGTCGATCTCCCGATGCGCTCGGCCGGCCGATCCGGCCGTATCGACGGCCACGATGCGATCGCCATCGACCGCCACGTCGCCAGCCACCGGCGCAGCCCCGGTCCCGTCGACGATGGTCCCGTTTCGGATCACCAGGTCATGCATGGTTGGCTCCCTTCGACTCCCCGGCCACGTTAGGTGCCAACGGTCGGCCGGGGCCAAGGGGCCGGGGCTCCGGCTCAGTTCCTGGCCGCTTTGCGCTCCTTGGCCCGGCGGGCCCGGACGGTCGGGTCCAGCTCCATCTTGCGGAGCCGGACATGGACCGGCGTGACCTCGACGCACTCGTCGTCTGCGATGAACTCGAGGGCTTGCTCGAGAGACAGGACCCGAGGCGGGGTCAGCTTGACGGTCTGGTCGGCGGCCGCCGCCCGATGGTTCGTCAGCTGCTTCTCCTTGCAGACGTTGACGTCCATGTCCTCGGCCCGACTGTTCTCGCCGACGATCATGCCGCAATAGACCTCGGTGGTCGGGCCAACCAACATCTGGGCCCGCTCCTGGAGCCCGATCAGGGCGTAGGCGGTGACCGGGCCGCGGCGGTCTGCCACCAGCGAGCCGGTCCGCCGGGTCCGGAGCTCGCCGAACCACGGCTCGTAGCCCTCGAAGGTGTGGTTGAGTACCCCGGCACCACGGGTCTCGGTCAGGAACTCGGTCCGGAACCCGATCAGGCCTCTGGCCGGGACCAGGTAGTCGAGGCGAACCCAGCCGGAGGCGTTGTTCACCATCTGTTCCATTCGACCCTTGCGAGCGGCCAGGAGCTGGGTGACCGCCCCGAGGAACTCCTCCGGGCTGTCGATCACGACCCGTTCGACCGGCTCGTGCAGGGTCCCGTCGATCAGCCGGGTCACGACCTGCGGTTTGCCGACGGTCAGCTCGAAGCCCTCCCGCCGCATCTCCTCGACCAGGACCGCGAGCTGCAGCTCGCCCCGGGCCTGGACCTCCCACGCCCCGACCTGGGTGGCCGCCGGCGCTCCGGCGGTGGCATTGGGGCCGCCCTGATGCTGGTCGGTCCTGGCCGGCCCGGCGATACGGAGGCTGACGTTGCCGACCAACTCGCTGTCCAGCCGGTTCTTGACCAGCCGGGCGGTCAGCTTGTCGCCGTCGTCGCCGGCCAGCGGCGAGTTGTTGACCCCGATCGTCATCGACAGCGCCGGCTCGTCTACCTCGATGACCGGCAGCGGCCGAGGGTCCTCCGGATCGACCAGGGTCTCGCCGATCATGATGTCGTCGATGCCGGCCACGGCGACCAGATCCCCAGGGCCGGCGGACTCGGCCGGGACACGATCGAGATTCCGGGTCAGGTACAGCTCGGCCAGCTTGACCCGGCGGACCGAGCCGTCGACCCGGGACAGCGACACCGACTGGCCCCTGGTCAGGGTCCCGTTGACCACCCGGCACAGGGCCAGGCGGCCGACGTAGGGGTCGGCGTCGATGTTGGTCACCCAGGCCTGCAGCGGGTGGCCGTCCTGATGGACCGGGGCCGGGATGTGGTCAACCAGGAGCTGGAACAGCGGAGACAGATCGGTGCCGGGCCGATCGGCATCGAGGGAGGCCCAGCCGTCTCGGGCGGCGCAGTACACGATCGGGAAGTCGATCTGGTGGTCCTTGGGATCGAGGTCGAGGAACAGCTCGTACACCTCGTCGACCACCGCCGCGCTCCGAGCGTCCGGTCGGTCGACCTTGTTGATGACCAGGATCACCGGCAGGTCCCGGGCCAGTGCCTTGCGGAGGACGAACCGGGTCTGGGGCAGCGGCCCCTCGGCCGCATCGACCAGGAGCACCACCCCATCGACCATGGTCAGCGCCCGCTCGACCTCGCCACCGAAGTCGGCGTGGCCCGGGGTGTCGACCACGTTGATCGTGGTCCCGGACCAGGTCACCGAGGTGTTCTTGGCCAGGATGGTGATGCCCTTCTCCCGCTCGAGGTCGCCGGAGTCCATCACCCGTTCGGCCACCTCCTGGTGGTCACCGAACGCGCCGGTCTGGCGGAGCATGGCGTCGACCAGGGTGGTCTTGCCGTGGTCGACGTGGGCCACGATCGCCACGTTGCGGAGATCGTCCCGGACGACACCGGGGGCAGGGCTGGAGGTCGGGGCGGAGCCCGCGGTGTCGGTCATCGGATCCTTCTGGGGGCGCGCCCGAGGCGTGCGAGATCAGGGGGGACAGGGGGTGCACCGATCGGTACGGTTCCAGGCTAGAGGGTGTGCACTGCGGCCCACCCGCCCCGACCGGTCGGCCGCCGCCCCTTAGCTCGGCCTTCGGTCCGGTCGGGTACGGTTTGCCCGATGGCCAGCACCCTCGATCCCGTCGCCCCGCCCCGTGCCGGCCGCATCGTCGGGCTCGACATCGCCCGAGCGCTTGCGATGCTCGGCATGGTGATCGTCCACTATGTCTGGTCGGACGAGACCGGCGAGTTCCTGGACACCGTCGCCTTGGCCATGGTCGGCCGGGCGATGCCGCTGTTCATGATGCTCGGCGGGGTCGGGGTCGTCCTCACCACCAGGCGTTCGCAGACCCCGGATCGGGACCTGTTGATCCGGGCCGCCATGCTGTTCCTGCTCGGGCTCGTCGTCCACGAACTCACCGCCCGGATCGCCATCGTGCTGCAGTCCTACGGCCTGCTGTTCGCCATGGCCCCGCTGTTCCGTCGCCTCCCCCGCCCGGCGCTGCTCGGCGGGGCGGCGGTGACCACCGCGGTCGGGGCCGTGACCTACCAGCTGATCGACTGGCCGCCGGCCTTCACCCGGTTCGAGGACCTGTTCACCCCGGGCCCGCTTGTCGAGTCGCTGTTCATCGACGGCTACTACCCGTTCTTCCCGGTCGCTGCGTTCTTCCTGTTCGGCATGTGGCTCGGCGGCGTCGATCTCCGGTCGGACCGGGTGGCGGCGTCGTTGGCGGTCGGTGGAGCCGTCGTCGGGTTCGGCAGCCTCTGGCTGGCAAACGGGGCGGCATCACTGCTGGAACTGGAGCTGTCCCGATCAGACGCCGATCAGCGGTTCGAGTGGTCGGCGCTGCTCAACGCCGAGGGCCACTCCGAGATGCCGGCCTGGGTCCTCAGCGCCGGCGGCACGTCGGCCATGGTCATCGGGCTGTCCCTCCTGGTCGGCGCCCGTGTCGGGCGATGGCTCCACCCGGTGGCTGCGCTCGGCCGGCTGGCATTGACGTTCTACGTATTCCAGGCCCTCGTCATCCACCTGACGCCGGAGCCGACCGGGACCGAGCCGCCGGAGGAGTTCGGCTACGTCGCCCTGATCTACTTCGGCTTCATGGCCTTCGCCGTTGGCTGGACCAGCCTCTTCCGGTCCGGGCCGCTGGAGTCACTGCTCCGGGTCGGGTCCGGGCCCCGCATCGGGGCTGGCGACCGGTCGGGTCCCGCCGTCGGCATGGGCCACGTGCTCGAGCTCCCGCCACAGCAACACCAGCAGCACCGCTGACCCGGCGAACGCAAACCAGATCGGTGCGGTGATCCCGAACGCATCGGCCAGGACCCCGCCGAGCGCGGCGCCGATCACGATCCCGCCCTGGACCCCGGTCATGTAGACCCCACCGACCCGGCCCTGCAGCTCCTCGGGGACCGCACGCTGCCGGATGCTCGACGCCGTGGTCCCCCAGACCGAGGCGTGGATGCCGAACAGGAACAGGATCGGGAACGCCACCGCGGTCTGTTCGGTGAGGGCGAGCACCAGGTGGGTCAGGGTCTCGATCACCAGGCCGGCCCGCATCAGGTCGGCCAGCGAGTACCGGCGCTCAAGCCAGCCATAGCCGGCCGCACCGACGACCCCTCCGGCAGCCAGGGTGGTGTGGAGCAGCCCGAACCCGACCTCGCCGAGGCCGAGCCGCTCGATGGCGTAGAGGACGAGGACGGCGAACGCCGCCCCGAACGTGATGTTGAACGCCACGATCGTCAGCGTCAGCGTCCGGATCGGCGGGTGGTCGCGGAGCCACCGGAGGCCGTCTGCGATCTCGGTCCGGATCCGTGGTCGCCCCGCTGCTGCGTCTGCGACCGACGCCGGCGCCGTCACCGTCGACCGTCGCAGGTCGATGCGGCCGGCCAGGACCGCAGCCTGGATCAGCAGCACGCCCTGGAGGACGAACGGCAGCGACATCCCACCGACGAACAGGACGGCGCCGACCGACGGGCCGACCAGCTGGTTGACGGTGAGGTGGGCCCCGATCAGCCGGGAGTTGGCCAACCCGAGCTGTTCGGAGGCCAGGATCATCGGGGGGACCGTGATCGTGGCGGTGTCGGCCAGGGTCTCGGCGGTGCCGAGCAGGAACAACACGGTCAGGACCACCACCGCAGAGACCGTCCCGGTCACGATCGTCAGCACCAGGACCCCGAGCACCCCGGCCCGGGTCAGGTTGGCGGCCACCATGATCCGTCGCCGGTCGAGGCGATCGGCGACCACACCGGCATGAAGCCCGAACAGCAACCACGGCAGCCTCGGGAGCAGGCCGGCGAGTGCGATCAGGATCGGATCCCTGGTCTGGGCCGCCATGAGCAGCGGTCCGGCGGCGAGGGCGATGCCGTCACCGAGGTTGGAGGCGAGCGTCGACCAGAACAGCAGCCGGAATCGCGACCCGAGACGGCCGGGAAGCAGCAGTTCCAGTGCCCGGTCGACCAGTACCCCCATCACGGGCCCAGGCTAGGGCCCGGTCGGTCAGCGGTCCTGGAGATATCGCAGGACGGCGAGGACCCGCCGGTGATCCTCGGCCGCTGGCAGGAGATCGAGCTTGGTGAAGATGTTGGAGATGTGTTTCTCGACCGCCCCATCGGAGACGACGAGCTGGCCGGCGATCGCCCGGTTGGTCCGACCCTCTGCGATCAGGGCCAGCACCTCCCGCTCCCGGTCGGTCAGGCGGTCCAGCCCGCCACCACCGGTGCCGGCTCGGCGACCGACGAGCTGGCCGACCACCTCGGGGTCGATCACGGTGCCACCGGCATGGACCCGGCACACCGCATCGAGGAACTCGGCGACGTCTGCCACCCGCTCCTTCAGCAGGTAGCCGACCGATCGAGCATCATCGGCGATCAGCTCGGCGGCGTAGCGCTCCTCCACGTACTGGCTGAGGACCAGGATCGGGAACGACGGCCGCAGCGACCGGACCTCGACCGCGGCCCGCAATCCCTCGTCAGTGAAGGTCGGTGGCATCCGGACGTCGACGATTGCCAGATCTGGCTCGGTCTGCTCGACCGCGGCCCGGAGACCGGCCCCGTCGTCGACCGCAGCGACGACCTCGATGTCCTCGTCCTCCAGCAGCCGGACCAGGCCCTCACGCAGCAGGACCGAGTCCTCGGCGATCACGATCCGCATGGCAGCTCCGCCCTGACCACGGTGCCGCCCTGGACACCGTCGGTGACCGACAGCCTTCCGCCGACCGAGGCGACCCGATCGGCCAGACCCCGTAGGCCCCGGCCGGCGGGGTCGGCGCCACCCCGGCCGTTGTCCGCCACCTCGACGTGGAGCACCTCGCCGGCATCTCGCACGTTGACCCGGATGTCGGATGCCCCGGCGTGCTTGGCGGCGTTGGTCAGCGCCTCGGCCACCACGAAGTAGGCGGTCGACTCGACCGACTCCGGGAGTCGCCGCTCGACGTCGGTCGTGACCTGGACCGGGAACGGGCTCTGGAGGGCCAAGGCCGACAGCGCAGGGTCGAGGCCGCGGTCGGTCAGGACCGATGGCAGGATCCCCCGGGCCAGGTTCCGCAGCTCGGCGATGGCCTCCTTGGTCTGCCGCTGGGCCGCGTCGAGCAGCTCCCTCGCCTTCTCCGGGTCGTCGTCGAACTTCGACTGGGCCCGACCAAGGTTCATGGCAACCGAGACCAGCTGCTGCTGGGCCCCGTCGTGGAGGTCCCGTTCGATCCGACGCCGCTCGCTGAGCGAGGCCGAGACCCCCTGCTGTCGCTGCTGGTCGGCGGTCGCCAGTCTGGTCGAGGCGGTCGGGCCGAGCAGGCCACGCCCGACCCAGAGGTGGATGGTCGCCATGGCCGAGATCACGAAGGCGGAGACCAGCAGCAGGCCGATCCCGACCGCCGAGGCGATCGCTGCCTCCCACCAGGTGTCGATCCAGATGCCACCGCCGTCGGTCTCGACCACCGGGATGCCGCCGTCGACGAATCGGTACACCAGCGGCGACAGGATGAAACTGACCGGAACCAGCACGCCGATGACCAGCACGACCAACGACACGATGCCGAGCGGGAACTGCAGGAGCAGGTACAGGGTGTCCCGGTAGGTGGCCGGGTCGGTGATCCAGGTCTTCAGCGCACCGAGCGCGCCGGTCCCGGCCGACCGATACGGGGTCTCGATCCGGCGGTCGTCGACGAAGCCGATCAGCGACCGTTCGATCGAGGCGCCGAGGCGGATCGCCATGGCCAGCGCCGCCAGGATGGCGAAGCCGATGATCACGATGGCAAGCCCGGCGCCGAGCGAGAACCCGACGGTGAGGATGATGAACCAGGTCAACCCGACCGGGAACCGGGTGGCCAGCAGCACCAGCTCCCGTCCGGTTCGAGGCCGTACCAGCCGCAGCCACCACGGCGGGGCCGCCGAGGCCGGGGCGCTGGTCACCAGGGTGTCCTGTAGGCCGTCTGGGGAAGGTGCGAGTTCGGGTGCCATGTGTCGAACCCTACGATCGGCCGGACAGCCGATCGATGGGGGCTGCCGGTGTCCTCCGGGGTGGGGCTATCCCCACCTTCGCCCAGCCGGCGGCGCAGCGCTACTCCTCCGGGAGGCGGTAGGCGGTGGCGGCCGGCTTGAGGGGCCGGGCGTACCACAGCGGGCGTCGGAGCCCGCCGCCTCGTTCACCGTCTGGGGCTCGGGTCTTCGACAGCCAGTCCAGGTAGGCCTCGCGGGACTTCTCGGTGTCGACCACGACGTCGCCGTAGGCGTCGCCCGGCTCGGCCGGGCCGACCCGGACCCGCTGGTGCCAGCACTGCATCCCGGAGATCGGGTCCGGCTGGACGCAGAATGTGGCGTTCTGGTGGACGCCGGTGTCTGTCCACCAGATCCGGTTGGTGTCACCGTCGGCCAGCTCGGTGCCGTCCGAGGCGTAGGGGGCGTTGCCCTGCTGGCGGGTCAGCTTCCAGCTCGACCCCTGGTTCGCGATGTCGACCTGACCGGCGCCCCAGGAGCGGGCCTGGCCCTCCTCGAGCCGCCACCGGCCCATGTGGTGCGATGCCGCAACGACACCGGGTCGGATCCCCTCGGTCCGCCACGCCGAGATGACGAAGTGCCCGATCCTGGTGGTGACCCGGACCAGGCCGTTCTCCTCGATCCCCAGCTTCTCGGCGTCCTCGGGGTGGATCCAGAGCGGGTGGCGGTGGCTGATCTCGTTCAGCCACTTCGAGTTGGCGCTCCGGGTGTGGATCAGGGTCGGGATCCGGAACGTCGGCAACAGGATGCGCTCGTCCCCCGCCATGTCGAGGTCCTCCCAATGGACATGGGAGGGGATCCAGGTCGGGGTGGCGTACTCCGGCCAGCCCCAGTCGGCCAGGGTCTCGGAGTACAGCTCAAGCTTCTTCGACGGCGTCGGAAAGCCCTCCCGGGCCGCCCCGTCGACCTCGACCGCCGGCGAGCCGTCACCGAGCGGGACGAGGCTGACATCGGCCAGCCCGTCGAGGTCACCGGTCCAGGTCCCGGCCGACCCGGGCTTGCGGTAGACACCGCCCTCGTCCTTGATGCAGCCGTCGACCGCTTCGTCTGCGACGACCCGCTCGTACGGCTCGTAGGGGTCGGTCGGGACACCGAACGCCGAGCGGTCCCGCATGTACTCCAGCGGATCCTGGCCGGCATCGGCCGCCGCCTTGTAGAGACCGGGGACGTGATCGGCGAACATCTCGGCGTAGTAGGCGTCGACCGTGATCGGCTTGCCGTCCTCGCCCTCGAACCACTTCCGGATCCCGAGCGAACCGTCTGGGTCGATCTTCCACGACAGGTCGATCCAGAACTCGTTCTCCTCCCACACCTCGCCCGGGTTGTGCTCGTGGCTGCGGGTCTGGGGGTCGAGCTCCCTGCCCTCACGCCGGGCCTTGATCTCGGCGTAGCGACGGAACACCGACTGCCGGAACCCGATCCATCGACCGGCCTGGGTCTCGTAGGAGTGGACGTCGTGGCGCTCGGCGCCGACCCCCATCGGCAGGACGTAGTCTGCGAACCAGGAGGTCTCGGACCAGGTCGGGGTCAGGGCGACGTGGCACCGGACCTTCGACTCGTCGGTCAGCGCCTCCATCCAGGTGAAGCCGTCCGGGTTGGTCCAGATTGGGTTGTAGACCCGGGAGAAGTAGACCTCCAGCTCACCCCGACCCTCCTTGAGGAAGTGGGGCAGCAGGATCGACATCTCGTGGTAGCTGAGCGGGTACTCCTTGGGCCACTCCAGCTCGTTCCAGGAGGTGATGCCTGGGGCCCCGATCGGAGCCGCCGGCTTGAACTTGTTCATGCCGTTCCCGGCCGTCCCGCCCTTGGTGGCGACCGACCCGGTCAGGACGTTGAGGAAGAACAGGCAGCGAGCGACCTGCCAACCGCCGAGATTGCCGGCCCCGGCCGCCCGCCAGTTGTGGGAGGCGAACTTGGTGGGGTGGGCGCCGATCAGTGCGGCGACCTCCCGGATCGTGTCGGCGTCGATCCCGGTCTTCTGCTCGGCGGCCTCCGGGGTGTAGTCGGCGTACTCGGCCAGCATGGCCTCCCGGACGGACGACCACTCGACCGGCAGGTCCGGCCGGGTCCGACGGAGGTAGGTCTCCCAGTTCGTCCAACGCTCGACGAACGCCTCGTTCCAGTCCCCGGACTCGATCAACAGTCGAGCGATGGCCAGCAGCAGGAACGGCTCGGTCCCCGGCCAGGTCGGCAACCAGAAGTCGGCCTTGGCCCCGGTGTTCGACAGCCGGGGATCGACGCAGATGATCTTGGCCCCGTTCTCCTTGGCCTCCATGATCCGCTGGGCGTGGGGGTTGAAGTAGTGGCCGGACTCCAGGTGGGCCGAGATCAGGAAGATGACCTTGGCGTTCGCGAAGTCCGACGACGGGCGGTCATGGCCCATCCACGACTGGTAGCCGATCCGGGCGTTCGAGGAACAGATGTTGGTGTGGGAGTTGTGGCCATCGACGCCCCATGCCTTCAACACCCGGTCGGTGTAGCCGTCCTCACCGGGCCGACCGACGTGGTACATGACCTCGTTGTGGCGATCCTCCTGGATCGCGGTCCGGATCCGGGCCCCGATCTCGGTCAGTGCCTGGTCCCAGGTGATCCGCTCCCACTGGCCTGAGCCTCGGGCCCCGACCCGCTTGAGTGGGTACAGCACCCGCTCCGGGTCATAGACCTGGTTGAGCGTGGCCGGGCCCTTCGCGCAGTTGCGACCACGGCTGGCCGGGTGCTCCGGGTTGCCTTCGATCTTGGTGATCTGGTCGGTCTCCTGGTCGAAGTACGCCACCAGACCGCAGCCGGCCTCACAGTTGAAGCAGGTGGTGGGGACCAGGGTGTACTTGCGTTCCACCCGATCTGGCCAGGCCTTGGCGTCAAGCTCGGTCCAGTCGTGCCAACGATCGTGCGGTGGGTAGTTGCGAAGCTCGGTCATCACAGGCTCCTCAGGAGAGGGGGACCGATTGACCGGCCCGAACGAATGCGTCCTCATAGGCGAACAGGCCCACCAGGGCCGACAGCCCGGCAACGGCCGCCACGCCGGCGTGGGCGCCGGTGGCGAGGGTGATGGTCAGCAGGACGGCCGGGACGACGACGCCGAGGCCGACCCCGCCGAGCCAGAACTGCCGTCCGTATCGCCCACGGGTCATCTCGTGGACCGCCAGCTCGACGTGGCGGCTCCCCCGCGACGACAGCTCCATGCCGAACAGCGTCCCGGTGGCCAGGACCCCACCCAACAGGACCCAGCAGACGGCTACCGCGTCCGGGACGTCCATGAACACCTCGAGGATGGCGAAGGTGGCGCCACCGGCGGTCACGGCCTGGGCCAGCAGGACCGGGAGCAGCAGCGGGGTCTGCCACAGATCCCGCCCCTCGCACTGGCCGAACAGGAAGGCGGTGTAGCCCGCGGTTCCTGCGGCCAGGAGCGCGGCCGGGACGGCCAGCACCTGGAGCATTCCCTCCGAGTTAGCCAGCCCACCGATCCACCACAGGGCACAGACGGCGGCGAATCCCATCAGGATGTACGCCCCCTTGACCAGCCACGAGTCCCAGTTGCCCTTGGTCAGCAGGTAGTGGAACCGGCCGGGCTGCTTCAGATCGGCGATCAGCAGCACCCCGGTCACGGCGAGGAAGAACCCGGCGATCATCGGCGGCACCACACCGACCGCGGCCTGACTGCCGGCGTTGCCGAGCAGCACCTGGAGCGCGGCAACCAGCATGACCCCGGCGGCGATGGCCTTGGTCACCAGGTAGCCGGAGACCTTCTCCTTCCAGGTCATCTGGTGGGCCGTGGTGTAGGCGGTGCGGGCCACCACGCCCAGCTCCTCGGCCGGGGCGGTACCGGGGACGACCGGCAGCGACGGATGCCGCTGGCCGTGAGGGTCCCGGAGCGTGTCGGCCCAGATCATTCCGTCGTTGGCGATCGCGGTCCGGGTCGGATCGAGCGAGGCCTGGTCGGCGCCCCGGTAGTAGACCTTGGGCTTGGTGTTCTGCTCCGGGGCCCGTACGGCCACGTCGTCGCGGGCGATGATCTTGGAGATCTCCGAGTTCGGATCGTCGAGGTCACCGATCTTGATGGCCTCGGTCGGGCAGACGATCTGGCACGACGGCTCGAGGCCCACGTCGATGCGGTGGTTGCACATGTTGCACTT
>JBCCFN010000103.1:0-16625 GCA_039029715.1 Actinomycetota bacterium | reverse complement strand
GCAGTCCACAGGTCAGGTTGGTGGCGACCAGACGGCCCGCGCTGTCATGACTGACCGCGGCGTTGACGCCATAGCGGCGCCCCTTGCGAACGAACCGGCCTTCCGACGTGCCCTCGATGCGGAACGGGTCGCCCCGCTCGATCGGGCGGTGCACCGTGAACTGCTCCCGAACCCAGACCCCGCCGTCGATGGCCGACGCCCGGCGCCGACCGCTCGCCCCGGCGGGACGCTCGGGGCGGGGCTGGCGGGCCAGCAGGAACAGCGTCATCCCGCAGATCAGGTCGGGAACGACGAAGCCGGCCCGGGCCAGCGCTGCGGTGACCGGGCCGTGGTCACCCATGCCCCGGGCCGAGCCGTCGATCCGCTCGGCCGAGAACGGGCCGTCGACCGGTCGAAGCGGCTGAGGCCATCGAGCCTCGCCGTCGTCGTCGTCAGCTACCCCCGTGATGGTCGAAAACTACTGGATCGGAGCGAGTCGGGCGAACGGGTCCCGGCCCGATGCGGACGTCGAGCGGCGGGGTGCGCGTCGAATCCGGCCCCCGGGGCCTAAAATCGATCAGCGACACCGAACCGAGGCAGGAGCGGTCATGGCCACAGGTGACGAGACGCAGGCGGGGCCCCTCCCGCCGGGTCCCGGAAACGGTATCGGACGTCGGGGTGCTGCAGGATCCGGCGACGCCGGCGAGACCCAGCGCATGGCCCCCGAGCCTGGCGGCCCGGGCATGACCGGAGACCCTGCGGACCCCGATCAGACGATGGCGTTCACGGTCGGCAACGGGCCAGACCTCCCGCCGCCGGTCCGCACCCGGCCGGCCAACGCCAACCCCGAACCCGATCCCGATCAGCTGGCCCGGTTCGGCGGCGCCGGGCCGGAGCCGGACGCCCCGCCACCACTGAGCAGCCGGGCCCCGAAGCCCCAGATCCTCGCCCCCCAGGCCTCGGAGTGGGAGACGAACCGCCAAGAGGTCGAGGTGGTCAAGGGCAACCGGGTCGGGTTGGTCCTGTTGTTCCTCCTGGCCCTGCTGGTGGTCGCCGTCGTGGCCCTCGGACTGGCGGCCCGCTCGGTCTTCGGCGGCGGCTCCGATGCCGACCTCGTCGCCGACGGCACCGACACCACCGCCGACGACGGCGCCATCGTGGACCAGACCACCACGACCCTGCCGACCACCACCACCGTCGATCCGGCAACCCAACTCCTGGTGGCGGTGACCGAGGACCCGTTCATCTGCGACGGCTCGGTCCGTCAGTTCGCCATGATCACCGGCGCCACCCCTGGGGAGCAGGTGGCATTCACCTCGCCCCAGTCGTCCGGGATCCAGCCCGGGACGGCGGCCGAGGACGGCACGCTCGCCATCCGGTGGCAGTGCGACCCCGAGCAGGTCGGCACCACCTGGGAGCTGACCGCCACCGGCGCCCAGTCGGGCAAGTCGGTCCAGTTCTCGTTCACCGGTGCGGACGCCGACGGGTCGACGGCCACCACGGTGCCATCGACCACGCTGGAGATCACCCTGATCGAGGACCCGTTCCGCTGTGACGGTGAGACCCGGATCTTCGGTGGGCTGAGCGGTGCGGACGCAAACGAACAGATCGCCTTTTCCTCGCCCCAGTCCAGCGGCATACAGCCGGGGATGGCGGATGCCAACGGTGAACTGTCGATTCGCTGGAACTGCGACGCCTCGCAGATCGGGACGGAGTGGCAGCTGACCGCCACCGGCGTCACCTCCGGTCGCAGCGTCACCTTCACCTTCACCGGGTCCTAGTACGGCGCTGGCGGTGGCCCGCGGTCAGAAGAACCGTAGGGCCGTGGCCACGATGCCGACCGTGGTCAGGACCGCCAGGTAGCCGATCACGACGCGGACGTCTCCCAGGATGCAGCGGCTGTCCATCCGGCCCCGCCGCCACGCCAGGCCATAGCGGACGAGGCCGATGGCACCGAGCACGGCCAGGGCGACCGGGCCGAGCAGCCACGCCAGCAGGGCGGTGGTGGCGATCACACACCAGCCGACCGGATCCGGACCCTGGTGGTCCGAGGCGGCCCGGGCGGCCCTGGCCACCTCGTGGCCGAGCAGGTCCGGCGGGATCCGGGGATCGGTCATCGGCCCCGCCCCAGGGTGACCGGGACCGGGCCGGTCTGGCCGACCGGGGCGGTGGCAGCCGCGCTCGAGAGCCGCTGGTCGGCCAGCGGCCCCCAGGCCTGGACGGCGCAGAACGGGGCGCACTGATCCGCCCCGTCGGTCGAGCGGGTTCCGACGTGGACGCAACACTGGAGGAGCCGGGGCTCGATCATGGTGTCGATGTCCATGAACGGCTTGACCGTGACCCGGACCACCCGCTCGGCCAGTAGCCGGCGGAGCCGGCGGCCCCGACCACCGCCGGGCCGGGCCTGATCGGCAACCAGCTTGGCCAGTGCCCCGACCCCGAGGTCGCAGCTGTCGCACACGGTCCGGAACGCTCGGCCGATGTCCGGGTGGGACAGCGAGGTCTGGTCGCTCAACAGCCCGAGCAGGGCCTGCTTGACCAGGGTCTTGGTCTGGCGGGCGAGCTCCGGGCTCGTGACCTTGTTCGCCACCAGGTCGAGGTGGTCTGCCAGTTCGTCCTCGCCGATCAGGGCGATCAGCGACCGCCAGGTGTCGTCGTCGGTCTTGAGCAGGTAGCCGACGCTGGCACAGTGGGGGTGAGAGCACGGCAGTGCGGTCAGGTCCCGCCACGTGACAACGCCGCCGGTCTGGTCGGCCAAGCGGGCCAGCACGCCGGTGTGGGTCAGCCGGTCCAGCGGGTCGATCCCGTCACCTCGGCCGGACCCGAACTGGGGCTGGATGCTGACCCCGCCGACGAAGTCGTTGGCCAGCGCCACGCCGATCACGTCGCCGATCTCGTCGTCGTTGACCCCGAGGGTTGCCGTCATGGTCAGGGTGGTGAAGATCTCGGCCTCGCTCAACCTGGCGATGGTCCGGGCCTTGATGGCCCCCAGGTCGGCGGCCCGGTGGTGGCGGTGGGTCGACGCCCGGAGGCCGTCGAACTGGAGGTAGACCTCGACCCGCTCGTCATGGCGGCTGATCGCCCCAAGCAGGCCGTCATCCCGGGACAACGTCACGCCGTTGGTGTTGATCAGGATCCGGTGGATGTCCCGCTCGCACAGCTCGTCGAGCAGCCGTGGCAGCTCCGGATGCAGGGTCGGCTCCCCACCGCTGAGCATGACGACGTCGAGCCGGCCGTTCTCCCTGGCCAGCCGCTGGTCGATGTTGGCCAGCACGGTGTCGAGCGGAACCACGCTGTCCGGCTTGGTCGGTGAATCGGTGAAGCAGGTCGGACACGACAGGTTGCAGCCCTCGACGATGTCGGTCAGCAGGATGCAGGTGTGTTGGGTCTGCAGCTCCCCGAGCCCGCGGTCATAGGCGATCGGCGGTGGGTCGAAGTTGCCGGCCTGGTCCGGGACGTGGTGCTTGGTCGGCGCCGTCCACCGCTCCAGCCAGTCGAGGATCTCGGGGCTCTCGTCGTACAGGGTGACGATCCGGCCGTGGGTCGGACAGCCGCGGACCAGCCACACCCGACCATCGGCCTCGGACAGGTAGCCGGGGAGCCGGCCGACCGTGGCCAGCGGGGCGTCCGGATCCTCCCGGTGGCACTGCCCGCAGTAGGCGGTCACGTACTGCCGGATCCGGTCCTGTCTGACCGGCATGCCGGGGGCACTCCCCAGGGTGTCGATGTGTCGGCCGGCGCCCATGGCCCAACCATGCCCGGCCAGCCAGGTCGGCACAACTCGGTCCACTCGACCCACGTTGCTCGCGACCGGTGGGCAAATGCTCCCCGACGGGGCCCGCTATCGGGTGACCGAACGGGTGGCCGGTTCGGGTCGCGATAGCTTCGGAGTCGGTGGCCGCCGACACGTGCGGCCTGGAGGCGCCGCGTGTCAACCCCCGAAGAAGAGGAACCGCTGCAGGTCCCCGGCCGTCGTGGCCTGCTCGTCGCCATGCTGATCCTCGCCGTCCTTGCCGGCGTGGCCGCCGGCGCCGGGATCGCGACCCTGGGCAGCAGCGACGACGAGACCTCGTCTGGATCCGAGGAGATTGCAGCTGACGCCGAACCGCTGGCCCCGGCCGGCGACGGCGCCGCCCAGGACCAGCCGGACACCACGGTCCCGTGGACCGGGCCGCCGAACGTTCTGGTGGTCATGACAGACGACCAGACGGTCGAGCAGATGCGGTGGCTGCCGTCGGTCCAGCGATTCATGACGTCCGGCACCGAGTACGTGAACTCGATCACCAACTACCCGCTGTGTGGACCGTCCCGGGCCACGTTCCTCCTCGGCCAGTACGCCAACACCCACGGCATGCGGTGTAATCGGGGCCTGGCGGCCCAGTTCAATCGGGTCGAGGCGGACAGCCTGGCTCCGTGGGTCCAGGCCCAGGGCGTGCATACGATCCACGTCGGCAAATACCTCAACGGCTACGGCGGGGAGGAGCGGACCCGGTACATCCCGGCCGGCTGGGACGACTGGCGGACCCTGGCCGGTAGCTCGGCGTTCAACTATCTGCGGTTCGACATGGTCATAAACGGCGAGTTCGTCCGCTACGGCCGGCAGGGCGAGACGGCCTACCAGACAGACGTCCTGGCCGACCAGCTCGACGATGCCCTCCGGGTCGCCCCGACCGACCGCCCGTTCTTCGCCGTGTTCACCCCGCTGGCCCCGCACTTCCAGATCGGGGAGAACCGGGACTTCGCCATCCCGGCGCCCCGCCACGAGGACACGATCGATGATGTACTCCGGCCACCGAACTACGACGCCTGCGAGGTTCGGGACGCCCCGTGCGCACCGGAGGGATCGGACCTCCGCCCCGGCCCGCTCGACGAGGCTCGCAAGGCCATCGTCGACAACGCCTACCAGACAACGAGCGAATCGTTGCTGGCCGTCGACGAGGCGTTCCAGCGGATCGTCGACACGCTTGCCGAGCTCGGCCGGCTCGAGCACACCGTGGTCATCTTCACCTCGGACAACGGGTTCATGTTCGGCGAGCACGGCATTCCCCAGGGGAAGAAGGTCCCGACCAGGGAGTCCCTGTTCGTCCCGCTGCTGATCGCCGGGCCCGGCTTCGAGGCCGGGCAGGAGACGGCGCCGGTGACCAACGCCGACCTGGCCCCGACGATCGTCGACATCTTCGACGCACAGCCGACGCTGGCGTTGGATGGGCAGTCGCTGCTCGAGGAGCTGAGCCCCGATCGGGCGCTGCTGATCGAGGCCAAGCCCCAGGCCGGGACCAGGGGCTACACCGGGACCTTCGCAGACGGCTGGCTCTACATCGACTGGGAGGAGCTGGACCGCAACGAGCTGTACGCCCCGGACGACGTGCTGCAGCTGCAGAACCTGGATGACGATCCGGCCTTCGATGCGATCGAATCCGAACTGGGTCAGCTCACCGCCGAACTGCTGGCCTGTCGAGGCGAGGCCTGTCGCATCGACTGGACCGCCCCGGGCTCGTAGCGATCAGACGTCCTGGTAGGCGCCGATCAGCAGGGCGATGCAGCCGCCGATCACCACGACCCCGATGCCGTAGAGGGCCAGGGCGATGATGCACATCACCCGGACCGTCGGCAGCATCTGCTGCTGTTCGGTCGTCCCCTGACCCCAGCGGCGGTTGATGGCCAGGAACAGGGCGACCGGCACGGCGATCGCCAGGGCGATCGGGATGAGGATCTGGATCACGGCCGGGATGGCATCGGCGGAGTCGAGGACGGCCAGCGAGAACCCGAACAGGAACGGTGGCAGAACGAACCCGATCAACCCACCGATCACCAGTCCGAGGAACGGGTACCAGGCGCTCGGCTGTTCGCCGCTCGGCCCGCCCGGCGGCGTCCCGCCCGCTCCGCCCGCCCCGCCGCTCGGCTGCCACGGCGGTCCTCCCGGCGGCTGTCCTCCCGATGGCGGTCCTCCCGGCGGCTGTCCTCCCGATGGCGGTCCTCCCGGCGGCTGTCCTCCCGATGGCGGCCCGGCAGGTGGCGGTCCTCCCGGCGGCGGTCCCCCGAATGGCGGTCCCCCCGGCGGCGGTGTGGCGCCGGTCATCGGATCGCCTCGTTCGGGGCGGTGACCTGACGTTCGTCCCCTGGCTGGCCGTCGGCGTCGGTCCCGCTCGGCGTCCGGCGCCGGGCCCGCCGGACCCGGGCGACCGCAACCCCGACGAGGGATGCTGCGGTGGTGGCCAAGATGAACAGTTGAGACCCGGTCAGCCCGAACAGGAACTCGAGGTTGCCCCGAACGAACTCGACGAAGAACCGGAAGATCGCATAGGCCACCAGGTAGCGGGCCAGCAGCCGGCCCCGCCACCGTTGGTCGTCCCGGTGTCGCCACAACACCACGAATGCCACGGCGTGGAACACGATCTCGTAGAGGAAGGACGGGTGGAACGTGGTGGACGGGTTGCAGCTCGGACACTGGCCGCAATCGAGGCAGAGCAGCCCGCGCTCGACCCCGGTCTCGTTCATCCGCACCCCCCAGGGCAGGCTGGTCGGGGTCCCGAGCTGCTCGGTCAGGAGGCAGCCGATCCGGCCGATGGCCAGGCCGAGGGCCACCCCGGGGGCGAACAGGTCGCCGGTCGACTCCCGGATCCCGACCAGTCGCTTCGTGACCTCGACCCCAACGTAGGCCCCGACCAACCCGCCGAGCAGGCTCCGCCCGGCCTCGACCAGGAGACCCTGGGCGGTCGGCTCCGGGGTGGTTGCCAGATACCGGATCCCGGTCCCGAGCCGGGAGGTGACCCCGGCGGCGAGCAACGCCCCGAGGGCGACGATGATCATCCGCTGATCCATCCGACCCCGACGTCTGGTCTCGTGGAACAGCAACACGGTGGCGGCCAGCAACCCCAGGGCGATGAACGCCCCGTGGGTGTCGAGGCCGATGCCGGCCACCTCGAACAGGGTCGGGTACATGGTCGGCTGATCGTAATCGGTGGAACTGGATCGAGCGATCGGACCGTGGTTTCCTTTGTCGGTGACCGATGGGGACGCCGAGGACGACGTCGCAGCAGGATCGGCCGATGGCGGCTCGACCGAGGCGGGCTCGCCCCTCGACCGGCTCGGGGTCCTGGCCATGCAGTCGGTGCCGGTCGACGATCGGCTCGACCACCTGGAGCTCTACACCATGCAGGGGCTGCTGACCGTGCTGTGGCACGGCCCGGCGGATGCTGCGGAGGTCGTGGTCTGTGTCGGTGGGGCGATGGGTGGGCTGCTCGGCCCCGATGGCGGTCTGTACCACCGGCTCGGGCGCCGGCTGGCCGAGGACGGCATCGGACTGTTGCGGGTGTCCTACCGCCGACCCAACGACCTGCCGTCGTGCGTCCACGACACGGTGGCCATGATGGAACTGGCGGCCCGGCACGGCGCCAGGCGCTTCGTCACCGTCGGCCACTCGTTCGGTGGGGCGGTCGCCATCCAGGCCGCGGCGCAGCTGGAGCGGGCTTCGGTCCCAGGTGTGGTCACGCTCGCCACCCAGTCGGCCGGGTGCGAGCCGGTCGAGTCGCTCGCCGACCGGGACCTGCTGTTCATCCACGGCACCGCGGACCAGATCCTGCCGCCGTTCGCAAGCGAGATGGTCCGGATGCTGGCCGGCACCGGCGAGCTGGTCCTGCTCGACGGCGCCGACCATCTACTGCATCCGGCCGGCGACGAGCTGTTGACCAGACTGACCGACCACCTGCCCCGGGTGCTCGCCCCCTAGGGCGAGTCGGGGAGCGGCGCCAGCTCGAGCTCGTACATCACCGGCCACTCCTTGCCGGTGACCCAGTACCGGCCGGTCGATGGTTCGTGGGCGATGCCGTTGAGGACCAGCTCGTCCGAGGCCTCGAACCCGGGTGGGACCAACTCGGTCAGGTCGGCCTCGCCGGTCACGGCCCCGGTCGCCGGGTCGATCCGGACGATGCGGTTGGTCTGGTAGATGTTGGCCCACACCTGACCGTCGACGCATTCCAGCTCGTTCAGCTGGTCGACCTCGCCGGCCGGTCCGACCACGCCCACCGAGTCGATCGCCTCGAAGGTCGCAGGATCTCGGAAGGTCAGCCGGCTGGACCCGTTGGACATCACCAACCGGTCATCGAGCAGGCACAGACCCCAGCCCTCACCCTCGTAGGAGAACTCCCGCCGAACCGCCAGATCGTCCAGACTGCGGACCAGGGCGACCCCCGAGGTGTAGGTCAGCTGGATCAGCTCGTCGCCGACCACGGTCGTGCCCTCGCCATAGAGGGATGGATCGAGATCGAGTGTCAGGTCCGGCAGGCCCGAACTCGGGTCGACCAGGCGGATGGTCGACCGGCCCCGGCGGCCGGTGCTCTCCAACAACAAGCCGTCGATGAACTCGAGCCCCTGGGTGTAGGAGGCGGGGTCATGGCGGTACTCGGCGACCACGGTGGCCTGGTACCGGATCGGTTCCTCCGGCGGGGGCGTGGCGACCTGATCAGTGTCCGCACCGCAGCCGCCGGCCGCCACGGCGACGGCCGCCACCACCAGGATGATCAGGCGGCGAACCGGGCCGGCCGGGCCGGTCGGTTGCTCAGAGGTCGACCGCATTGCGGTTTCGCCACGCTTCCCCCCACGACACCCGGGCGCCGCTTCGGAGGAGCGAGTAGCGGTAGATCCGGCCCGCCAGCTGGAGCATGGCGAAGATCGAGACGGCCAGGATCGCCAACGCCAACGCCACCTGCCATCCCGGCATGTCACCGTTCGCGGTCCGCAGTGGCAGCAGGACCGGCGAGGTGAACGGGATGAACGAACCGATGGTGACCGCCGGGTTGCCAGGCGAGCCGAGGCTGCTGACGGCGATGAAGTAGGCGATGAACAGGGGCAGCATGGCCGGCAGCTGGGCGCTGGTTGCGTCCTCCTGTCTGGACACCATCGAGCCGACAGCGGCGAAGGCGGTGGCATAGAACCCGAAGCCGAGCACGAAGGTCACGAGCAGGAGGGGGGCGGTGGCCCACACCCCGCTCGGTACGTCGATGTCCTGGACCAGGGCCAGCCCGATCACCAGGCCGATGACGACGATCAGCATCTGGCCGACCGCCAGGATCCCGAGCCCCAGGATCTTCCCGCCGAGCAGGGTGGCCGGTCGGATCTGGGACAACAGGACCTCGATGACCTTCGACGACTTCTCCTCGATGACGCCCATCATCATGAACGAGCCCCAGACCTGGAGGAGCATGAACGTGGCGATGGCGGACACCGCAGCGGCGGCGAAACGGATGTCTGACTCCTCGGCCCCGCCGTCGAGGCGGACCTCCTCCAACTCCACCGGCTCGAACAGGGCACCGAGCTCGGTGACGCCCAGTCCGGCCGCCGCCGCCCGATCGGTCACCGCAGCCTCCTGGACCACCCGGCGGATGTAGTCGTCGAGGCCCCGGTCCGGCGAACCGTCCCAGGTCAACGCTGCGCCGTCGAACAGGACGTCGACCTCACCGTTCTCCAGGTCGGCCACATCGGCGCCGGTGACGATCGTCGGGTCGAGATCTTCGTCGCCGACGGCCAGCGGCCCGACCAGTGCCGCGCCATCGCGGGTGATACCGATCGTCACCGACCGGGCATCGTCGCCGCCGCCGAGGAACCGGATGGCAACCGCAGCGGCGATCAGGGCGACGAACAGGATGGCGGTGATGGCCAGGAACCCCTTGGACCGTCCCCGGGTCACGACCTCTCTGGTGGCGATGGTCCAGATCACGCCGGTACCTCCGCCGCCTCGGTGCCGATCACCAGGTCGGCGAACAGATCGGCCAGCCCCGGCGGTTCGACCGCGATCTCGGTCACCGGCCCGGCAGACACGGCGTTGGCGATCGCCGACTGGACATCTGCGCCGGCCGGGAGTTCGACCTCGGCACTGTGACCGTCGAACCGCAGCATCGTGCCGGCCAGCGGCTGCCACCGACCGACCGGGGCGGCCCAGCGAACCCGCAGGAGCCGGGTCGGCGACGCAGCTCGGAGGTCGCTGATCGCTCCGGTGGCCACCAACCGGCCGCCGGCGATGATCACCACTTGTTCGCACAGGTCCTCGACCAGGTCGAGCTGGTGGGAGGAGAACAGGACGCTGGCCCCGGCTTCTGCCCGATCGGCGATGATGCCCCGCATGTTCTCGGCCGCCACCGGGTCGAGACCGGCGAACGGCTCGTCGAGGATCAGCAGGTCCGGGTCGTGGACCAGGGCGACCGCCAGCTGGACCCGCTGCTGGTTGCCCCCGGACAGCTCCTGGACCAGCGAGTCGGCCCGATCGCTGACCCCGACCCGGTCCAGCCAGTGCTCGGCCCGGGCGTTGGCCTCGGACTTGGACAGGCCGGCGAGGCGCCCGAAGTAGACGACCTGCTCCTTGACCTTCATCCGGGCGTAGAGGCCACGCTCCTGGGGCATGTAGCCGACCCGCCTGCGGGTCCCGTCATCGACCGTGGTCCCGTCCCAGGAGATCGTGCCCCGGTCGAGGCGGACCATGCCCATCACCGCCCGCATCGTTGTGGTCTTGCCCGCCCCGTTCGGACCGAGGAACCCGATCAGGGCGCCCCTCGGGACCGCGAGGGTCAGCCCGTCGACCGCCTGGACCGAGCCGTAGCGCTTGGCGATATCGGTGATGACGAGGCCGTCGGTCGCGACACTGCTCGAACCGTTGGTCATTGCCGTCAGTATGGCGGCTTGCCGGTCGACACGGTACGCGTTCGGTCCCGACGGTACGGTTGAGTCATGGCGACGTTCATCAGATCAGCCGGCCTCGATTCGGCCCAGCTCCTGGCCGAGGCCCGGGAGCTCCTGCCCGAGGTGGTCGAGCTTCGGCGCCGGATCCACACCGAGCCGGAGATCGGGCTCGATCTGCCGCTGACCCAGACCAAGGTCCTCGACGCCCTGGCCGACCTCGACGTCAGGATCGAGACCGGCACCGGGCTGTCCTCGGTGGTTGCGACCATGACCGGTGACGCAGACGGACCGACCCTGCTGCTGCGGGGGGACATGGACGCGCTGCCGATGCCCGAGGACACCGATGAGCCGTTCGCAAGTGTCCATCCCGGCGCCATGCACGCCTGCGGCCACGACAGCCACGTCGCCATGCTGGTCGGCGCGGCCCGGCTGCTCAATGCCCGGCGGCCGGAGTTGCGGGGCACGATCAAGTTCTTCTTCCAACCGGGGGAGGAGGGCTACCACGGGGCCCGCTTCGCCATCGAGGAGGGGCTGCTCGAGAACCCGTCGGTCGACGCCGCGTTCGCCATTCACATCACGCCCAACCGGCGGGCCGGCACGCTTGCCACCAGGCCGGGGGCGATGATGGCCGCGGCGGACGAGCTCTTCATCGAGGTGACCGGGCAGGGTGGCCACGCCTCCGCACCCCACGGCGCCACCGATCCGATCCCGGTGGCGTGCGAGATCGTCACCGCGCTGCAGAGCCACATCACCCGGACCGTCGACGTGTTCAAGCCGGCGGTCCTGACCGTGGCCAGCATCGCGGCCGGGACCACGACCAACGTGATCCCGGAGTCGGCCCGGATGTCCGGCACGCTCCGGACCGTCGACGAGAAGACCCGGGCCAAGGTCCACGAGGGCATCGTCCAGGTCGCGGCCGGGATCGCTGCCGCCCACGGCTGCGAGGCCGAGGTGGAGATCAAGAAGGGCTACCCGGTGACGGTGAACGATCCCGGATTCGCGAACTTCACCCTGGACGTGCTCGGTGAGCTGGTCGGGGACCGGAACACCGCCCTGATGGACGCCCCGGTCATGGGAGCCGAGGACTGGAGCTACGTGCTGCAGCAGGTCCCGGGGGCCATGGCCTTCCTCGGGGTCTGTCCGGACGGCAGCGATCCTCGGGCCGCCCACGCCTGCCACTCCAACCGCATGCGTATGGACGAGGAGGCCATGGCGGTCGGTGTGGCCGCCCACGCCGCCATCGCCCTGTCCTACCTGGGCTGAACGCCGGGCCGGTCAGCCAGAGGCCCGAAGGTCAGCCGCCGCCGAGCAGGCGGGCCTTTGCCGCCTTGCTTCGCTCGAGCAGGTGGGCCGGGATCAGTGACTCGGCGCTGTTGCCGCCACCCCCACCGCCGTCTGCGGCTCCTGCCTCGACCTCGGCGGCTGCTTCGTTCGCCGCGTTCTCGGCCGCGAGCTCACGGGCCTCCTTGCGGGCAAGCCACGCGTCCATCTGCTTCGGCCGGACCAGATCATCGTGATCGACCTGGCCGACCTGGCGGTTGCCGTCGAACAGGACCCAGTAGCGACGCCAGGATGCGATGCCGTTCTGGAGCTGGATCTTGCCGGCCGTGCCGCCCGGGATCGGCCCGAGGTCGCGGGTCGCAACGACCTTCTCGCCCTTGCGGAACGGGGTGTCCAGTTCGATCGTCTTCTTGGCCATCGCTACTCCGTCGGCCCGGGCTACCCAGTCTCGCCCGGTGGAACGCCTAGCACCATACCGGATGCGGGACGGTCAATGGCCAGCCCGTTGTCCGGTCGTCATCGCAGATCGACATGGTGCAGCGTCGGCTGGACCGGCTCGTCTCGGGCCGCCGGACCCTCGCCGTCCGGGTAGGCGGTCCGGCGGCGTCGCTTGTCCTCATAGGTCTGGAGGTCGGCCGCTTTCAGCAGGTCGCCGAGGTCGGCCGGTTCGAACGTCGTGGCGGACCCGAGGCTGAACTCCAGCGCCACCGGTGCCTCGACCCCGAGGTCGATCGGCCCGGCGATCGCCCGGAGCCTGGCCTCGACCTCGTCGACCGAGAACCGGTCCGGGGTGTGGAGGGCGACGACGAACTCGTCCCCGCCAAGTCGAACCACCGTCCCGGTGGCGGCAGACGACCGGGCAACCAGACCCTCGACCACCTGTTCCAGCCGCTGGCTGACGGCGATCAGGAGCGCATCGCCGGCGTCGTGGCCCCAGGTGTCGTTGACGAGCTTGAACCGGTCGAGATCGATGACGACGATCAGGTGCTGATGGCCTCGTCTGAGGCAGCGATCCCCGATCTCCTCGTCGAGGAATCGGCGATTCCTGGTCCCGGTCAGGCCGTCGGTGTAGGCCGCGTCAGCCAGGGCCTGGCGCTCCCGGGTCTGACGCATCACCACCAGGGCCATGGCCCCGGCGGTGGCGAGGCCGGCCGCCACCGCCAACCAGGTGAATATCTCGGCCAGCCCGGGGCCGTCGCCGAGCTCGTCCGGTTCCGGCGCATCGACGACGGCCGCCAGTCCCTGCCGGAGTCGGGTCTCGGCCGCGACGGTTGCCCGGTGGAGCTCGTCGATGGCGAACGGCGGGTCGGACCCGTCTGCACCCCCGGTCGTCTCGATCAGCCACTGGTCGTAGTCCCAGACCAGCTGGAGGTCGGGATTGTCGTCCGCGCCCGGCAGTGCGGTGGCGTCGCCCGGGCCGGCCATCGACTGCGACAGTGGGTCGTTGCGGTCCGGTCCAAGCCATCCCGGGGCGTCCCGGACGATCTGGAACGTCTCATCCAGGAAGTCGGCGGCCCAGGCCGGGGCCGGCACCGGGTCGCGGTCGAAGTGGACCGCAAGCCCGTCGGCCAAGACCAGCCGGGGCAGCATCGTGGTGTACTGCAGCTCGTCGAGGGTCATGTCCGTCTCGTTGCCGAGCCCGTCGAAGATGTCGAAGCTCTCGAAGTGCAGCATCTCGAGCCGACCGGCGGGGATGGGCCACTCGGCGGTGTCCACCGACCGGTTGAGCTCGACGACCGCGGCGACCTCGCGGACCTCGGGGGCATCCGGGTCGAGATCGGCGACCAGTGCTTCGAGCTGGGCCAGTTCGGCGTCGATGTCCGAGCGATACGACTGGAACCGGTCCGGGTCGAGCCCAGCGCCGGTCGCCTCGGCCAGCAGCCCGTCTGTCAACAGCTCGTAGTGGAGGAAGCCCAGCTGGTTCCGGGTCTGGAAGATGGCGGCGGCTCTGCCGTCCTCGATGGAGGCGTCGTCTGTGCTGTCGATGCGGGCGGCGGTCAGGAACGAGGCCACGGCGATGCCCGCCAGCAGGACCACGGCGATCGGGCCGATCGTGGCGGCCCAGGCCGGTGCCTCGGTCGGCCGACTCCGCCCCCGGTCGTCGCTTCGCTGTGTGGTCATGGTCGTCCTCGAGCCGTCGCCGTCGTCCGGTTATCGACACGCAACGCCCCGAAGTTGACTCCGGGGCCCGTCAATCCGGGTGGCCGAGGCTCAGCGATTGACAGTGACTGTCACTGTCGCCAGAATGTGAAGCATGCTGAACATCCCGCGCGGGCGGCTGCTCGCTGCCCCGACACCGAGGCTGCGGCCTGGATCAGAGGCGGAGATCGAGCGTTCGCAGCGCTCGCTCCGCCAACTCGGCGAGCGACACCCGATCGTCGGCCACCAGCCAGTTGCGCATGACCACCCGGCGGGTGGAAACCAGGGCCGCGGCAACGATCGCCACCTCGAAGTCGGTGGCGGCCCGGCCGGAGCGCTCGGCAAGCCACTCCGCGAACAGCGCCTCGATGGAGCTCTCGACGGTCCGGATGGCATCGGCCAGGGCCGGCGTGGCCAACAGGATCCGGCCCATCGTCCGATCGTCCGCCGACGGCGGGAAGCGTCGCTCCTCCTCGGCGATGGTTGCCAGCAACGCCTCGAGCGGTTCGAGGTCTGCCGGCTGGGCCCGAAGGGTGTCTGCGAAGAACGTCCACCGCTCGTCGTCGACGGTGAGCAGCGATTCGAGCTTGGTCGGGAAGTGGCGGAAGAACGTCCGCTCGCTGACGCCGGCCGCGGCGGCGATCTGCGTCGGGGTGACGGCGTCGTAACCGTGGCGCTCGAACAGGTCGAGCGCCGCTCGCCGGAGGCGATCCCTGGTCGGCAGCGCTCGGTGCCCCGCCTCGGTTTCGGCCTCCGGCTCCGACATCACCGTCCAAAGCCTAGTCAGCTCGGCCAGGCCTCCGGTACGGCGGAGGGTCTGCGATGAGCGCCATACTGTCACGCCTCGCCGGGCCGATCGCCATGGCCGTCACCGCCGGGCTGTTGATCTGGCGCCTCGACGAGAACGGCTGGGGGTCGCTGCTGTGGCTCGGGGCTGCGGTCGCCACCGCCGTCATCCGAGCCCCGTTCGCGGCCGAGACCGCCGAGAACACGATCGATCGTCAGGAGCAGGTCGGGACCGAACGGATCCTGCTGATCGGGATCACGCTCGGTTCGATGGTGCTGCCGCTGATCCACCTGTTGACCGGGGTGTTCAGCTTTGCGAACTACGACCTCCCGGACTGGGCGACGGCCGCCAGCCTGCTCCTCCTGGTCCCCGGGTTCTGGCTGTTCTATCGCAGCCACGCCGACCTCGGTCGGAACTGGAGTGTGACGACCGAACTCCGGGAGGACCACACGCTGGTCGACAAGGGCGTCTACCGCCGGATGCGGCATCCGATGTACACCGCGCTGTGGCTGGTGTTCGGGGCGTTCCCGCTCCTGATCCACAACTGGATTGCCGGCTTCGGCGCCATCGTTGCGTTCGGGGCGTTGTGCGTGCTGCGGATCCCCTACGAGGAGCGGATGATGATCGAGCGGTTCGGCTCGGTCTACACCGACTATCAGGGGCGGACCGGGCGCCTGGTTCCCCGATTCCGCTGATCGGCGCCACGTTCTAAGCTCTGGCCGTCGACGACGGGGAGGTCGAGGGTGAGTGCACGGTTCGATGGGAAGCGGGTGGTCGTGACCGGCGCCGCCGGAGGGTTCGGGGCGGCGATCGCCAGAGCCTTCGGGGCCCAGGGGGCCAAGGTGCTGGTTGCAGACATCGACCAGGCCGGGGCCGAGGCGGTGGCCGGTGACCTGGTGGACGGGTTGGCGTTCCAGATCGACGTGACCAACGAGGCCCGGACCGAGGCGATGGCGGCGGCCGCGGTCGAGGCGTGGGGCGGTATCGACGTGGTGGTGGCCAACGCCGGGCTGCCCCACCGGGCGGCGCCGATGATCGAACTCTCCAGCGACGAGTTCGACTTCATGTGGCACGTCAACGTCCGCAGCATCTTCTACGCAGCAAAATACTGCGTCCCTCACATGCCGCCCGGCAGCGCCATCGTGTCGACCGCCTCGATCGGGGGTCGACGGCCCCGGCGAAACCTGACCCCGTACAACGCATCGAAGGGGGCGGTGATCACCCTGACCAAGGGGCTGGCGTCCGAGCTGGCTCCCGACATCCGGGTCAACTGCGTCAACCCGGTGTCGTCGCCGACCGGGTTCGACAAGAACTCGATGGGGGTCGATGAGCTGCCGGACTGGTTGGAAGAGCGGGTGGTGAAGGGGATCCCGATGGGCCGCCGGGCCGAGCCCGAGGACGTGGCGGACGCCGTGCTGTTCCTGGCCTCGGACGAGGCGAGCTACGTCACAGGTGCCGAGCTGATCGTCGACGGCGGCGCGACGCTCACGATGCGCTGACAGCTAATCCCATGCATCGCGCACGGCAAATCTCGGATCCCCGGCTGTAACAAACCGACATCAACGTAAGCAGGAGAAGAAAAGTGCTTAAGAATTGTAGTTCGCGGTATGCCGCGTTGGCCGCGGTTGTCATGGCATTTGGAGTTGCGCCTCTGGCGGCCGAGGCTGCCGAGGATATTGATCAGCGTGTCTCGAAAGCGCAGAGCTGGATGAACGGAACGCTCGCTGACTACAACGCGCCGCCGGTTAGTTATGACGGTGAGCCGATC
>JBCCFN010000102.1:0-16629 GCA_039029715.1 Actinomycetota bacterium | reverse complement strand
TACCGGATCAAGTCGATCGCTCCCGGCCACGGCCAGTACATCGAGAACGCGGCAACGGTCCTCTGACCAAGGGGGCGCTCCGGCGTCCCGGCCCATGACCGAGAACGCGACGGAGGCGTGCCCATGGGGCACGCCTCCGTCGGTTACGCCGTTGCGTTCAGGAACTGATCAGGAGAACGACTGGCCGCAGCCGCAGGTCCGCTGGGCGTTCGGGTTGTCGATCGAGAAGCCGGTTTGCTGCAGCCCGTCCTTGTAGTCGAGCGTGGCGCCGGTCAGGAGCTGGGCACTGGTCGGGTCGACAACGACCTCGACACCGCCGTGCTTGGTCGCGGTGTCATCCGAGGCCCGCTCACCGTCGAAGAACATCTCATAGCTGAACCCGGAGCAGCCGCCGGGGCGGACCGCGACCCGCAGGGCCAGGGATTCGTCGTTCTCCTGGTCCAGCAGTTCCTTGACCTTCGCAGCGGCCGAGTCGGTTACGGTTAGCACGGCGTACCTCCTGGGGGGTTTGAGAGTTCCATGATATCCGCCTCTTTTCGGCGCTCGCCAAGGCGGAATGACCCGTACCACCAGGAACACCGGGAACTCGCCAGACATTCCCGGCCGCCGTCGGCCTGACAACCGGTAGGTATGGGGCGGTATCCTTGGACTATGACGGCCCCGGTTCGTCCCCTTCCTACCGAGGAACAGATCATGGGGGTCCTGCGCGGCGTCATCGATCCGGAGCTGGGATCCAACATCGTCGAGCTGGGGATGGCCAAGGGGGCCACGGTCGCCGCTGACGGCGTGGTGACGGTCAAGATCGCCCTGACCACGTCCGGATGCCCGCTCCGGGCCCAGATCCAGAAGGACACCAAGGCCCGGATCGAATCCCTCCCGGGGGTGACCAAGGTCAAGATCGACTGGACCGAGCTGACCGCAGAGGAGAAGGCCATCACCATGTCGGTGGCCAGGAAGAACGCTGCGGAACAGGCCCCCGAAACCGCCATCCCGGCCACGGCCAAAGTGCTGGCCATCGCCTCCGGCAAGGGTGGGGTCGGCAAGTCCTCGGTGACTGCGAACCTGGCAGCCGCCCTGGCGGTCAAGGGCTACAAGGTCGGCGTGATCGACGCAGACATCTGGGGGTTCAGCATCCCCCGCATGCTCGGGCTCGACGGTCGGCTCGAGGCCAGCCAGGAGGGGGAACGGGCGGTCATCTCGCCCCACGTCCTGCCGGTCGGCGACGGTCGCCTCGACGTGGTCTCGATGGGGTTCCTGGTCGAGGACGAGGAATCGGCGCTGCTGTGGCGGGGCCTGATGCTCAACCGGGCGGTCCAGCACTTCCTGGAGGATGTCCGGTGGTCAGACGATCTCGACTACGTGGTGATCGACATGCCACCCGGGACCGGCGACGTGGCCATGGGGTTGGCCCGGATGATCCCCAGGGCCGAGCTGATCATCGTCACCACCCCGGCCACCGGGGCCCAGAAGGTCGCGTCCCGGGCGGTGTCGATGGCCCGCAAGTCCCACCTCCGGGTCGCCGGCGTCATCGAGAACATGTCGGTCTTCGTGACCCCGGACGGGCAGGAGTTCGCCTTGTTCGGTTCCGGGGGTGGTGAGGCACTGGCGGCCGAGGCCGGGGTCCCCCTGATCGGCCAGGTCCCGATCGAGCCGGCGGTCTCGGCCGGCGGCGACATCGGACGCCCGGTGGCCCTTGATGACGGGCCGGCGGCGGCGGCGTTCGCCGACATCGCCGAGGCCGTGATCACCGAGGTCGCGCCGCCGGTGGAGATGGCCGGCTGTACCGCCCGGATGTTCGACCTGGTCGACGAGGCCCTGGCCGCCCACGATGCGGCCGAGGCGACCGGGGCGGCCGGGGCGGCCGAAGCCGCCGAGGAAGCGGCGGCCGGCTAGGGGCCGGCCAGGGCCTGGCCCGCCGCCGGGCGCTCGGGCTCCCGCTACCGGTCGGCGGCGTCCGACACGGCGACCCGGTCGATGGCGATCGGGTGCTGGACGAACCGTGACGAGGGGATCAGCAGGGTCTGCCCGTCGTCCTGGGACAGCTCGACCGCGGTCGGGTGGACCGCCACCACCACGCCTCGGGCCTCACCGACCGCCACCGTGTCGCCCTCGGCCACCAGGCGCCGGACGGCCCGGCCGGCCGCCACCTCCCGGGCCACACCGTTGCCGCCCAGGCCGACCAGCAGGGTCAGGCTGGCGGCGATCCCGAAGAACACGGCGGCAACACCGAGGTTGACCACGTCGGTGTTGATGCCGAGTTGACTGACTGCCAGCAGCGCGGCCAGGGTGACGATGGCGGCCTTGACCGTGGTGTTGGCCAGCTGCTGGGTCTGGATCGGCAACCGGCCGAGGGTCCGCTGCAGGGCGGCGGTGGCGAACGCGGACAGGACGTTGGCCACGATGATGATGATCGCTGCGGTCATCAACTTCGGCACGAAGGCGATGGCGTCGTCCGTCAGCTGGTCGAGCGAGTCCGGCTGAACGATGCCGAGGGCGACGATCAACCCGGCGACGATCCCGACCGCCAGGGCCAGGCTGGCCAGCGGCTTGGCCGCCCGCTGGATCGGCTCCGGGCGTTTCGGCGAACCGATGACCCCGTGGACGATCCGAGAGGCGATCAGCCCGACCACCAGACCACCGGCGATGGCCAACGCAACCGCTATCCATTCATTCATTCGAGTCCTCCTCCAACAGCAGCAGCCTCGACGTCTCCAACCCCGCACCGAACAGATCGGACATCACGCTGAGGACAACTCTAGAGTCCAGCCGGGCCGCAACCCGTTGCTGCAGCCGGTCAGACAGATCCACGGGCGGTGCGAAGGCGACAGCCAGCGCATCGCTCAGCGCCGCTTCGTCCTCCGCGGTCAGTTCCTCGATCACGGCCGCACACCGCTGGCAGTCGGCGACGTGCCGGTCGACCGACTCGTTGTCGCCGCGATCGAGCCACTCCTGGAGGGCCCGTCTGCTCGGGTGGCGGAAGAACACGGCTAGGACCACTCCCGGAGGGCCGAGCCAAGCTTGCGGCGAGCCCGGAGCAGGCGGGTCTTGACCGTCGGCATCGGGACGTCGAGGATCGCGGCGATCTCTTCGTAGGCCATCCCTTCCAGTTCCCGGAGCACCACGATGCTGCGGGACAGGTCGTCGAGCAGATCGAGCGCATCGACGAACTCGGCCATCACCACATCGTTCTGGACGCGGGCCTCCACCGACCGCTCGGGCCGGGACGCCTCCTCCGGCAGGTCGTGGGGATCGACAACGACCGCCCGGCGACGGCGGACCGTCGACACCGCGGTGTTGTGGGCGATCCGGAGCACCCAGCTCCGAAGCGAGGTCCGGTCCCGGAGGGTCGGCAGGGCCAACCACGCCTTCACCAGCGTCTCCTGGGCGATGTCCTCGGCCAGCGACCGGTCCCGGACGACGGACAGCGCGAGCCGGAAGATGGCGTCGCCGTGCTCGACCACCAACCGGTGGAGGTCGTCCGGGTCGCCGGCCTCGGTGGTGGTCCGGAGCCTGGTCGGCCCCAGCTCGCCGTCCGGATCGTCGACCATGCGCTGCCCGGTCGGGTTGACGGCCCACAGGCGGGGCAGCGCAATGAATGGTCGGAGCAACACGTCTGATGGACGCTCCGGCCATCCGTTTGGTCGCGCCGCACCCTCGTCCAGTTCGCGCTTCCACATAATCGACCCGCCCCTCAGCTGTACGACGCCACGTCTACCCGCCCCCAATGGTGGCAGATTCGACCGCTCGCAGAGCGGGGATCGGGAGATTTTCGGGATTTCTCGCGACAACCCGGTGCGGGCGGTCGTCTATCCGGGGCCAACACAACATCAATGGGAGTGTGGAGAATGCTTGCACAAGACGTAGCGGATGAGGGCCTCGACATCGTCGACTCCCTCCAGGAAGGAATCACGGACTTCTTCAGTTCGCTGTTCGGGTTCCTGCCGAACCTGTTCGGCTTCCTGGCCATCCTGGTCATCGGCTGGTTCGTTGCCCGGTTCGTCGGCCGGCTGGCCCAGCGCCTGTTCACGGCGATCAACCTGGATCGGTACCTGGACATGGCCGGCATCGGCGGGCCCCTCGAGCGGGCCGGGTACGCCGACAGCGGTCGGTTCGTAGCCAAGGTCCTGTACTACACGGTCATGCTGATCGTGCTGAAGCTGGCCTTCGGGGCGCTCGACATCGACGCCCTCAACGAGCCCTTCGATCAGCTGATCGCCTGGATCCCCAAGGCGCTGGTGGCCCTGGTCCTCATCGTCATCGGTGGCATCGTGGCCAACGTGGTCCGGGATCTGGTCTCCGGCATCACCGCCGGGCAGGACTACAGCAACCTGGTGACCAACGTCGCCGGGATCGCCGTCTGGCTGCTCTTCGGTCTCGCCGCCCTCGACCAGGCCGAGATCGCCGGCGACCTGATTGACACCCTGACCACGGCCATCTTCGCCAGCCTCAGCGCCATCCTCATCATCAAGTTCGGTGTCGGTGGTATCTGGGCCGCTCGGGACCGGTTCTGGCCGAACGTCTACGACAGCATTTCGTCCCAGGGGGATTCGACTCCGCCGCCTTCGGAGGCGCAGCAGGGTTGATACCCAAGCCCTCCTGAGTCGGACCCTCAGCCGATCAGGAGAACGAGGCGGGGCCGGATGGGCGATCCGGCCCCGCCTCACCTCACAGGAGACCGGCCGGCGAGGATGGGCGACCCTCGTTGGCCGGTCCCTTCTGTTTTCCGATGGCCTGCGGGCGGGGGCCGGTGCCCCGGACGCTCAGCCGGCGTCGAGGGCGGCCAGCGCCTCGGCCAGCTCGGTCCCGTCGAACACGTTGTCGATCCGGTCGACCAGGATCCCGGCCCGGTCGACCAGGAACAGGGCCGGCTCGAACCGCAACCCGAGGGCCACGACCGCCGGTGCCAGCTGGATCCGCGGGTCCTGGTAGTTGCCGTCGACCTCGTCGGTGTTGGCGTAGACCTCGGCGTGGACGATGTCGATGTCCGGGAACGCCCCCGCCTCCTCCATCAGGGTGTCGACCACCGGACCGCAGTAGGCGGTCGAACAAAAGGCCGGGGTGGCGACAAGCAGGGCCAGCGGCCGCCCGGCCGCCAGGCTGTCCGCCGCGTTGATTGCGTGGAACGGACACGGTTCGAACCGGGTGCACAGCTGGTCGATGCCCTCCGGCCGGTCGAAGGTCGGGGTGTCGACCGACGGGAACGGCTCCTCGGTCAGCAGCACCTCGGCCTCGCCGGGGTCGAAGATCTGGATCGGCAACCCGGCCCGGGCCGTCTGTCCGGTCACCCCGTCCCGGACCTCGATGTCCAGGTCATAGATGCCGGGCTGCGCCAGCGTGGTCCGGAGGGCGTAGTACCGGAACAGGTTGGCGTGCTGATGGTCCGGATCGACCTCCCCGACGTGATCGTGGCGGACCACCCGGCCGGGGACCTGGAGCCGATCGACCGGCTCGCCCTCGAGCACCACGGTCACGTCGATCGTTGCGTCGTCGTTCGGCATGGCGACCGCCGAGTCGAGGCTCGGGTCCGGCGAGACGACGCCGATCGGGATCCGCTGGGGCCGCCCGGCCACCAGGACCCGATCCGGGGAGAACAGCGGGACCACGGTCGGGGCCACCACGTCCTCCCCGCCGCACGCAGCGAGCAGGCCGGCGCCGATGGCGGGAACGCCAGCGATGGCGGCCCGGGCGGCAACCGATCCGGCGGACCAACGGAGGAACCGCCGCCGACTGATCTGTCGGGCGGGCACCGGGTCGGCATGGTGAGGGAGCGGGGGTTGGGGGCCGGCCACTGAGCAAACGGTAGCGGCCGCTGAGCGCCGGTGGGACACCGTGAACCGCCGGTGGGGCACCGTGAACCGCCGGTGGGGCACCGTGAACCGCCGATCGGGGACCGTATCCTCGACCGTGGTGTCAACGACCGAACCACCACCGTCTCGACCGGCCCCGGCCGAGATCGTCCTCACCGTCAACGGCACCGAGGTCCGGGTCCCGGACCTCGGCGAGTCGTTGCTCGCCGTCCTGCGGGAACGGCTCGGGGTCCGGTCGGTCAAGGATGGCTGCAGTCCCCAGGGCCAGTGCGGTTGCTGTACCGTCCTGGTCGATGGGCAACCGCGGGTCGCCTGTGTCACGCCGGTCCGCCGGGTCCGGGGGCGGACGGTGACGACGCTCGAGGGGCTTGAACCGGAGCGGGTGGCCCGCTGGGGTGACGCCCTGTGCGCGGCCGGCGGGAGCCAGTGCGGCTACTGCACCCCGGGGATCGTGGTCCGGCTGGACTCGGTGGCCAGGAAGGCGCCAGCGGCCGATGACGGCCGGGCCGCAGGCAGCAAGACCGTAGGCAGCAAGACTGCAGACAGCCAGACCGATGACGCACAGGTCGCGGCCTCCGGTCGGTGGCCCGAGGTCGACCAGGCACTGCTGGCCCACCTGTGCCGCTGCACCGGTTGGCAGACCATCCACGAGGCCTGGGAGCGCTTCGTCGCCGACGGGCCGATCGAGGGGGGCGACCGGGACCTGGACGCCGCGTCCGAGCGGGCAACGATCGAGGGTCGGTCGCCCCAGGGGGTGTCCCCCGCGGTTGCGCTGGGCCAGGGCGGGTTCGCGGCGGACGAGGCGCCGGGCGACTCGCTGATCGCGGTGGCCGACGGGGCCGGGGGCTGGGTCGTGGCCGAGACGCTGACCGAGGCCCGGGCGCTCGCCGGCAAGGTCCAGGGCCGCCGGACGACGGCCCGCCACGAGTGGCCGTTGGAGATCCCGGACGGCCGGTGGGACGCCGCCCTTCGTACCACCTGGGTCGACGGGGCGTACCTGGAGACCGACGCCTCGTGGTGCGTCCCCGGTGGGACACTGGCATCGGTGGTGGCGAACGGTGGCGCGTTCGGAGCAAAGACCGACGGGCCACCGCCGGGAGCCCTTGACGTCGGGGCGGTGGCAAGGGAGCTGGCAGACATCCACGGTCAGCCGGTCCTGGTCCTGGCCAGTCGGGAGGACGTGGCGGCCCGGTCCCCGAAACGACCGCCGGTTGCCGGCGGCATGATGGCCGACGGGACCGGACTACTCCGGGTCGTCGCCACCCCCGGGATCGCCGAGGCGGTGGCCTCGGTCGCCCCGGGGCTGATCATCGAGGAGGTCGCCGTCCCCGGCCCGCCGACCTCGGCTGCGGTTCGGGCCGCCGGCTGGGCCGAGGCTGCGGTCCTCACCGCCGGTGCCACCGGCCGGGCCGGCCCGGTCCGCTCGCCGGAGGGCGCGGTGGCCGAGGCCGTTGTCGAGGACGGGACGATCAAGGTGACCGTCGGCTGTGGTCGGGTGCTCGACCCGGTGGTCCTCCGGTCCTATTGCATCGGGGCGGCCCACATGGCCTGGTCCTGGCTGACAAGCGAAGCCACCCAGGTCGACGCCGACGGTCAGGTCCATGACCTGACCGTCCGCAGCTTCGGGGTTCTCCGGGCGGTCGACACCCCGCCGATCGAGGTCGAGATCCTCCCCGGCGACGGCGCCCCGGTGAACGGGTCGGACGCCGTCTTCGCCGCAGTGGCCGCCGCCGGTTGGCTGGCAAACGATTGTCGGCCAGACTGGCCGCTGATCGCAGACACCCCGAGGACGAGGAGCACGTCATGAGCACACCGGTTGGTCCCTACACCCCGATCGTCAAGGCCGGGCCGTGGCTGGTCTCGTCCGGCCAGGTCGGCATCGAGGACGGTGCCCTGGTCGACGGTGGGCTCGGTCCCCAGTTCCGTCAGGCCCTGGCAAACCTCCAGGCCCTGTTCGAGGGCGAGGGGTCGTCACTGGCCGACATCACCAAGACCACGGTGTTCCTGACCGACATGGACCACTACGCCGAGATGAACGAGATCTACATCGAGGTGTTCGGCGATCACCGCCCGGCCCGCTCGGCGGTGGCCGTGGCCCAGCTGCCGATCGGGGCCCTGGTCGAGATCGAGGCCAGCGCCTACGTCGGCTGAGCCCGGTGCGGACGGTCTAGACTCGGGGCCATGTTGGGTGTCCTGATCATCGTCGTCGTGCTCGTGGTCGTCATCCCGGTCGGCTTCCTGATGAGCACCTCGGTTGCGGCCGCGGTCTTCGGCTTCCTGCTGAAGGACCACGCCGAGCAGTCGAACCAGGAAAGCGAGCTCCTCGACCTCAACACCTGAGTACGGTAGAGCACCGTGATAGACCTCAAGCGACTGCGTGAAGACGACGAATACCGCCGGGGTGCGATGGCCAAGGGTGTCGATTCGGCGACCGTCGACCGGGTGCTCGACCTGGCCGAGGCCCATCGGGTCGCACTGGCCGCCACCGAGGGCCTGCGGGCGGAGTCGAACGCCGCGTCGAAGGAGATCGGCCGGGCCGCACCCGAGGAGCGGCAGGCCAAGATCGACGCCGCCGGTGAACTGAAGGCCCGCCTGACCGAGGCCGAGGCAACGTTGACCTCCGCCGAGGCCGAGCTCAACCAGTTGGCCCTCACCATCCCGAATCCGGCCCACGAGTCCGTGCCGGAGGGGGACGAGGACGCCTACCGGGTAGAGCACGAGCAGGGCGGGCAGCCGCCGGCCCCGGCGTTCGACCACGGCAAGCTCGGCGAGCTGCTCGGCATCGTCGACACCGAGCGGGCGGTCCGGATGTCCGGCAGCCGGTTCGCCTACATCGTCGGCGATGCGGTCCGCCTGCAGTTCGCCCTGGTCCAGTGGACCCTCAACAAGCTGGCGACCCACGGCTTCATTCCCGTCGTGACCCCGGTACTGGTCCGGGAGGAGATGATGGAACTGGCCGGGTTCTTCCCGACCGACCGCAACCAGGTCTACGAGCTCGAGGCCGATGAGCTGTTCCTGATCGGCACATCCGAGGTCGCCCTGGCCGGCATGCACCGGGAGGAGCGGCTGGAGGCGGACCAGCTGCCGATTCGCTACGCCGGGTACTCCAGCTGTTTCCGGCGGGAGGCCGGCACCTACGGCAAGGACACCAGCGGGTTGTTCCGGGTCCACCAGTTCGACAAGGTCGAGATGTTCATCTACGCCGACCCGGAACGGTCCTGGGAGGAGCTGGAGCTACTCCGTGAACTCCAGCAGGAGATCGTCAGTGGTCTCGGCCTGCCGTACCGGGTCATCACCGTGGCTTCGGGAGACCTGGGCGCCGCCGCAGCCAAGAAGTACGACCTGGAGGTCTGGCTGCCGTCCGAGCAGCGCTACCGGGAGGTCACGTCCTGCTCCAACTACACCGACTTCTCGGCCCGGCGGATGAAGACAAGGGTCAAGGGTGACGACGGCACCAACCTGGTCCACACCCTGAACGGGACCGCGTGCGCCATCGGCCGGACGCTCCTGTACATTTTCGAGAATCACCAACGGCCGGACGGGTCGGTGGCGGTGCCCGAAGTCCTGCATCCCTTCTGCCCCGGGCTGGAAGTGATCGGTCCCGCTTCGGGTTGACAGGTCACCGGGCCGGACGGCCCGGTCCATCGGCGGCTCAAAGATGCGCCGTCGCAGACGATGGGAAACCTATGAGTGGAGCCAGGCAACGGAGCCTGCACCAGACGGCGGTCGATCAGTTCCAGCGAGCAGCGGAGTTGATCGACCTGAACGACAGCTATCGGGAGATCCTCTCCCACCCCAAGAACGAGATCATCGTCAACTTCCCGGTCTCGCTCGACAGTGGGGCGAAACGGATCTTCACCGGGTACCGGATCCAGCACAACAACCTGCTCGGGCCGTTCAAGGGTGGGCTCCGGTTCCACCCGGACGTCGACCTGGATGAGGTCAAGGCCCTTGCGGCGTGGATGACGTTCAAGACCGCCCTGGTCGGGGTGCCCTTCGGTGGGGCCAAGGGCGGGGTCACCATGGATCCCGGCGACCACTCCGAGGAGGAGATCCGGCGGGTGGTTCGGCGGTTCACCCACGCCCTCGGCTCCAACATCGGGCCGGATCACGACATCCCGGCACCGGACGTCGGCACGTCGAGCCAGACGATGGACTGGGTGATGGACACCTATGCCAACATCTCGCCGCCCGGGTTCCGCCAGAGCGTCAAGGGGGTCGTCACCGGCAAGTCGGTCGAGGTCGGCGGTTCGGTCGGCCGGGAGTCGGCCACCGGTCGGGGTGTGCTGTACAGCCTCCGCCACTGGTGCGGTGAGACCGGGGTCCGGCTGGATGAGTTGTCGGTCGCCGTCCAGGGATTCGGCAACGTCGGCGGGTTCTTCGCCGAGCTGGCAGCCGAGGCCGGCTGCACGATCCGGGCCGTTTCCGATCACACCGGGACGATCGAGAATCCGGACGGCCTCGACGTGGTCAAGCTGCGGGCCTGGGTCCGGGACACCGGCGGGGTCAACGACTTCCCCGGCGGCGCGGCGATCGACACCGAGGCGCTGTTCTCCCAACCGGTCGACGTCCTGGTGCCGGCCGCGCTCGAGAACCAGATCACCGAGGACCGGGCCCGGGCACTGCAGTGCCAGGTGCTGGTTGAGGCGGCCAACGGCCCGACCACCCAGGAGGCCGAAGCCGTCCTGGCCGAGCGGTCGATCGAGGTCGTCCCTGACATCCTGGCCAACGCCGGCGGGGTGATCGTCTCCTACTTCGAGTGGCTGCAGAACAAGTCGGCCCGGGCGTGGTCGTTCGCTGACGTCGACGACCGGCTCCGGGAACTGCTGTGGCAGGCCCACGACCGGGTCGTCGACTGCCGGGCCGAGCTCGCCTGCTCCCGGCGGGAGGCGGCCTACGTTGTGGCGCTGAACCGGATCGCAGACGTCTACGACCGCCGCGGCATCTTCCCGTAGGAGGCTGACCGGTCCAGCCGTCGAAGGCGATCGGTGCTTCGTCAGCGCCCGAACCGGAACGGCGGGACCAGGGCCCTGGTGGTTGCCCGGTAGTCGGACCAGTCGGTCCCGAAGCGATCGGCCAGCTGCTGCTCCTCTTTCGGCAACCGCCACCCGATGACCCAGACCTGGGACCCGAGCAGGATGACGGCGAGCGGGACGTTGGCCACCATCAGGGACAGCCCGGCGAACAGCAGCAGGAACGAGGTGTACATCGGGTGCCGGATGGCGGCGTACGGCCCCGTCCGCACCAGCCGATGGTCGTCCCGGAGATGCAGGGTGCCACTGAAGTGCACCCCGAGGGCGACCTGGACCGCCATCAGCAGCACCAGCCCCACTTCGGCCAGTACGAGGCCGAGCCAGTGGGCCCACCCGGGGAGATCGACCGTGCCGGGCAGCACGTCCGGGGCGACCAGCCAGGTGATCAGCAGGCCGAGTCCGCCGACCAGGAACACCAGCCGAGCGATGATGGCGGCGGCGGTGCCACCCTCGAGTTCCACCCCGTCCGACTGGTCCCTGGTCATGCCACCGGCGTGTCGGTGAGACACCAGCCGGAGGAGGATGGCCAGCGAGAGGATGATGAGGACGGCCAGTTGTCTCAGGTCGATGTCCATTGGCGCTCCAGTGTTCGTTTGACGAGTCGGTCGACGAGGCCGGCGACGTCTGTCGGCACCGGCGAGAGGACGTGGTGGGTGAAGATCCCGAGCAGCGAGGTCTGGAACAGTTGGCCGTCGGTGACCGGGTCATCCGATCCGAGGGCCTCGAACGCCTCGGCCCACGGGTGATCGGCCCCTGACCGATGCGACGAGAGCTTGGCCGCCACCTCACGGAGAGCGGGGTCGGTCAGGGATCGGAGGTTGAACCGGTAGCCGTCGGCGTTGGCCTCGACATGGGTCCCCATGACCCGAGCGAACCCGGCCAGCCGATCCACCGGGTCTGCGATGTCCGCAACCGAGGCGGCCAACGTGGCGACCTGGGCCAACCAGTCGATGAGGATGGCCTCGGCCAGTGCCTCCTTGGTCGGGAAGTAGTGGTACACGAGGCCCTTGGAGCACCCGGCCTCGGCGGCGATGGCGTCCACGGTGGTGCCGGTCAGGCCCCGGTCGGCGAAGAGGCGCCGGCCGGCCTCCAGGAGCTGGGCACTGGTCTCGGCCCGCTGCCGGGCGTTGGTGTCCGGGTTTCGTCCCACAACGTCAGATTATTGGTTGACCGACTGGCCGGTCAATCAATAATCCCGCCGATCCGACACTCGGTCGATCGGGTGGCTGGTCCCGCTCGGAAGGTCAGACGGTGGTGCGGGTACGGCGCACCCGACCGGGGGTCTCGCCGTAGTGCTTCGCAAACGAGCGCACGAAGCTGGCCGGTTCGGCGTAGCCGACCCGTCTGGCCACCGCCTCGACCGGGAGACCGGCCGTTTCCAGCAGCTCCCTGGCGATCGACAGGCGGGTGTCGGCGTACACCTGCCGGAAGGTGGTGCCCTCGTCGGCCAGTCGCCGCCGAAGCGTCCGCTCGTTGACGGCCAGGCGGCCGGCCGCGGTCCCGATCTGGTGTTCCTGGGCGATGTCCTCGGTCAGGATGTCTCGGACCTGGGCCGACCAGGGCTGGGTCTCGTCGTCGAGCCGGGCGCTGAGCAGCTCGCACTGCTCAAGGCAGTACCGCAGCGTCGCCGGATCAGATCGAGGGACCGGGAGTTCGAGCACCCGGCTCGGGAAGGCGAGCGCATCATGTGGTGCGTCCGGTACGACGTCCATCCCGGCCTGGGCCGACAGTGATGCTGCGTATCGGGCCGACCGGGTGGTCTCGATGCGGAACTCCCGGAGATCCGGCCCCTGTACGACCTCCCGGGAGAAGTGCATCGTCACCATCGAGTGGCGCTCCAGCACGTAGGCCTGGACGGTCGATGGCAGCTGGGACAGGTCGAAGACGAGCCGGGCCACGTCTGGCCCCTCCTGGAACTCGATGTCCGCGAACACGTAGGAGAGTCGGATGTGGTTGATCGCGGTGTCGACCGCGGCTCGGAAGGTCGGGCTGGTCAGCACCGCAAAACCCCAGATGCCGAACGAGTTGACGTGCATCCGCTTGCCGACCGCAACCCCGAGCCCGGCCTCTTCCGGATACACCGCCGCGATGTTCTGCACCGCCAGGATCTCCTGGTCGACGGTGACCTCGGCTGCGGTATCGGCCAGATCCTGGGCACGGAGCCCGGTCCCGGCCAGGGCCACATCCAATCCGATGCCAAGCTCCTCCGCCGTCTCGCACAGGAGGCGAAGGCTGGTCGCCGGTCTGGTGTCGCGGGCCGAAACCACAGCATCAGCGTACGGCCCTGTCCGGTTCGGTCAAGTCGTTGTCCCCCGGGGACATGGTTTCGGCCAGACGAATCGCAGACGATCGAGAGGTCAGAGAACCGACCACGCCAACTGGAGCGTCAGACATGAACCTCACGAAACGGGAGCTCGACGACATCGCCCGCAGCAACGCATCCGGCCGCCAGCCGGTCGTGCTGGTCCACGGACTGTGGCTGCTGGCCGGCAGCTGGTCTCGCTGGGAGCAGTTCCTGGATGAGCGGGGCTACTCGGCCGTGTCGCTCGACTGGCCGGGCGACCCGCGGACGGTGGCCGAGGCCAGGGCCAACCCGGGCCAACTGGCCGGCACCGACATCCAAGCGGTCGCCGGCCACATCGAGGACGCCATCGGACGGCTCGACCGTCGCCCCGCCGTGGTCGGCCACTCCGTCGGTGGTCTCCTGGCCCAGATGGTCGCCGGTCGCGGCAGGGCGGCGGCCACGGTGGCGATCGACCCGGCACCGTTCAAGGGCATCCGAGGGCTGCCCCGTTCGGTCGTCAAGTCCTCGTGGCCGGTGCTGCGACGCCCTGGCAATCGACGAAAGGCGATCGCTCTGACCTTCGACCAGTTCTCCTACGGGTTCGCAAATGCCCTGTCGCCCGAGGAGGCAAGAGCCCTCTACGACGAGTACCACGTGGCCGCTCCGGGGCGTCCGCTGTTCCAGGTCGCCTTCGGCAACGGCCCGTTCTCGAACGCCACCAGGGTCGACACCAACGCCGAGGACCGCGGTCCGCTCCTCATCATCAGCGGCGGCGCCGATCACACCGTTCCGCCGTCGCTGGCCAAGGCCGCTCATCGCAAGCAGTCCAAGAACCAGGCATCGACCGAGCTGGTCGAGATCGATGGCGCCGGCCACTCCCTGGTCATCGATCACCGTTGGGAGGAGGTCGCGGCCGCAACCGTCGACTTCTTCGAGCGGAGCGGGCTCGGGGTGGAGCAGGGGTCGGTGTCATGAGCGGCGAGCCACGTCTGCTCATCGTCGGCGGTGGCTTCGCCGGGGTCTGGGCCGCCATCACTGCCGCCAAGACGGCCGCAGCCTACGGCCCGGTTCGGATCGACCTGGTCAACCCGGACGACCGCTTCGTCCCCCGGCCCCGGTTGTACGAGCGTGCCCCCGGCGACACGACCGTGCCGCTCCAGGACATCCTGGGGCCGCTCGGTGTCGGTCACATCAAGGCCCGGGTGACCGGTATCGACGCCGATGCCAAGGTGGTGACCGCAACCGACTCCCAGGGTGACGAGGAGCAGCTGACCTACGACCGGCTGATCCTCGCCGCCGGCAGCCGACTCAACCGACCCCCGATCGACGATGGCCACCTCGACGACATCGACACGATCGATGGGGCCGAGACGCTCGACCGGCGGCTCGCCGAGCTGGACGCTGGCGCCACGGTCGTCGTTGTCGGCGCCGGCTTCGCCGGTATCGAGCTGGCAACCGAGCTGCCGTCACGGGCTCCATCGGCGAACGTGATGCTCCTTGAACGGTCGGACCAGATCGGTGCCGGACTCGGTGCCGAGGCCAGACCCCAGATCGAGTCGGCGCTCGACGAGCTGAAGGTCGAAACCCGAACCGGCATCACCGTCGAGGCCTACGACGGCACAACGCTCGAGCTGTCTGACGGCTCGTCGATGGCGGCAGACATCGTGGTGTGGACCGCCGGCATCAGTGCCAGCCCGTTGACCGCCATGGTCTCGGACGATCTCGATCGGCTCGGCCGACTGCCCGTCGACCAGTGCCTTCGGGTCACGGGGGTGTCCTCGGTCTTCGCCGCCGGTGACACGGCCGCCCCGCTGGACGAGGCGGGCCAGGTGGTGGCCCAGAGCGCGCAGCATGCGATCCCGCAGGGGGCCTGTGCCGGTCAGAATGCGGTTGCCGATCTGTTCGGTGGCGAGCTGGCCGAGCTCCAGACCCTTCCCTACGGCACCTGCCTCGACCTCGGCGAGGCGGGGGCGGTCTTCACCGAGGGCTGGGATCGGCGGCTCGTCCTTGTCGGCGACGAAGCCAAGGCGCTCAAGCGGGACATCAACACGGTGTGGATCTACCCGCCGACGCTCGGGTGATGTGGCGCCGAGCGCTTCTCGTCAGGTGACCAGGGCGGCGATGCCGGTTGCAATTGCGGCGATCGGGATGCCGATGAACAGCGCCGGTATCGACTCCTTGGCGTGATGCTGCCACTGGTAGATGTGGGGCGAGTCCTCCATCCCTTCGATGTAGAACCAGCTCGGTTTGAGGCCGATGAACAGCAGCCAATCGATGATGAGGAAGTCCCAGAGCCCAAAGATGATCATCACAGACCACGCTGCGACGAGGGCGCCGAGGACGCCGAATTCCTCGATGACCGCAACCGAGGCGGCAACGGAGCCGCCGAGGATGACGGCCACGGTGACGACTGCGACCACGGCGCCGGCGACGGCGTCCTGTCGGGGCAGGCCCAGGTCGGCCGCCCACATCCCGGGTTTGAACCGCCACGAGGCGACGATGATCACGGTGACCACGAGACAGGTGATCAGTGAAATGGCGGCCAGGAGGAGCAGCGTGTCCATCGGTCCACTTGAGCGCCAATAGGAGGTCTGGGTCAAGGGCCGGTCCGGGCCTCGACCTCGAACTCAGTCGATGGCCTCGAGGTGGCCGAGACGATCGAACGCCGACCCGACCAACTCGGCCAGCGGTGTGGCCGCTTCGGACCGTTGCCACTGGTCGAAGGCCCAATCGGTGGCCAGCAGGGCGACGCCGGCCAGCAGCTCGGCCATCGGCTGGTTGGCCGGTGTCAGGTGGTCCTCGAGCAGGTCGGTCAGGTAGTTGCGATCGGCGATACTCGCCGCGAACCCGGCGGCATGGATCGCCGGGACTCGATACATCAGCGCCACCCGCTGTAGCTGGAAGTCGGTGTCGGCGTCGTAGATGCCGGCCAGGCCGGTGGTGAACGCCTCTCGCAGCGCGGCGAATGGTTCATGGCGGTTCAAGGCGTCTTCCAGGGCGGTGGCATAGGCATCGGTGTGCTCGTCCCACAGCACGATCGCTTCCTTGGTCGGGAAGTAGCGGTAGAGGGTGGAGGGTGCCATCCCGACCGCGGCGGCGATGTCGATCACCTTGACCTCGTCGAATCCCTCGGCGACGAACATCTCGACCGCGGTCCGCTGGGTGACCGCCAGGGTGTTGCGTCGATTCCGCTCCCGAAGGCTCATGCTTCGATCGTAACAAGATCCTACTTAAGAATGATGCCAAAGATCGGAGTTGTTTCTATTATCGGTGTCATGCTTGAAAATAGAAACGACTCCGACTTTACACATCGTTCTCAAGTAGGATGTTGCTACCATCGCAGTGATGAGCCTTCGGGAGCGGAACCTGCTACGCTACACGATGGCATTAAATGCTATTGCTAAAACAGGTTGAGTGTGCAAATCCTAATTGTTACCATGTAACTTACACGGAAAATTAATCGTGTTGTTTTTGACACTCATGAGCATCCTATGATATGAAAAAT
>JBCCFN010000101.1:0-16721 GCA_039029715.1 Actinomycetota bacterium | reverse complement strand
CCGCTCCGCCGTGCTGGTCGAGAAGCTCCCGAAGGCCGAGGTCGAGGACCTGGTCCTGGAGGAGGTGCCGGACGTCAGCTACGACGACATCGGCGGCCTCGACTCCCAGATCGAGACCATCGTCGATGCGGTCGAGCTGCCGTTCCTCCATGCCGATCTGTTCGCCGAGCACCAACTGCCGGCGCCGAAGGGCATCCTCCTCTACGGCCCCCCGGGGTGCGGTAAGACGCTGATCGCCAAGGCGGTCGCCAACTCCCTGGCCAAGAAGGTCAGTGAGTTGTCCGGCGACGAGGAGGCCCGGAGCTTCTTCCTGAACATCAAGGGCCCGGAGCTGCTCAACAAGTACGTCGGTGAGACCGAGCGCCAGATCCGGCTCATCTTCCAGCGGGCGCGAGAGAAGTCGGAGGAGGGTTGGCCGGTCATCATCTTCTTCGACGAGATGGAGTCGCTGTTCCGGACCCGAGGCTCCGGCATCAGCTCGGACATCGAGTCGACCATCGTGCCCCAGCTCCTGGCCGAGATCGACGGTGTCGAGACGCTGAAGAACGTGATCGTCATCGGCGCCTCCAACCGTGAGGACCTGATCGACCCCGCCATCCTCCGGCCGGGCCGGCTGGACGTGAAGATCAAGATCGAGCGGCCGGACGACGACTCGGCCAAGTCGATCTTCTCCAACTATCTGACCAAGGACCTCCCGATCCACGAGGAGGAGATCCGGGCCAGCATCGAGCTGGAGTCCGCGCTGTCCGGGATGATCGAGCGTGCGGTCGAGTTCATGTACCGCACCGACGATGAGACCCGGTTCCTGGAGGTCACCTACCAGAACGGAGACAAGGAGATCCTGTACTTCAAGGACTTCGCCTCCGGCGCCATGATCGAGAACATCGTCCGCCGGGCCAAGAAGTTGGCCATCAAGCGGTTCCTCGACAACGGCGAGAAGGGGATCAAGACCGAGGACCTGTTGGTCTCGGTCACCCAGGAGTACAAGGAACACGAGGACCTGCCAAACACCACCAACCCCGACGACTGGGCCAAGATCTCGGGCAAGAAGGGTGAGCGCATCGTCTATGTCCGCACGCTGGTCGGCCCGGCCGGTGAGGAGAAGACCGGAGGACGAACCATCGAACAGGTAGCCACCGGTCAGTACCTCTGATCGAGGCGGGGAGATGGCTGTACCGAAGATCGTCGGGATAGAAACCGAGTTCGGGATCATGGTCCGTGGCACCACGGACTGGAATCCGGTCTCGGCCTCTTCCCTGCTCATCAACGCCTATGTCGGGACCGAGGTCGGTGGCCTCGACGACCGGACAACCCCGGTGGCCTGGGACTTCATCGACGAGATGCCGGGAGCCGATGCCCGGGACCTGATGGCGCCGGAGTTCTCGATGCCACCCGAGGTGGAGACCCACCTGGTCAACGCGGTGCTGACGAACGGGGCCCGGTACTACGTCGACCACGCCCACCCCGAGCTCTCGACCCCGGAGTGTCGTGACGCCCTGTCGGTCGTGCTGTACGACCGGGCGGCCGAGCTGATCCTGATCGACTCGATGTCTGCCGCCGCCGATGCCCTGCCCGGCGGGCAGGAGATCGTCATCTACAAGGACAACTCGGACCGCAAGGGCAACGCCTATGGCTGTCACGAGAACTACCTGTTGGACCGCAACCTCCCGTTCGGCCAGATCATCAACGCAGCCACCACCCACTTCGTCACCCGGCAGGTCTACACCGGCTCCGGCAAGGTCGGCACCGAGCTTCCGGGCCTGACCAGGCGTGACATCCCGTATCAGCTCACCCAGCGGGCCGAGCACTTCGAGGAGGAGGTCGGCCTCGAGACCACGCTGAAGCGGCCGATCGTCAACACCCGGGACGAGCCCCACGCCGACTCCCAGAAGTATCGGCGGCTCCATGTCATCGTCGGTGATGCCAACATGGCCCAGGTCTCGACCCTGATGAAGGTCGGGACGTCGGCCATCGTCTTCGCCATGCTGGAGGACGGGGCCTACGAGCGGCCGATCCTGTTGGAGAGCCCGGTCGAGGCCATGCACGCCGTCAGCCACGACCTGTCCCTGGCCAAGCCGCTGACGCTTGCCGACGGAACCTCGGCCACCGCCATCGAGATCCAGTGGGACATTCTCCGCCAGGCCCAGGCCTGGGCCGACCGGTTCGGCCTCGAGTCGGTCGGTGAGGAGTGCGGCAAGCAGGTACTCGAGCGTTGGGAGCAGACCCTCAACGCGCTGGAGACCGACTACGAGCAGCTGGCCGGTTCGGTCGACTGGGTGGCAAAGAAGCGTCTCATCGAGGGGTTCATGGACCGCCACGACTGCGACTGGGAGGATCCGCGGCTCCGGGCGCTCGACCTGCAGTACCACGACCTCCGGCCGGAGAAGTCGCTGGCCGCCAGGGCCGGGCTCGATCGCCTTGTCGACGACGACGCCGCCGTCGTGGCAGTCACCGAACCGCCGCCGGACACCCGGGCCTACTTCCGGGGCCGCTGCCTACAGAAGTACGCAGACAACATCGTGGCCGCCAACTGGGACTCGATCGTGTTCGACGTCGGCGATGACCCGCTCCGCCGGGTGCCGATGCTTGAGCCGGGACGAGGCACGGTGGATCATGTGGGGAGTATCCTGGATGACAGCGACACTGCGACCGAGCTGCTGGACAAGCTGGGTGCTTGACCGTCGGCCCGGGTAGCGGTCGGAATCGTTCAATAGGAGGACAACATGGCTGAACGGGAACAGGTTCGCCGAAATGCCCCCAAGCCGCAGGAGGACGTGGTCGAGGACGCCCCGACCACCTCTGAGTCCGGCGAAGCACTGAAGGCCGAACTCGACGATCTGCTCGACGAGATCGACGACGTGCTCGAGACCAATGCCGAGGACTTCGTCAAGAGCTACATCCAGAAGGGTGGCCAGTGAGCTGACCCGGCGTTCGCCCCGGGACCGGCCGTCACCGGCCGCCGGTCACCGGATGGCGGGACCGAACTTGCTCCACAGCACCCAGCAGGCGTAGCCGGCCGGGAGCACGATGATCGGAATGAACGACAGGCCGGCGGCGATGTCCCCGGCGATGAACGATCCGACCATGTCGCCGAGGTCGGCGATCAGGCGGGCCAGGAGCCCGGCGAAGAGCAACATCGGATGCCTCGTCACGATGCCGATGACCAGAAGTACCAGCGTCGCCAGGTTGCGGTTGCCGAGATACCAGTTCAGGTCGCCGGACACCGTCGGATCCGAGTCCAGGTAGAACGTGGAGCCGAAGCCGAGGGTCAGAAGCGCCATCAGCGCGGCGTAGATGACGATCCATATCGGGATCTGGCGTGCGGTGCTGTCGTTCATGGGTGGGGCCGCTCCTCGTGCAGCGGGTGCCGCCTGGTCGGTCTACACCTCGCCCGCCGATCGTCCGACGGCGAGCAGGCATCGGCAAGGTCACCGCAGGACAATGCGGGGTCGAACTTGGACAACCCAGCATGCGGACGGGGGTGAGGGGCCGACGGGCGGATCATCGCCAGGCGAGGGCAACCCGGTCCAGCAGGTCAGCTGCGGTTCGACGCAGCTAGACTCCCCGGCGTATGACGCTTCCCAACTTCGATCCCTCGGAGGATCCTGGCCCCAGTTTCGCGGGGCTGCTCAACCACCTCGGCCGGGCGCCGGACTACCGCCATACCGGCGACGGGGCCGACGGCGTGGCGATCACCCACGGCACCACGGTGGTGGCAGCCACCTTTGCCGACGGCGTGGTCATCGCCGGTGACCGCCGGGCCACCTCGGGCAACCTGATCAGCCACCGGAACATGAACAAGGTGTTCCCGGCCGACCGCTGGTCGGGCGTGGCCATCGCCGGTGCGGCCGGACCGGCGCTTGAGATGGTCAAGATGTTCCAGCTCCAACTGGAGCACTACGAGAAGGTCGAGGGTCGGCCGCTCTCGCTGGAAGGCAAGGCCAATCAGTTGTCGCAGCTGCTGCGCCAGAACCTCCCGGCGGCCATGCAGGGCATGGTTGTGGTTCCGCTGTTCGCCGGGTTCGACCGGCGGCGGGGCTTCGGTCGGCTGTTCGCCTTCGATGTGACCGGTGGCCGGTACGAGGAGGAGGACTACGTGGCATCCGGTTCCGGCAGCCTGTTCGCCCGGACGGTGATCAAGCTCGGGCATCGCTCCTCCAACACCAGGGACGAGGCGGTCGACCTGATGATCCAGGCGCTGTTCACCGCCGCAGACGATGACTCGGCCACCGGCGGCCCGGACAGCATGCGGGGGATCTACCCGGTCGTGTCCGTGATCACCGCCGACGGCTACCAGGAGCTCGACGAGGCGGACATCGCCGCCCGATTCGAGACCGTCCTCACCGACTTCGCAGAGAGGGGGAACGACCGATGAACATGCCGTTCTACGTTGCGCCAGAGCAGATGATGAAGGACCGGGCCGACTTCGCCCAGAAGGGCATCGCCCGGGGTCGCAGCCTTGCCGCAGTCGAGTTCGACACCGGCGTCCTGCTCTGTGCCGAGAATCCGTCCCGGAACCTCCGCAAGGTCTCCGAGATCTACGACCGGATCGCCTTCGCCGGGGTCGGTCGCTACAACGAGTACGACCAGCTCCGGGTGGCCGGGATCCGACACGCAGACGTCAAGGGGTACACCTACTCCCGCGATGATGTCGACCCCCAGGCGCTGGCCAACCAGTACGCCCAGATGCTCGGCCAGATCTTCACCCACGAGACCAAGCCGCTCGAGGTCGAGATCCTCGTGGCCGCGGTCGGCTTCGAGCGTGAGGGAGACCGGATGTTCCACATCCGCTACGACGGCTCGGTGACCGACGAGGACGGGTTCGCCGTGCTCGGCGGCGAGGCAGACTCGATCCGCGAACGGCTCGGGGCCAGCTATGAGGACTCGATGGACGCCGGTGCGGCACTGCGGGCTGCGGTCACGGCGCTGGCCGGTGACGAGCGGACGCTGAGCCCAGACGAGCTGGAGGTCGGGATCCTGGATCGGGCAGACGAGGGTCGCTGCTTCCGGCGGCTGGAGAACGGCGACATCGCCGACCTGCTCGGGACCGGCTGAGGTCGCACATCGACGACCGATCCGGTCGGCGGTCGATTCTGTCGCTGCAGCGCGCAACCGATGGTGAGCCCGACCGCGGTCGGCGCTAGGTTGAAGGAGTGCATTCGCGCCGAATCTACGGAATCGAGACCGAATACGGTGTCACCTGCACCCTGCGGGGTCAGCGCCGCCTGAGCCCGGACGAGGTCGCCCGTTACCTGTTCCGGCGCGTGGTCTCGTGGGGACGGTCGTCAAACGTCTTCCTGGTCAATGGGGCCAGGCTGTACCTCGATGTCGGTTCCCACCCGGAGTATGCAACCGCCGAGTGTGACTCGATCGACGAGGTCGTGGTCCACGACAAGGCGGGGGAGCGGATCCTGGAGCAGCTGCTCGACTCCGCAGAGGAACGCCTCCAGGACGAGGGGATCCGGGGCACGGTCCACCTGTTCAAGAACAACACCGACTCGGCCGGCAACTCCTACGGCTGCCACGAGAACTACCTGACAACCCGGAACGACGATCTCAGCCACTACGGCGAGGTCCTGATCCCGTTCCTGGTCAGCCGCCAGATCTACGCCGGGGCCGGCAAGGTCCTGCAGACCGCCCGGGGCTCCATGTACGCCGTCAGCCAGCGGGCGGAGCACATCTGGGAGGGCGTGTCCTCGGCCACCACCCGCTCCCGGCCCATCATCAACACCAGGGACGAGCCCCACGCAGACGCCGAGCACTACCGGCGGCTCCACGTGATCGTCGGTGACTCCAACATGAGCGAGTACACCACCTACCTCAAGGTCGGGGCCATGGCCGTCCTGCTGCGGATGGTCGAGGACCCGGGCTGTATCCTCCGGGACCTGACCCTGGAGAACCCGATCCGGGCGATCCGGGAGATCAGCCACGATCTCTCGCTGACCCGGCGGGTCCGGCTGGCAAACGGCCGGGAGGCGTCCGCACTCGAGATCCAGAGCGAGTACCTGAACCGGGCCCTCCGGTACGAGGAGACCCACGGGTTCCCCGAGGACGAGCTGAAGGCGCTCCGGATGTGGGAGCACGTGATGACCCACCTGGAGAGTGACCCGTTCAAGCTGGACACCGAGCTCGACTGGGTCATCAAGTACAACCTGATCGAGTCCTACAGGGCCAAGCACGACCTGCCGCTGAACCACGCAAAGGTCGCCCTGCTGGACCTCCAATACCATGACATCCGGCGGGATCAGGGGGTCTTCTACAAGCTCCAGGACAACGGCCGGGCGGAGCGGACCCTGGTCGACAGCCAGATGTACGAGGCGATCGACACCCCACCCCAGAGCACGCGGGCCAAGCTTCGGGGGGACTTCATCCGCCGGGCCAAGGAGAAGAAGCGGGACTACACCGTTGACTGGGTGCACCTCAAGCTCAACGACCAGGCTCAGCGGACCGTGCTGTGCAAGGACCCGTTCAAGAGCGAGGACGAGCGGGTGGCCAAGCTGATCGAGACGCTCTGAACGGGTCGACGGGACCACGCCGTCGGTTGGCCGAGACCGCGGCCGGTTGTCTGTAGACTCTCGCCGAGAAGCCGGGGCCGGCGGGCCCTCCCACCGGGCTTGCGAAGCGAGGCACGACGATGTCGGTGAACAAACTGGAGCGGCTGCTGAACCTGACCGCGGTGCTCCTCGACACGCCTCGACCCCTGACCGCTGACGAGCTTCGCCAGAAGGTCGACGGCTACCCGCCGCCGGGCGCGGCGTTCCACCGGACCTTCGAGCGGGACAAGGACGATCTCCGGGTGCTCGGCATCCCGATCCGGGTCGAGCGGGTCCCGGCAACCGACCCGCCGATCGACGGCTATCGGATCGCAGCCGAGGACTACTACCTACCGGACCCCGGCCTCGATCCGGACGAGCTGGCCGCGCTCCATCTGGCCTCGTTGACCGTCCGGCTGGAGGGTCTGGCCGATCAGGAGGCGTTGTGGAAGCTCGGCGGCGTGGTCGCCGATCCTGAGGCCGGGGCGCCGTCAGCCGACCCCGGGGTCGTCGGGGATCCGGTGGCCAGCATCCCGGCAGATCCGAACCTGGTGCCACTGTTCCAGGCGATCTCCGAACGCCGGGTGGTCCGATTCCCCTACCGGGGCGAGGATCGCCTGGTCGAACCGTGGCGCCTCGACTTCCACCGCGGTCGGTGGTACCTGACCGGTTGGGATCGGCTCCGGGAGGGCCAGCGGAATTTTCGTCTCGACCGGATCGACGGCCCGGCGGCGGCAACCGGCGAGGAGGCGACCGCTCCAGTCCCGCGGGACGCCCCCGAGGGTCCTCGCCCGGCCTGGGAGCTCGGCGGGGACGAGCCGGTCACGGCCCGGCTCCTGGTCGACGAGGCCCGGGTCGAGTCGGCCAGGCGTCAGCTGAGCGGGACCGACGGGCCCCCGGTCCGGTCGGAGGAGCGGTCGGATGGCTCGGTGGTGTTCGAGGTCCCGGTGGTCAACCATGACGCCTTCCGGGCCTTCGTCCTGGGCTTCCTCGACCATGCCGAGCTGCTCGAACCGGCCGCGTGGCGGGACGACCTGGTCTCCTGGCTGGAAGCCATCGAGTCCGGCAGTCACCAGGTCCCTACCGCCTCGGCGCCCGGCCGGACCGACGGGGCGGCGGACCGATGAGCCGGATCACCGCTGCGGACCGGATGCGCCGGGTCCTGGCCATCGTCCCGTGGATCGTGGCCAATCCCGGCCGGACCGTGTCCGAGGTCGCCGCCCGGTTCGGCCTGTCGGAGGCGGCCCTGCTCGATGACCTCGGTGTGGTCTACATGGTCGGGCTGCCGCCGTACTCGCCAGACGCCTTGGTCGACGTCCAGATCGATGACGAGGGCCGGGTCACGATACGCCTGGCCGACTTCTTCTCCCGACCCCTGCGGCTGACCCCCGGGCAGGGTCTGGCGTTGCTCGCCTCCTCCGATGGTCTGCTGTCGATTCCCGGCACGGACCCGGACGGTGCGTTGGCCCGGGCGCTCGGCAAGCTCGGTGGGGCCCTCGGCGTCGGCGACGGTGATCTCGACGTCCATCTCGGCCCGGCGGAGGGCCGGTTGCTCGACCGACTGCGACGGGCGGTCTCGTCCGGGACCGAGGTCCAGATCGAGTACTACTCGTTCGGCCGGGACGAGCGGACAACCCGGGACATCGCCCCGTGGCGGGTGTTCGCAGACGAGGGCTACTGGTATGTGCACGGCTGGTGCCACCGGGCCGAGGGGGAGCGGATCTTCCGGGTCGACCGGATCGAGGCCATGACCGAGCTCGATCGGCCGGCGGCGGTCCGTCCGGCCACCGCAGACGAGGGCGGCGGCAACTTCCATCCCCGGTCAAGCGATCCCCGAGTCACCCTCGAGCTGGCGCCAGACGCGGCCTGGGTCATCGACAGCTATCCGTGCGAGGACGTGACCGAGCTTGGTGACGGTCGGATCCGGGCCACGCTGGTCATCACCGCTGTTCCGTGGCTCGAGCGATTGCTCGTTCGCCTCGGCCCGGCGGCCACCGTCGTGGCCGAGGACGGCCTGCCCGAGGCCCGGACGCTTGCCGCGTCGGCCGCCGGCCGGATCCTGGCCCGCTATCGCTGACCGGCGGCGCCGTGTGCCGGTCCGGCCGACCGGGCTACAGTGGGCGCCGGCGGGGCGGGTCCGCAACCAACCGGCCGATGGCCGAGGGAAGTACACGTGGTCGATGGCCGACGAACCGAACAACCGATGGGCCAGCCGGCCCGGGGAACCGCCGCCGGCTGACGAGGAGCCGCTCTGGCCGCCGCCACCGCTGGAGGCTGGCGAGGCGCGGGCCGACACCATGCGTCTCCAGACCGGGCGGTTCACCTCGCCCAGTCTCGGCAGCTATGACTCCGCCGCCGGCGCCAACCCGCTCGACTCCGCCGGCACAGACGTCGACAACGGCTACTTCGACCAGTTCGGCTACGGCAACGACTACGGGGACGGATCGTTCAATCCTCAGGGCACCGTCGACCAAGCGGCGTCGCCCGGGGCGGCCTATGAGCCCGAAGACGCCTACGGGGCGTACCGGGACGAGTACGCCGTGGACGACGACTTCGATGACGAGGAGCTGGAGCTGGCCACCGACGCCCGCCGCAATGCGATCGAGTGGGCGGTGGTGCTGGTCGGGGCGGTGTTGCTGGCCCTGATCCTGCGGGCGGTCCTGCTCCAGGCGTTCTGGATCCCGTCGCCGTCGATGGAATCGACGCTGCTGGTTCGTGACCGGGTCCTGGTCAACAAGATCAGTTACCGGCTGCACGACATCAACCGGGGAGACGTGATCGTCTTCCGGCGGACCGACGCAGAGATCGCCGCCGATCCGGAGCTCCCCCGGGACGTGATCAAGCGGGTCATCGCCCTCGAAGGCGAGACGATCGACATCGTGGACAACACGGTCTACATCGACGGGGTGGCGCTAAACGAGCCCTACCTGGACGAGGGTGTGATCACCAGCGACTTCCAGCCGACCCTGGTCCCCGAGGGCCATGTGTTCGTGATGGGGGACAACCGCGAACTGTCGCTCGATTCCCGGTTCGAGACCGGGCCCATCGCCCACGACCGGGTGGTCGGTCGCGCCTTCTTCCTGTTCTGGCCCCTGGACCGGGTCGGCAGCCTGTAGGCCGGCGGGCTCAGCCGTCGGTTGAGGCGGCCGGGAGTTCGCGGAACGACGCGTAGTGGTCTGCGGTGTAGTACCGCTCGCCGTCGACCCCGGCCACGATTCGTCGAGCGCCTCGATCGTCCTCCCCCGGAGTGATGACCGTGTACTCCCGGTAGTGGCCCCGGTCCCGGTCCGGGAGGAGGCCCTCCCGGTTCTCGAACACCAGGTCGTCCCGATCGAACGGGTAGGGACCGCCCCTGGCGATCAGGTCCAGGGTGTCGAGGGCCTCGGGTGGCAACTCGTTCAGTTCGATGCTCGGCAGATCGCTGATTCGCCGATCGGACTGTGGTTGCTGCTCAACCAGCGCCGTGGTCGAGGTCGCCTCGACCTCCCGACCGCCGGCGGTGCTGTCTTCGCCGCCGAGACCGGACAGCAGGGCAAGGCCGATCAGGACGATGAGCGCACCGATGGTGGCCAGCCGCCGGGTACTCACGGGGCGAAGGGGCCGTAGAACTCAGTGATGACGGCCATCATCCGATCGACGTGGTCGGAGTACACCCCGTCGATTCCGCCGTCGATCAGGGCCGCCACCTCCCGCTGGAACCGCGGGCCCCATCCGAGCGCCAGGCGCTCGAAGCGGTGCGCGAGGGCGATCCGTCCGCCGTTCCACTCGGTGTGGAACAGGTTGACCGCATCGATCGACCGGTCCCGGAGCTCGGCGGTCCGGCGCTCGAGCCCGTTCGGCAACCGACTGAGCCTGACCGAGTTGACCAACCGGGCAGACGTTCGTGGTCGCCAGCTGGTCAGCCGGTCCAGGTCTGGATGGCACAACCACAGCGAGCGCTCGGCGTCGTCGCCTGCGGCTCGGGCGACGGCGAGGACCGGCTCGAATGCGTCCGGGTCCTTCAGGTCGAGTGAGATCGGGAAGTCGGTTCCGGCAACGTCGTACAGATCGGCGAGCGCCGGGATGTGGTCCGGCAGAGCGGCCCGCTCGACCGCTGCGATCCGTCGGCGGCGTACCCGACCGCCGACCCGGCCGTCGTGATCGAGCACCGGCACGCCGTCTGCGGTGAGCCAGACGTCGCTCTCGATCCCGGTGGCCCCCATCTCGATCGCCAACCGGAACGACGGGATCGTGTTCTCCGGAGCGTCTGCCATCGCGCCCCGGTGACCGAAGCCGATCGGTGGTTGCTGCAGGGCGGGGAGGCGTGGACTCACCTGGTCATCCTGCCGGTCCGACGCCCGTTCCGCGCCCCGATCGATCCGGTTCGGCGAGGCTCGATGACCACGGATACCACGCTTGGTGGTTGTCGAACGCTTCGAGCGGTCAACTCGGTGAGATATTGGCCGATTGGGAGCGAGCGGCCGCCATATCCGCTTAAGGGCCCCTGGGTCCCTGCCGAACCATAGAGGGCTACACCAACGACGCCGAGTACCCCACGAGGCAGGAGGAATCACCTCAATGGCGACCATTCGAGCGAGCTGCTCCGATTGCGGTGATGTCGAGCTGACGACCAAGGACGTCCACGTCCGGATCTGCGACGACACGAACCAGGGGACCTACTCGTTCCGGTGCCCCCACTGCGGCATGACCGTGGTCAAGCCGGCCGAGACCCGGACGATCGACCTCCTCGTGGCCTCCGGCGTGTCGTTCACCACCTGGCGTCTGCCTGCCGAACTCAACGAGCCACGGGTCGGGGAGCCGATCAACCACGACGATCTGCTCGACTTCCACGACCTGATCCAGGACGAGAACCGGCTCAACGCCGCCCTGGCGGAGTTCAGCAAGGGCTGAGTCGCGCCGCTCGGCGGCGGGCTTCGGCCTGTCCGCCGGATCGAAAAGTTCGATGAATGACCGTACTCCGGCCCGGGGGTGGCCAGCCGGGGAGGGTACGCTGAGACCGTGTTGAACATTGGGGCTGGCGAGCTGATCGTGATCGCCCTGATCCTGCTGATCGCGGTCGGGCCGGAACAGTTGCCAAGCGTGATCCGGCGGGTCGGCAAGACGATCGCCGAGGTCCGGTCGATGACCGACGGGCTGCGGACCGAGTTCATGGCCGGCATGGAGGAGATCGAGCGGGCCACCGATCCCGAGGCATGGGCGGCAGACAGCTCGACCAAGCCCTACTCCTACAACCAGGCCGCCGCAGCGTCGGCGGCCGAGGTGGACGACTGGGCTGGCGGCAGCAGCGATGACGTCCAGGACGACCTCGTCGACGACGACCGCATCGAGGACGACCCGAACGAGGACCCGGACGGTCTCGACGATGACGGTGGCCGAGCCGTCGAGCCCGAGGATGCGCCGGCGCAGTCCCAGGCCGATCCGGCGCCGGTGTTCGGGACCGACGCCCCTGACCTTGCCGACTCCGATCCGGCAACCGATGGCGTCGCAGACGCCAACGACAATGCCGCAGACGACGCAGGTGGGGAGGACCGGTGAAGCTGCCGAATCCGTTCAAGCGTGGCGACGACGGGCCGGAGATCCCACCGGGGGAGATGACCCTGCTCGGCCACCTCACCGAGCTGCGCAAGCGGCTGATCCGCTCCGTGCTGGCCATCGTGGTCGGGGCAATGGTCGTCTGGGGGTTCAACGAGCGGATCCTCGACTTCCTCCAGGAGCCGTACTGCGAGTTCCAGGAGGAGAACGGGCGAGAGTGTGAGCTGCTGGTCACGGCCCCGCTCGAAGGGTTCGGGGTCGTCCTCACCCTTGCCGGCTACGGCGGGCTGATCCTGGCCCTACCGGTGGTCCTCTACCAGCTGGCCCGGTTCGTCCTCCCCGGTCTCTACCCCCACGAGAAGCGGGCACTGCTCCCGATGTTCCTCGCCTCCATCGTGCTGCTGGCCGCCGGCGTGACCACCGCCTACCTGTTGCTGCCCCGGGCCCTCGGCGTGCTCCAGGAGTTCGGCTCCGACTCCTTCGTGGCCCTGTTCCGACCGAGCGAGTATCTCGGCTTCCTGGTGAAGATGGTGTTCGCCTTCGGCATCGCGGCCGAGTTCCCGCTGGTCCTGATCTTCCTCCAGAAGATCGGCATCGTGCAGACCGAGACCCTGGCCAAGAACCGCCGGTTCGCTGCGGTCGGGGTCGTGATTCTCGGCGCCATCATCACCCCGACCGGTGACCCGTTCTCGCTGATCGTGCTGTCGGTCCCGATGTACCTCTTCTACGAGATCGCCATCATCATCGGCAAGCGGATGAAGAAGACCGGCCCTCCGCAACCGGTCGGCGTCGGATAGCCGGTGACGGCGGCGCGGCGGGAACGGTTCCTCGACCGGCTCGGCTTCAGCCCGGACAGCTTCCAACTGGAGGCGTTCGATGCGGTCGACGCCGGCGATCACGTGGTGGTGGCGGCACCGACCGGGGCCGGCAAGACCCTGATCGCCAACTACGCGGTCGAGCTCGGGATCTCGGCCGGCGAGCGGGTGTTCTACACCACCCCGATCAAGGCACTCTCCAACCAGAAGTTCCACGATCTGGCCGCGGCAAACGGCCAGGGGAGTGTCGGGCTGCTCACCGGGGACAACAACATCAACGGCGATGCTCCGGCGGTGGTGATGACCACCGAGGTGCTCCGGAACATGCTGTACTCCGGGACGTCACTGGACGGGCTGTCGACCGTTGTGCTCGACGAGGTCCACTATCTCCAGGACGCCTATCGGGGCCCGGTCTGGGAGGAGGTCATCATCCACCTGCCCCGGTCGGTTCAGCTGCTCTGTCTCTCGGCAACGGTGTCGAACGCCGAGGAGCTCGCCAGCTGGATCGAGACGGTCCGGGGACCGACCAGCCTGGTGGTCGAGACCGAGCGTCCGGTCCAGCTGACCAACCGCTATGCGATCGGGGAGCGGGGCGGCAGCCACGTCCACTTCATGAAGACCCTCCAGGGCCAGCGGCCAAACCCGAAGGGGTTCCGGTACGACCATGACCCCCGGTCCGGTGGCGGCCGGGGCCGCAACGGCGGGCGAGGACGGGGCGGGAGCCGGGGCGGGGCCCGCAAGGGTGGTGGACGACGGAAGTGGCGTACACCGGACCGGGTCGACGTGGTCGAGTTGCTGGCGGCCAGGGACCTGTTGCCGGCCATCCACTTCATCTTCTCCCGGGCCGCCTGCGACGACGCGGCCCGTGCGGTCCTCGGCGCCGGCATCCGGCTCACCTCCGATGCCGAGCGGGCCGAGATCACCCGCATCGTCAACGACCACGTCCGGCTCCTGGACGAGAGCGATCTCAAGGTGCTCGACTTCGAGCACGTGCTGGCCTGCCTCCAGGCCGGTGTCGCCGCCCATCACGCCGGGATGGTGCCCCCGCTCAAGGAGGCGGTCGAGGCCTGCTTCGTCCGGGGCCTGATCAAGGTGGTGTTCGCCACCGAGACCTTGGCGCTTGGCATCAACATGCCGGCTCGGACGGTGGTGCTCGAGAAGCTGACCAAGTTCACCGGCGAACACCACGAGTTCCTGACCCCGGCCCAGTTCACCCAGCTGACCGGCCGGGCCGGCCGGCGAGGTATCGACACCCACGGTGAGGCGATCGTGCTGTGGTCGCCGTTCGTTACGTTCCAGCAGGTCGCAGACCTGGCGGCATCCAAGCGGTTCCTGCTGACCTCGTCGTTCCGACCGACGTACAACATGGCGGCCAACCTGGTCCGACGCTACGAGCCGGAGCGGGCCCGCCAGCTGCTCAACCTGTCGTTCGCCCAGTTCCGGGTCGACTCCGGAGTGGTCCGGGGCGAGCAGCGGATCGAGAAGCTGATCAACCGTCGAAACCAGACGATCGGTCGACTGGAGCGGGAGTACGGCCCGATCGAGGAGCTCCGGGCTGCGGCGGCGACCCCCTCGGTCGACGAGCGGGACGAGCAGGCGGTGGCGTTCGCCCTCGGCCGGGTCGAACCCGGCAACGTGATCGAGGTCGCCACCGAGGCCATCGCGTCCCCGGTGGCGGTGTTGTCCGTGTCGTTCCGGAAGGGCGGGCGGGTCAAGATCCGGGTCACCGATCGGGACGGCGAAGTGGTCGAGCTGACCCCGGCCGACCTGCTGGAGCCACCGAAACATGCCGGCGAGGTCGAACTGCCGGAGCCGTACCTGCCGAACAGCGTGACCTTCGCCTACGAGGTCAGCCAGTCCCTGGCCCGGACCCGCCTGACCTCCCCGAAACGCCGCCGATCGCTTGGACCGTCTGGGACGGTGACCGCCCGGGACGAGCTCGATCCCGGTGCGGTGAAGGCGCTCCGGAAGTTGGAGCGGATCGAGCGGGACCTGGACCGGGCCCGATCGTCCGCCGCGGCAAAGGCCGAGTCGCTCGGGGCCCAGTTCGACCGGGTCATCGGGCTCCTCCGGCATCGTGGTCACCTCGACGACTGGTCGCTGACCGACAGCGGCGAGCGCCTGGCCCGGCTCTACCACGAGAGCGACCTGCTGCTGGTCGAGGCGCTCGATCGGGGTCTGTTCGACGAGCTGTTCGCCGCCGAGGTGGTGGCGATGGCGTCGGCGTTCGTGTTCGAGGAGCGCCGCAGCAGCGGGCCCCGCCTCGACCCGTGGTACCCGTCTGACGAGCTTCGCCGCCGGTTCCGCCAAGCCCAGGCGCTGCACCTCGACCTCACCGCGGATGAGGTCGATCATCGGCTGCCGACCACCAGGGTGCCCCATGCCGGCTTCATGGCGGTGGCCCACGGTTGGGCGTCCGGGGTCGGGCTCGACGACGTGCTGGCAGACGAGGAGTTCACCCCGGGCGACTTCGTCAGGACCGCCAAGCAGCTGATCGACCTGCTCCGGCAGGTGGCGAAGCTCGCGCCGACCGAGGCCACCGGACGGGCAGCCCGGGCCGGCGCCGACGCCGTGTACCGGGACCTGGTCGCCGCCTCATCGATCGTCGAACTCGACGACTCCGACACCGACACCGACACCGAGGACGCATCAGACGTCGACGGTGACGAGGACCCGGCACGGTGACGATCGAGAAGGGCCAGGTCTGGGGTCAACCGGCCCCGGACCTGACACCGGAGGCGACCCTGGACGGTGACGCAGCGGTGGCCGAGTTGGTCGATGCCGCGGTCCGGGCCGGTCGACGCCCGGTGGTCTCGATGACCGGTGGCGACCTGCTGGCCACGCTCGGCCTCGATGGGCCCCGTCCGCCGGCAGACCGCCACGCCTACCCGGTCGATCTGGTCCGGGTCCGACTCGATCCGGACGGTCCCCCTGACGGCTCTGGTGAGATCGAACGGCCGGACGCCGATGGGCTCCGCCCGTTCGTCGCCCACCTGACCGGCCGGGTGCCGGACCGTGTCGGACCGCTGATCGGCCATGGCCCGCCGATCGTCGTCGCAGCCATGAACGCCGCCTGGCTCGGTCCGTACCGGCTCGGCCCGCGGGCCCACCCAAATGACGGGGTGGTCGACATCATCGAGGGTCGGGTGCCGTTCACCCAGCGCCGGGAGGCGGCGAACCGGGCTCGTAGCGGCTCCCACCTGCCCCACCCCGCACTTGCCGTTGCCCGCCGCCGTCACTGGTTCGGCCGCTTCGACCGGGCGGTCACGATTCATCTCGACGGCGTAGAGGTCCGCCGGGTCAGGTCGCTGGCCCTGACCGTGGTGCCAGACGCCTGGATCGCCCTGGTCTGAAGCTTCTTGGACCGCTGACCAGGGGATACGTCGGAGCCCGGCGATCGCCGGGTCCGGCCCGGCCCGCCGGTTTTGGACATCGAGCGACAGCCTTCTTCGTTTGGTCCGCCGCTCGGCCGCCGAGGGGCCCTAATCTCTCTCGCCGTGAGCGCGTATGTCGTAGAGGAGTTCAGCGACCAGGAGCAGGACGTCCTCCGCCGGTACTTCACCAACCTCGATCTGCCGGTTTTCGCGCTCGTCAACCTGCCGGAGGTGGTCAAGGGGGCCCTGTTCGCCCGTTACTCCCGTTCGCCGAAGAGCCTTCGCCGGCTGTTCCTCGACGAGTTCGTCGGTGAGCTGGACATCGAGGGCGACGCCACCATCGATGCCACCGTCGGCCTCGCCCGGGCCGAGGACCTCTACGACAAGGTGTTCTTCGAGTACGGGGACGACTCGGTGGCCCAGCTCGGTGGGATCCACCTGGCCTGCGAGCAGGCCTCGAACCTGCT
>JBCCFN010000100.1:0-16815 GCA_039029715.1 Actinomycetota bacterium | reverse complement strand
GTGTGGGGGGTTGTGGTGGGGGGGTGGGGGTGTTGGTGGGGGTTTGTTTGTGTTTTGTGGTGTGTTTGGGGTGTTGGGGGGGGGGGTTTGGGGGGGGGGGTGGGGGGGGGGCCCGTGGGGGGGGGGGGGGGGGGGGGGGGGCCTTCGCGATGGAGCGACAGTGGGCGTGGGCGGTGGTTCGGGTTCGCGTTGGAGTGACAGTGGGCGTGGGCGGGAGTTGTCGCTCCGATGCGAGCGGGGGGCAGGGGTGGGGGTGCGGCGGCGGGTTGTCGCTATCACACTGCGCTGACTGGTCGCAGCTGTCGCTGTGATGCGAGCGTGCGCAGTCGAATACCGGGACCCGAAGTAGCCTCCGAGGACATGGACGACCTCCGCCGATGGGACCCCGGCCAGATCATCACCCGCCGGGAGCGACTCGGCCTCCAGCCCGATGGCGTGACCGCACCGTCCCCGGCGACCGGGGTCTGGCTGGACCTGCCGGTCGTCGTCGTCGAGGACCGGCCGGACCACCTGGCGACCTTCATCGAGACCGGCGCCCCGTTCCACTTCCCGGACGGCGAGTGGCCGACGCCGGACGGACTCCATCCGTGGCACGGTCGAACCGGGTGGAGCGGGCACGGGGTCCTGATGGTCCAGCGACCGGAGGAGCACGTAGCGGTCTGGCATTTCTGGACCGGCCCGGACCGCCGGTTCTCCCACTGGTACCTCAACCTGCAGACCAGCCCGCACCGGACCGAGAACGGCTACGACACCCAGGATCTCGAACTCGACATCATCGTGTGGCCGGACGGGACCCACGAGGTCAAGGACGCCGAGGTCCTCGACGATCGGGTGGCCGAGGGTCGGTTCTCGGCCGAACTGGTCAGCTGGATCCGCGCCTACGGGGACCAGCTGGTCGGCCGGCTTGAGCGGGATGGACCCTGGTGGGACCGAGGCTGGGTCGACTGGCGGCCGGATCGATAGTTGACCCTCGAGGGTCCTAGCCCTCGGGCATCGCCGAGCTGTGATGCTCGATGATCTTCCAGTCGTCGCCGTCCTTGCGGTACAGGTAGCTGAATCGGGCCGTCGTCGATGACCCGTCGCCGAAGGTGAAGGTGTAGACGCCGGCGTTGCTGGCCAGGGTGTCGGTCAGGGCCCGGGTGTTCGACTCGTCGATGACGCCGGTCGGCTCCTTGGCCAGGAACGTGACGAAGTAGTCGCGGATCTCGGCATGGTCGTGCCGGACCCGGTTGGAGACGGTCGGTAGCAGGACCGCATCTTCGGCGTAGAGGCCGGTCACCTGGTCCGGGTCGCCGGTGAGGAGCGCCTGGTTCCAGGTCTCGAACAGTCCCACGATGTCTTCGGATGTCACGGTGTGTGCTCCATTGCTAGGCAGTCGATCCCCTCATCTGGTGGTAGCACACGGGTCGAACCAGCGTCCGATCGAGTCGGGCGGTTCAGTGGGGGCTGGTCGACCGATCGATCCAGTTGGTGCCGAGTCCGGAGGTGAACCCGCCGTCGACGACGATGTGCTGCCCGTTCAGCCAGTCGTGCTCGCCGATCGCCAACCAGGCCAGGACCTGGGCGATGTCGTCCGGTTGGGCGTGGCGACCGACCTGACCCTCGATCCAGCCCAGCTGGGCGTCTCCGAACTGGCGGGCGAAGTCTGGGAAGATCGGCGTCTCGACCGGCCCCGGACCGACGTCGTTGACCTGGATGCCCCGAGCCAGGCCCCGGCCGGCCAGCCGCATGGTGTAGACCACCACCGCCTCCTTGGAGAAGGTGTAGGGGTCGGTGCCGCAGGTCGCCCCGTTCGCAGCCCACCAGTCGGCGCCGGCAGCGAAGTCCGGTGTGTCGAGCAGCTCGGTGTGCTTGTCGAGGCGCTTCTTCCACTGGTTGCCGGCCACCGAGGCCACGTTGACCACGGTCCCGCCGTCTGCCACGCGGTCCCAGATCGACTCGGTCAGATGCCGCAGGCCGAGCGTGTTGACCGCAAGGACCAGCTCGCCCGGCACCGTGCCCGGTACGCCGGCGATGTTGAGCAGTGAGGCGTAGGTGCCGTCGAGCTCGCCGACGACCTCATCGATCGATGCCGGACTCGACAGGTCGCAATGGTGGTGGGCGGTGACGCCGGGTGGGGCGTCCTTGATGTCGAGGGTGATGACCTCCCGCCCGGCATCGAGTAAGCGCTTGGTTGTTGCGTTGCCGATGCCGGTGGAGGCGCCGGTCACCAGTACGGGTCCGTCAGCTGCCATCAGCGGAGCATACGACGAGCGATTCGGCCGAAGCCACCGGACGGTGTCAGCCGACGAGCTTGCTGTCCCGGACCGTGAACCGGCCCCGCAGGACCGTATGCCGGACCCGGGCGTTGAGCCGGCGACCCTGCCACGGGGTGTTGTCCGAGCGGCTGGCCAGGTCGGTGCCGCTGATCACCCACTCGGCCTGCGGGTCGATCACGGCGAGGTTGGCTGCCGCCCCGGCAACGATGGGACCGCCGTGACCAGCGGGTCCGTCGAGGCCGGCGATGGCCGCCGGGTTTGTCGACAGCACCTCGGCCGCCCGCTGCAGATCGAGGGCGCCTTCGGCCACCAGCTCCGAGAAGACGACGGCGGCCGAGGTCTCGACCCCGAGCATGCCGGGCGGGGCCTCGGCCAGGGGGCGGCACTTCGACTCCGGGGAGTGTGGGGCGTGGTCGGTTGCGATCGCATCGATCGACCCGTCCCGGATCCCCTCCCGCAGCGCGGCGTTGTCGGATGACTCACGCAGCGGTGGATTCATCTTGCCTGACGTCCCAAGCGGTTCGACGTCCAGCTCATTGAGGAGGAGGTGCTGCGGGGTGACCTCGGCGGTTGCCCGAACCCCGGCCGCTCGGGCGGTGCGGATCAGGTCCAGCGCCTCGGCGGTCGACAGGTGGAGCACGTGGTAGCGGCCGCCGGTCCGCCTGGCCAGGATCAGGTCGCGGGCGACGATGATCTCCTCGGCCTCCCGGGGCCGACCGATCACGCCGAGCCGTTCGGCAACCGGACTCTCGTTCAGTGAGCCGTCACCGACCAGGTCCGGATCCTCGGCGTGCTGCGAGACCACCGAGCCCGGCAGCTTGACCGTTGCCGCCAGGGCCTGTCGCATCAGGGCGGTGTTGGCCACCGCGGTCCCGTCGTCTGTGAAGATCCGGACCCCTTCGTCGTAGAGGGCCTCGAAGTCGGTGAGCTCGTTCCCCTCTCGCGCAACGGTGATGGCGGCCGAGGTCAACACATCGCACGGTAGGCCGACCGCTCGCTCCCGAACGGCCCGGACCATCTCAACCGAGTCGATGGTCGGGATGGTGTTCGGCATCATCACGCAGGCGGTGACGCCGCCCAGGGCGGCCGAGGCGGCACCGGACTCCATCGTCTCGGACACCTCGCCGCCCGGGGTCCGGAAGTGGACCTGGATGTCGACCAGCCCCGGCAGGACGTAGCACCCGGACACGTCGATCGACCGAGCATCCGGCGGTGTGTCCCCGACCGCGACGATGGCGTCGCCGTCGACCGTGACGTCTGCCTGGCGGACGCCGAGGCGATCGACCACCGTCCCGCCCCGCAGCGCCCACGTGCCGTTCATGACGCCACCGGCGGCTTGGCTGCCGAGGCCGGTCGGAAGGCGTCGATGTGGGCCGGGTCGGTCATCAGGTACGGACCACCGATCAGGTCGACACAGTACGGCACCGCAGCGAACACGGCGTCGAGACACTCGGCGATGGCCTTTGGCTGGCCGGGAAGGTTGATGACCAGCGCGCCGTCACAGATGCCAGCGGTCTGGCGGGAGAGGATGGCGGTCGGCACCGCCAGCAGCGACGCCCGCCGCATCTCCTCGCCGAATCCCGGCAACAGCTTCGAGCAGACCGCCTCGGTGGCCTCGGTGGTGATGTCCCTGGCCGCCGGCCCGGTCCCGCCGGTGGTGAGGATCACGCAGCAACCGTCGGCTGCCAGCTCCGTGATCGCCGCCTCGACCTCTGGCTGTTCGTCCGGCACCACCCGGCCCTCAGCGGACCATTCGGAGGTCAAGACCCGGGCCAGGTAGTCCCGTATCGCCGGCCCGCCGCGGTCCTCATAGTGGCCGGCGCTTGCACGGTCTGACACCGTGACGATGCCGAAGCGCGCCGGCTCAGGGTCGGTCTGACTGTCTCCTGGCTCCTGCTCCACGTCGCCCACGGTAGTGAGGGCCAAGAACAGTTCCCATTATTCCGGTGATGCGGTGACCGCTAGCCTGCATGTATGGACGTTGCTGAAGCGAAGCGGGCGGTTCGGGCCGAGATCGAGCGGCTCACGCCGGCCCTGCTGGAGTTGTCACACTCCATCCACGCCAACCCGGAGCTCAACTTCGAGGAGCACCACGCCCACGAGGCGCTGACCGGTGTGCTCGACGACAACGGCATCGACGTGCAACGCGGTGCCTACGACATGCCGACGGCCTTCGACGCCCGGGTCGGGACGTCCGATGGGCCGACCGTTGCCGTGCTGTGCGAGTACGACGCACTGCCGTCGATCGGTCACGCCTGCGGCCACAACATCATCGGGTCTGCCGGGCTTGGCGCCGGGATCGCCGTGGCCAAGGTGGCCGAGGCCCTTGGTGGACGGGTGGCGATCCTTGGCACGCCGGCCGAGGAGGGTGGCGGCGGCAAGGAGTTCATGATCCGCCGTGGCGCCTTCGACGACATCGATCTGGCGATGATGGTCCATCCGGCGGACCGTGACCTGCGGACGATGCACACGATCGCCATCCAGCAGCTGCACGTCACCTACGACGGCCAAGCGGCCCACGCCGCGGCCGCGCCCCACAAGGGCCGCAATGCGTTGGACGCCGCCGTCCTCGGCTACAACGCGGTTGCCGCGCTGCGTCAGCACATCCGGCCGGACGAGCGGATCCACGGCATCTTCACCGAGGCCGGTGACAAACCGAACATCGTGCCGTCGAAGGCCGCCGCCGAGTGGTATGTCCGCAGCGGCAAGATGTCCAGCCTGGAGACGCTGAAAGAGCGGGTCCAGCGCTGCCTCCAGGGCGGTGCAGACGCCTCCGGGTGCGAGATGGAGGCGAAGTGGATCGATCCTCCGTTCTACGACATGCTCGACAATCACCCCCTGCTCGATCTCTACGTCAAGAACGCCATGGACGTCGGGCGCCACCCGCTCCCGGAGGAGGAGGGGAAGCTGGTCGTCGGCTCGACGGACATGGGCAACGTGAGCTACGCCGTGCCGTCGATCCACCCGATGATCAAGGTGGCGCCGGAGGGTACGGCGATCCATACGCCCGAGTTCGAGGTGTTCGCCGGCGGCGAGGAGGGTGACCGGGCCGTCATCGACGGCGCGCTGTCCATGGCGTTGACCATGGTGGACTGCCTGGCCAGCGCCGACCTTCGGGGCGAGATCAGCGCCGCGTTCCCTGAGGACCGGGCGCACTAGCGTCGCCGGCGGGGCATGGTCGGGTTCAGAGCACCCCGGCCAGCCACTCCCTGGCATCGATCATCATCTCGATCGTCTGGCTGTGGGCCATGTCGTAGGAGTGGTGCCGCAGGTCCCACCCGCCGTCACCGAGGGTCGAGATGACCTCCTTCGGCTGGTCCGGTCCGATCACGATGTCGCGGGTGCCCCACTGGAACAGGGCCGGCCGTCCGTCACCGCCGGACAGGTCGAGCTCGAACCCGGACGGGCTCGGCAGTCCGCAGCAGATGGCCCAGATGCCGGCGTAGCGGGGGGCGCCGGGCCGGCCGGCGAGGGCAAGCGAGAGGAACCCGCCCTGGCTGAACCCACCGACGACGCAGCGCTCGAGTGGGACACCGGCCTTCTCGGCCTCATCGGCGATGAATGCCTCCAGCCGGTCGAGCGACGGCATGAACTGGGTGAGATCGGACTCGAAGGTCTCCAGGTCGATCGTCCACCACCCGGCACCGTCGCCGTCCGGCATGTCGATCGGGCCCCGGGGTGCAATGGCGGTGAAGCGCTCGTCCGGGTCGACCAGCGGCACGTAGGAGGCGAGGTGGTGCTGCTCGGCGGTGTAGCCGTGCATCAGGAACAGGAGGCGATCGACGCCGTCGCGGTCGATCCGATACTGGGTCAGTGTCATGGCACGAGTCTGCCAGCAGGTCCCTAACGGGGGAAACCCTGTGCCGGCGTCCCTACGCTCCCGGTCTGGCGGTGGTTGGCGAGGACCGCCCGGATGCTGAGGATCAGTGCGATGGTCAGCGAGGTCGACGACACCGGCAGCATGACGAAGAGTCCGGCGCTCGGATCTTCTGTTCGGAACAGCAGGTCGATGAGGTCGAGGATCTCTCTGGTCGCGCTGGCCCCCAGTGCGACCACGTAGCCGCGGGCGTCGCGGATGACCAGGAGGGCGAGCCAGCCGGCTGCGGCGAGGCCGAGGGACCGTGCCCCCCAGGAGAGGGTCAGGTCCTCTGCGCCCTCGACGAACAGCGGCGCATTGTCCGGGCTGATCCAGGCCAGGGCGCCGACGATGGTCGGGATGATGGCGGCGAAGATCGCCGTGATGACGATCACGGCTCGGTGGACGTCGATTCTCATGGTCGGTCGCTCCTGCTTCCGGTCGGCGGTTCATGGCCATACCGATTGTTTACTAGTCAGTAAAGAATCTATAGGCGATAGATTACTGAACAGTCAAGAACTTCTCCGGAGCAGGCTGCCATGGGGCGACCACGCGAGTTCGATACCGACGCAGCGATCATCCAGGTCGCCGATGTCTTCTGGGGTGCCGGGTTCGAGGCGACGAGCATCGCCGACCTCGAGGAGGCAACCGGACTGGCTCGCGCTCGGCTCTATGCGGCCTTCGGCACGAAGCGGGACATGCTGCACCGGTCGATGGACTACTACCTCGACGGACCGCTGGAGATGGTCTTCCGCCGGGTGGACGGTGGAGGACTGGATGCCATCGCCGGTTGGTTTCAGTCCATCGCCCAGCTTCGGGAGCGGGATCCGCAGCGGGCCATGATGGGCTGCCTGGTCGTCAACTCGCTGGTCGAGCTCGGAGACACCGATCCTCGGGTCAACGAGCGGGGAGACCGCTATCGGGCCCGGGTGCTCACCGCCTTCACCAGTGCGCTGGAGGCGGCCGTCGAGCAAGGGGAGATCGAGGGCGACGTCTCCCAGCGGGCCAATGTCGCCCTCATGCTGTTGCTCGGCATGTTCGTCTCGATCAAGAGCGGCGCCGACGGCCCGGCCATCGCAGCCCTGGCCGACGCCGCAACCGCCACGATCGACTCGTGGCGGGCGCGGTGACGGGCATTACCCGCCGGTGGCGAGCTCCTGGCGCTTGCGGGCCGATGGCTGGCCGGTCTCGGCGTAGACCTTGAGGTCGTCGAGCAGTCCCGGATAGAGCTTCACCAGCGCCCGCTTCATCGGGATCTCGGCCAGGGTGCCGATGATGGGCATGGTCTCGATGCGGGGGCCGACCGTGATGCGGGTCGCGGTGTCGGCAACCGGTTCCAGCGTCCAGGTGCTCACCACCGACCGGACGAAGAACGGTAGACCCTCGACGGAGAACTCGAGGACGTGGTTGGCGTCGTCGACCTTGGTGATCGTGTCCCGGAGCTGGCCGCTCTCGGTATCGCAGATCCGATCGAAGCCCTCGTCTGCGGTGCCGGCCCGGCAGGTCGAGGTCCCGAACGCCCAGCGGTGGCTGTTGACGAAGTCGTCGACGACCAGCCGCCACACCTCCTCGATCGGCTTGTCGATGGTGACGGTTTCCTTGATGTCCAGCATGTCGATGTCCTTTCCTTTGCTGCCGGTCCGGCTCAGGAGTCGAGCCAGGCCCGGGCCTCGGACCGGGTGGCGAAGAAGGCGGTTGGGAAGTCGGCCGGCCCTTCCGGCGCCGGGGGCGCGCCGACCGGCGGGAACTCGGCCGGCACGACCAGGGCGATCTTCTCCAGGCCGGCGGCGTTCAAGCGGGGTGTGACCCGGGTGTCACGGAACTCGACGTCGAGGTCCGCTGCGTTCATGCCGAATTGCACGGCGTCGATCAGCACCCTGGTCCGTCCGGTCCGCTCGACCAGGTCGGCGAAGAGGATGCAGCGGTCGTTGAAGCTCTGGGAGGTGAAGGCCGACGAGCCGTCGTACCACCGGGTCTCGAGATAGTCGTCCTCCGGGTAGTCGATCACGGAGCCGTAGCGATCCTCGTGGATCAGATGTGCGGTCATGGGCCTGTCCTTCGATGAGCGCTCCGCCCATTGCGGAACTGCCTGGTTCCGTTAAGTTAGACTGATCAGTTCCGGAACGCAACAGTTCTGGTATGGTTTTTGGATGGCAGACGCACCGGGTACCACGACGAACCAGGGTTCGGAACCGGGTCGCCGGCCGGACAAGGCCACCGGCCGCAAGCGTGACGAGCAGCGGACAGACGCCATCCTCACCGCCGCCGCTGACCTGCTGCTCGAGGTCGGCTTCGACCGGATCCGGACCCAGGACGTGGCCGAGCGGGCCGGTGCCGGCAAGGGCGCGATCTACCGTCGTTGGACGACCAAGGAGGCGCTGCTGGCCGAGGCGATCCGCAACATGCCCGCCGGCGAGGCCCCGGTCACCGAGGACCCGGTGGCCGACCTTCGAACCCTGGTCGGCCAGCGCTGCCGCTCGGCCGAAGCCAAGCCCGATCTGGTCCCCGGCCTCATCTCGGCCATGCGGAGCGATGACGGCATCGAGGCTGCGGTCAAGGACGGCTATGACCTGTCCTACGTGCGGGACACGATCGCCCGCATCCTGGGCCCGGACCACCCCCACCTCGATCTGCTGGCCGACATGACCCAGGCCGTGCCGACCCACCGAGCGGCATTCACGCCGGAGTCGATCGACGGCGAGGCCATGACCGAGGAGATCGTCTCACTGATCGAATCCCTGGCCGGCCGGGACCGGTCCGCCGCGGCCTGACCTCGGCTGTCCGGTCCCGCGTCGGGGATGGTGGCATCGGGCCTCAGGTCAGTTCGCCGCGGAGGAACTCGGCGATGATCGGCCCGAGTCGGTCGTGGACGGCCCGCCGGTCGATGCCGGGGCGGTCCTCGCCGAGCCCGATGCCCATGACTTCGATCTGGAGGTCGGTGGTGTCGAGGAACACGAAGTGGCCCTCGCCGTCGGCGAGCTCGACGGACCGTGCGCCGGGGATGTGGGCGGCGTAGTGGCCGGCGTGGGCGCGGTGGGGGAGGAAGTCGTTCCGGGTGGCTCCGACGACGAGGACCGGCACGTCGATGGCAGCGAGCGCGTCGGGGGTGAAGCCAGGCCCGAGCGCGGGGTCGAGAGCGACCGCGGCATCGATACGGGGGTCGGCCGTGGTCGGTTGCGCGTCGCCGGCGCCGTCGCCCTCATAGGCGCAGCCGAGATCGCCCTCCGCCGCCGGGCTGGCACAGTAGCGTTCGACAGCCGCCTGGGTGAACGCCGCCCCGGCGAGTGCGATCGCCGTCGCACCACCGGCCGAGTGGCCGATGATGCCGACGCGGCCCGACAGCGAGCCGGCGAAGAACGGCTCGGCCATGGTGTGGTCGAGCGCGCTGGTCACGTCGAGTGGGCGCTCCCAGAGGCGGGTCGCGGCGGCGAAGTCGAGCGTCTCGGGCCCGTATACCGGCGACTCGCCGTAGTGGGAGACGCCGACGACGACGAAGCCCGACCGGGCCAGATGCTCGGCGATCCACGAGTAGTTGGACGCGGAGCCCATCGACCCGTGGGACAGCATCACCAGTGGATGAGGGCCGGTGGCGAGGGGTGCGTCCTGGGCGACGGTCCCGACGCCGAACTGATAGTCGATGGCGGTCTCCCGGCTGCCGGGCGCAGCCGGGTACCAGTAGTCGAGGTGGATCGGTCGTTGCCGAACGGTGTCGGTGATGCGGGTGGCCCGATACCCGGCGGCGTTGTTCGGTAGCGACAGGTCGGTCTCCTCGGTCGCGCCCGAGGGCTCGGTGGGGTTGGTGGTTGCCTCGACGTTGCTCATCGGACACGTCCAGCGGTCGTAGCCTCCGGGGCCGCGTCGGTGGGGTTGCGCACCAGGACGACGCCGACCCAGGCGAACCACACGATGAGGCCGAGCCCGAAGACGATGCCGACGTCTGAGAGTCCGGGGATGAGGGTGATCAGCCCCGAGATGGCGCTGATGATGCCCAGAGCGTTGAGGGCTCGGGGGAGGGCAGTGGTGGCCCAGGCGGCCAGGCTGACCAGCAGGACCCATACGCCGCCGACCAGCTCGTTGCCACCGCCGAGCCCGTCGCCGATAGTGGCGATGCTCGACCAGACGGCCTCGGCTTGGGCCGGGTCAGTTTCGGCCAGGTCACCGACCGCGGGGAACCCGATGTTGTAGATCATGCCGGTGGCGAACATCAGCCCGGCCCAGATGTAGGCGAAGACCGCGCCGATGTCTGCCAGCAGCGGACTGACGGGCTGGAGCCGACCATGGAGGGCACGGGCCAGGGGGATGATGGCCACCCCGAACACGAGGAAGATCACGAAGTACCACACGAAGAATGCGGTCTCGTTGTCACCGACGAATGCAACCGATTCGGCCGGGGTCAGATCGCCGGAGCTGTAGTCGACGAACGTGGTGGCGAACAGGGCGATGCCGAAGATGAAGGTGGCGGCAGCCACCAGGGCGCCGATGCCGCCCGCTCGGGCGCTGCGCCGCTCGACAGATGGTGCGGTTGGGTTGGTGCGTGTGCTGGTCATTGGTCATGCCTTTCGTTGTCTTGGTTGTTGGTGAGTTGGGTTTGCGGGTCGGCGGGCGCGAGGCTGATGACCCCGATGGCCAGTGAGGTGAGGTAGGCCATCACGCCATGGAGGTGTGCGGGGTCTCGGATGACGCCGGTCAACCGGGTGCGACCAGGGGCCGGGAAATCGACCACGAAGTCGTCGACCAACGGGCCGAGCAGGCGTTCGGTGGCCCGTCCCCGGATCACGATCTCGTAGCTGGTTGGCTCGTCCATGGCCTCACCATCTCCCTCGGTGAGGTGAGCCGGCCTCACCACGGAGCCGATCTCACCAGGGTGAGACACGGGTCTGGACCGGCCCGAATGCGGCTCCCGTCGTAGGATCAACCAGGTGGATGGGGAGATGAGTGCGGCTACCGCTGACACGATGAATCTGGTCAGCACCAAGGTGACTGCGCCGACACCCCCGGTGGGGCTGGTTCCGCGTGCTCGGCTCGACGATGTCCTCAGCGCCGGGATCGGCGATCCGGGCGTTCGGGTGGTCCTGGTCAGCGCCCCGGCCGGCTCGGGCAAGTCCACCCTGGTGGCCGCCTGGTTGCACACCGCCGAGGCCACGGCGGGCTGGCTACAAGCCGATCCCGCCGATCACGACCCGGCCCGATTCTGGAGCCACGTGGTCGCTGCGCTCGGTCGGCAGCTGCCTGACCTCGAGCCGGCCGTGGCGCCGACCCTGCCAGGGTCGGGTGCAGACGCCCGGCCACTGATCGAGCGCTTGGCCAACCACCTCGATCAGGCGGTCGAGCCGGTGACGTTGGTCGTCGACGACTACCACCTGATCGCCAACCCGGACGTCGACAACGGCATCGAGCAGCTCGTCGACCTGGCCCCGCCGAACTTCACGCTCGTGGTGTGCTCCCGGGTCGACCCATCCCTTCGACTCTCCAGACTCCGGGTTCGTGGTCGTCTGGTCGAGATCCGGGCCAACGATCTCCGCTTCGCACCGGCGGAAGCAGCAGCACTGCTCGACCAGGAAGGCTCCGCCCCGCGCTCCCACCAGGTCGCCGCGCTCTGTGAGCGAACCGAGGGATGGGCGGCCGGACTGGTCCTAGCCCGCATGTCCCTGGCCGATAGTGAGGATGCCGACGCCTTCGTCGCGGCGTTCCAAGGCGATGACCGCCTCGTCGTCGAGTACCTGACCGAAGAGTTCCTCGGCGGCGTCTCGCCAGACGACCGGGAACGGCTGCTTCGAACCTCGATTCTGGAGCGGCTCTCCGGGCCGCTCATCGATGCCGTGTGCGAGATCACCGACGGTGGCGATTGGCTCCGCCGGTTGGTGGCGACCAACCAGCTCCTGATCAGCCTGGACCGGACCGGCACCTGGTTCCGCTACCACCACCTGCTCGCCGACCTCCTGCGGGTTGAGGCCGAGACTTCGATCGGGTCTGAGCTCGCCGAGCTCCACCGACGGGCCGGCCGGTGGCACCGGGATCACGGCTCGGCCATGGACGCCATCGAGCACTACCTCCACAGTGGTGACCACGACGAGGCAGCCGACCTCATCTATGACGAGGCCAACGAACTCCTCAACAGCGGCCAACTCGCCACCGTGCAACGCCAGATCGCCGGCCTCGGCCCGCTCGCCGACGAACACATCGGCACCACCGTCGTCAGCGGCTTCCTCGCCCTGTTCGCCGGGCGGCTGTCCGACGCCCGCCACCACCTCGACCTGGCCCGTGCCCTCGGACCCGATGACGACGAGGTCCGGCTGACCACCGCGCTGGCCGTCTACATCGCCGTCGCTACCGGCGACGTCGCCACCGCGCTGGAGGAAGCCCGGGCGTCCGATCATCCGACCGAGGCGGCCCAGGCCATGAGCCTGATCTGGGCCCGAACGTGGGGCGGCGACTTCGACGGCGCGACCGCCCTGCTTGGGGCGGCAGAACGGCTCGCAGACCAACAGGACAACACCCTCGTCGCCGCAAGCGTCCCGGTCTGCGAGGCCCTCATCGCCCTCGAGACTGGCCGCAGCGCCGACGCCGGACGAGCCGCGGAACGGGCGCTGGATGTTGCTGCGGCCAGCGGGTTGAACGAAACCACCCGGGTTGCGCTGGCTCACAGCATCATCGGTCGGACCAGCGACGATCCAGGCGAGGCCGTCGCTGCCGCGCTACGAGGAGTCGAGCTCACAGACGAGACCGCCACGGCCCTCACCTGCGCCTACGCTCTCATCTCCGCTGCCGACGTCGTGTCTCGGCACGATCACCCCGACGGCCACGATCTGCTGGGCCAAGCCCGGACGATCGTCGATCGGTGTCCAGACCCGGGCATCGTCGGCCAGTACCTCCACCGGGTCGAGGCCCGCCAGGGCACGCTCCCCGCACCGCCGGACGCGCCGGGCATGGTGGAGAAGCTGACCGATCGTGAACACGCCGTGCTGCGGTACCTCCCATCGCAGCTCTCCCAGCGAGACATCGCCAACGAGTTGTACGTGTCACTCAACACGGTGCGGACCCACTGCAAGGCGATCTACCGCAAGCTCGGCGTCGGCGACCGCAAGGCTGCGGTCCAAGCGGCCCGAGATCACGACCTCCTCTAGGCGGTACCCGCCGGTCAGGTCTCGGGGCCGCCCCAGGTTCGACGCCATCTCACCAGGGTGAGATGAGCGGGCGAGCGATGATCCCTCACATCGTTGGTCGGCAGTCTGGCTACATCGATCCACCGAAGCGGCGGTCCGTGTCCGTTCGCCCGGACCGAACCCCGATGACCGCAACCAATGAAAGGAATCGTCATGTCGACCCATGACCCGATCAGCCCATCACAACCCACCAACGAGTACCCGCGCCAGGTTCGTGCCTTCCAGGCTCATGCCGGCGTGTTCGTGGTGACGATGCTGGCCATCTTCGCCGTCAACCTCTTCGTGAATCTCTCGGCCGGCGTCGCCGATGAATGGTCGGCCTGGTGGTCCGTCTGGGCCCTCATCGGTTGGAGCCTCGGTATCGGCGCCCACGGACTGGTCCTCTTCCTCGCCAAGCCAGAGGACAGGTAGATCCGCAGCGGCGCTCCGAGAGCCAGCGCAGCCCTGGCTAGGATCGCCGCGGTGTTCAACACCCGTGATTGGCAGCCGCCGGTGGCCGGCAGTGAGGTCGAGCATCTGCTCGGCTCGTTGAACCGGTTGCGGATGACCTTCCGGTGGAAGGCGGACGACCTCGATTCCGCCGGGTTGAACCATCGCCTCCCGTCGTCCGACCTCACCATCGGCGGGCTGCTGAATCACCTGGCTCGGGTGGAGGACGGCGCTTCCAGCGTCCGCCTCGACGGTTCACCGAGAGACGACTACTGGGCCGGGAGGGTCTCCGACGACGACCCGGAGTTTTCGACCGCCGCCGATGATGAGCCAGACGAGCTGTACCGGCGCTACGACGACGCGGTCAGACGCGCTCAGCGGCGCTTCGATGCTGCGATCGCCGATGGTGGGCTCGATCAGGATTCGGCCATGCAGTGGCCAGACGGCAGGATGGCCAGCCTCCGCCGGCTCCTGTTCGACCTCCTGGAGGAGTACGGCCGCCACACCGGCCACGCCGACCTGCTCCGCGAATCCATCGACGGCAGGGTCGGCGAGGATCCGCCCGCCGACTGGTCATCGGTATCGCCGCGCCGCTGATCGTTGGGTCGGTTGGCCGCCGATCGTGGAAATCGTCCACGTTGTCTTCGATTGAGCTCATGACGGCCTGACGACCAGGGTCGAGCCTTGGGGCATGCGAAGCTCCAACTCGACCATCTACCTCTCGATCGCACTCGCCCTCGGCCTCTTCGCCGCCGCCTGTGGAGGCGACGATATCGACGACTCGGCGACGACGACCGCTCCGGCAACGGAGGCCGCCACCGAATCAGCCGATGAGCCGGTGGACAGCCAGGCCGAGGGCCAGACCGACGATCAAGCCGACCAGGCGGACGACCTGGCCGCCGGCTACAACGGTGAGGTGGCCGCTCTGGTCGTTCGCCGGGTCACCGGCGAGCTCGACGATTTCACCTCGACCCGCGACGCCTATGTCGCCGATCTCGAAGCCCAGGACGGCATCGTGGCCGACCGCGAGTTCCAGTCGTTCCTGTCCTTCACCACCTTCGCCCAGCCCGACCCTGCGGTCTTCATCGGCCTCACCGAGGGCCGCTCGGTTGCGGAGTTCTCCGCTTCGGCCGAAGCTGTCGACCCGGCATTGTCAGAGGTGTACTTCCCAACCTTCGAGATCGAGGTCTTCGACCTCCTGGCACCGCTCGACGAGACCACGCCGGTCGACGTCTCGGAGATCGCCGTGGGCGAGGGTCAGGTACTCGAGGTCGCCTGGCGCGACCTGAACGCCTACGACAACTTCGATCCGCTCGCCTACGAGGCCGCCCGAGACGCCTACCTCGAAGCGCTGTCGGAGTTCGATGGCTGGGTCGCCGAGTACCAGTGGGTGTCCAGCGTCGGCTCGGGCATCGTGGTGGGGATGACCGTCTACGAGGATGCCGAGGCGTTCCAGGCGATCGCCACCGACGCCGACTTCACCGCCAGCGCCGTGTACCAGGGCTTCGTCGGCGACTACCCGATCCAGGGCGGCTATGCGTCGCTGAGCGTCAAGCCGTGAGCGGCCGGCCGTGACGAACGGGACCGGCCCGGGCTCGGACACCGGCGACGAGCCAACGCTCGTCAGCTACGTGAACCGACCGCTCTACGTCGGTCACGTCGTGTGGGGCGAAACGGCGAACGAGCACACCTCGCTCCACCGGCACCCACACCACGAGCTCACCATCGCTCGGGGCACGGCCACGCTCCAACACGACTTCGACGATGTGGCGCTGTCTGGGACCGCAGCCGTCCTGATGGCCCCGGGCGTGCTGCATCAATGGAAGATCGACGGCCCACTCGAACTGTGGGTGGTCGGGATCTCGCCGGGCTCGGTTCCCGGGCGGTCGCAGGAGATAGCCGCCCTGTCATGGACAGGCCTCTTCCCCATTCCCGAGGAGGAGGCCGACGATCTCTTCGGCCTCCTCCGACTGGCCAAGCGTCGTTTCGAGGAGGCACCAGACCGGCCAGGCCTGGTCGCCCGCTACATCCAGACGTTGCTCGACCAGCTCGAGACGTGGGCCGTCGCCGGCTGGCCCCGACCGAGCGACCACGATGACGACCTGTCCCGACGGTTCATCGCCGCCATCGCCGAGTTCGACCGCCGGTACACCGTGGCCGAATACGCGTCGGCCCTCGGGGTCAGTCCGGGGCACCTGGCCACGGTGGTTCGGGCTCGGACCGGCCAGCCGCCGAAAGACCTCATCGCCCAACGCCTCCTGCTGGAAGCAAAGCGACGGCTTGCCCACAGCAATGACAGCGCCGCCGCCATCGGCCGCCAGCTCGGCTTCGTCGACTCCAGCCAGTTCGGCCGCTGGTTCCAGCGCCAGGCAGCCGAGACGCCCGGCGGGTTCCGGGCGTCGGTCAAACTCGCCCGCAAGGTCGACAGCATCGCATCGGAGTCGCTCGACCCGTAGCCGACCGTCTCGAGCCCCCGGTCAACGAGACTTGCGAAGCCCGACGTGGCGCTTCCGGCGCACTATCGGCGCCACGACACTTCGCGCTCGATGCGGGCCAGTTCGCTGGTTCTGGCGCGTCGGTTCGAGTCGGATAGTGTCAGCTCGGCGCGGTGGTGAGGAGGGCACATGGCTGGTCGACTCTTTGATGTACTGATTGTCGGCGGTGGCATCGCCGGGCCAGCTCTGGCTGCGGCCCTGGCTCCCCACGAGCTACGGGTCGGGCTGGTCGAGCGCCAACCGGGGCCACCGGACACCGCCCGAGGGGACCACCTTCAGCCGAAAGCGGTCGAGATCCTCGACAAATGGGGAGCCCTGGACACCATCGTCGACTCGGGAGCCGAACGGCGGCACGGGACGATCTGGTACGACCATAGCGGGGAGCCCCTGGTCCGGGCCATGCTCCAGGAGACCGGCCTGCCCCACCCCTACTTCCTCTACCTCAATCACGAGCTGATCAACCAGGCCCTCCTCGCCGCGGCTGCCCGCAACCCGAACTTCGTGATCTATCGGCCCGTGACCGGATGGGAGCTGACCCGATCCAGCGACAGCCAACTGTCGGTCGAGATCAGCACCGGGAACGGCATCGAGACGGCAACGACAGCCGTGCTGGT
>JBCCFN010000099.1:0-16820 GCA_039029715.1 Actinomycetota bacterium | reverse complement strand
CGTCACGATAGGCCCCGGCCCGCTGCACCGACCGAAGCTGCCGGGTATCCCCGGGCTGGAACGGTTCGGGGGGCACTGCTTCCACACCAGCCGCTGGGACTATGACTACACCGGCGGCGACCCGGCCGGGGCGCCGATGACCGGGCTGGCTGACAAGCGGGTCGGCATCATCGGCACCGGGGCAACTGCGGTCCAGTGCGTCCCCCACCTGGCCGAGTCGGCCGGCGAGCTGTTCGTCTTCCAACGAACCCCGTCATCGATCGACATCAGGAACAACCATCCGATCGACCCGGAGTGGTTCGCCACACTGGAGCCGGGTTGGCAGGAGGAGTGGCTGCTCAACTTCACCACGCTCCAGACCGGTGGGTTCACCGACGAGGACCTCGTCATGGACGGCTGGACCGACATCTCCCAACGGATCCGGGACCGCCTCTTCGCCGACCCAAGCCAGGACTTCCGCCCGGAGGCGATGCTGCGGGCCTACCACGACTCCGACGACGAGAAGATGGCCGAGATCCGGGCTCGGGTCGACGAGGTGGTCCGCGACCCGGAGACTGCGGCGGCACTGAAGCCCTGGTACCGCCAATTGTGCAAGCGGCCGTGCTTCCACGACCGCTACCTCGATGCCTACAACTCCCAAACCACGCACCTGATCGACACCGGGGGCAAAGGGGTGTCTGAGATCACCGAGACCGGGGTCCAGGTCGGTGATGACCACTACGAGCTCGACCTGCTGATCTACGCCTCCGGGTTCGAGGTCGGGACCGACTACACCAGACGCTGCGGCTTCGACCCGATCGGGCGGGACGGGCTGGCCCTGTCTGAGCGGTGGGCCGACGGCATGCAGAGTCTGCATGGCATCCACGTCCACGGGTTCCCGAACCTCTTCGTCGTCGGCCCCCAACAGGGGGCAAACCTGATCTCGAACATCCCCCACAACCTGACCGAGGCCGGGGCCACGATCGCCATGATCGTCGACCATGCGCTCACCACCGGCCGGGTCGTGGTCGAGACCGAGGCCGAAGCCGAAAAGGCCTGGGTTGCCAAGCTGGAGGCCGGCGGACGGACCTTCGGGGCCGACCAGACCTGCACCCCGGGCTACTACAACTTCGAGGGGCAGGACGCCGGTCGACGGGGCACGTTGAACTCGCTCGGGTACCCGGATGGACCGGTCGCCTACTTCGAGTACATCGAGCGGTGGCGTTCGTCAGGCGACTTCGAGGGGTTGGCATTCCAGCCGCCACCAGCCGACTGAGCTCGTCGCTCTGCGGTCCCGTAATCGATTCGGACCGGCGGGCTCGGCCGGGTAGGTTCAGGTCGTGACGTCACCCGCACTTCCCCAGCCGGCTCCGCGGTCGCTCCGGCCCCAGCCGCTGTGGGTCATCATCGCCGCCGGCAGTGTCATCACCGCCCTCTCCCTCGGCGTCCGGTCGACGTTCGGACTGTTCCTCGACCCGGTGATCGATTCGATCGGCTCCGGCCGAGGGGCCTTCGCGCTGGCGGTCGCCATCCAGAATCTGGTCTGGGGGCTCAGCCAACCGGTGGCCGGGGCATTCGCCGACCGATACGGGAGCGGACGGGTCCTCGGCGCCGGGGGTCTGATCTATGCCGCCGGCATGGTGCTGATGTCGACCGCCACCTCGACGGGCTCGCTGTACCTCTCGGCAGGCTTCATCGTCGGGATCGGGACCGGGGCGGCCAGCTTCGCCGTCGTCTTGGCCGCCCTCGGCCGCATCGCCCCGCCGGAACGCCGATCGATGGCGCTCGGGATCGCCACGGCGATGGGATCGGTCGGGCAGTTCCTGCTCGTGCCAACCGCCCAGCGCCTGATCGACGGCCGAGGCTGGGAGGCGGCCGCAGTGGTCCTGGGCCTGGTGATCCTGGCCGTGCTGGTGTTCGCCCCGGCGCTGCGGGGATCGGCCGCTGACCACACCGACCCGTCCGAGGGGGCCGGGGATGCGGTGCCGCTGCGGACCGAGCTCCGCCGGGCCTCCCACTCCGGTTCCTACCGCATGCTGAACCTGGCGTTCTTCGTCTGCGGCTTCCACGTCACCTTCGTCGCCACCCACCTCGCCTCCTATGCCGAGGACGTTGGCCAGACCAGGGAGATCGCAGCAAGTGCCCTCGCCCTGATCGGGCTGTTCAACATCTTCGGCTCCCTCACCGCCGGCGCCCTCGGTGGCCGCTACTCCAAGTCGAAGTTGCTCTCGATCATCTACGCCCTCCGGGCCGTGGTGTTCGCCGGGTTCGTGCTCCTGCCGACCGGCGGGACCACCACCCTGGTGTTCGGGGCCCTGATCGGCCTCCTGTGGCTGTCGACGGTGCCACTGACCTCTGGCATCGTCGTCAGCCAGTTCGGCACCGCTCACGCCGGCACGCTGTTCGGCATCGTTTTCCTGTCCCACCAGGTCGGGGCGTTCGTCGGGGCCTGGATGGGCGGGTCGTTGGCCGATCGAGCCGGTTCCTACGACCCGGTCTGGTGGATCTCGGTCGGCCTCGGGGTGATGGCAGCCGCCCTCCATCTGGTCATCGACGAGGGTCCGCAACCGGACCCACCGGTCCGGACCGGCCTGTCACCGGCGCCACTCGGTGGGGCGGCGGCACTGCTGGCGCTCGTCGGCACCGCCGCGGTACTGACGGTTGGCTCGGCCGCCGCATCGGCCGAGGACGGCGGTGCCACCGAGGAAGACGTCCCACGTCCGACGCCCCAACTGTTCTGTCCCATCCATCCGATCCAGATCGACTGAGCCGTCGGATGGCATCGCTCGACCTGGTGATCGTCGCCGCCGGCGGCGCGGCGGCCGAGGTGGCAGCGATCGTCGATGCGTCAGCACCGGACCGGCCGACGTACCGGCTGGTGGCCGTGGTCGGTGCGGGGCCGCTGCCGGCTGCGCTGGCCGATCGCCGGCAGCTGCCATGCGTCCCCGACCTGGACCGGGCCATCGCGTTGGTCGGGCCGGTGGCGGTCGCCATGTCAAGCGGTGATCGGGACCACCGACGCCGCCAGGCGGCAGACATCGAGGCCCGCGGCCTGGCCACGCCGACCCTGGTCCACGCCGACGCCACCGTGGGCGTGGGCGTCGAACTCGGACCCGGCACCATCGTGGCACCGGGAGTTCGGCTCACGGCAAACATCACCGTCGGCGAATGGTGCCAACTCCACACCGGGGCCATCGTCAGCCACGACGACGTCATCGAGGATCACGTCACGCTCAGCCCCGCCGCCACGCTGTGCGGCGGGGTGACGGTCCGGACCGGGGCGACCGTGTTCGCCGGTGCCACCATCATGCCAGGCGTCACGATCGGGGCCGACGCAACCGTCGGGGCCGGGGCGGTCGTCAACCGGGACGTCGCCGCTGGCTCGACCGTGGTCGGCGTCCCGGCCCGGCCGGTCGGGTCATGACCGCATCGTCGCCCGATGACCGGGAGCCCTCGAGCCCGTCGGTCGGCTGGATGGCCTCGATCGACCGGAACCACCTACCGGGTGCAGCCTTCTCGTTGGCCGCCGCAATGTTCTGGGTGGTGTTGGCCATGCGTTCGCCGACGTCGACCCATCACTTCGCCCCGCTGGTGGTCGGCGCCATCTGGGGCAGCCTCTATCGGCTGGAGGTGCCGGCGCCGCCCGGGGCAGTCCGCGTCCTGATCGGTGTGGCCGGCTGCTCGGTGGCCCTCACCGCATTCTTCTATCTGCTGGCGATCGGGCGGCTCGACGGCCCGCCGCTGATCTCGGCCGTCCCGGTGGTGGTCGAGTTGCCGGCCCTGGCCGTGATCGGCGGGCTGATCGGCGCCGGGGTCCATCGCTACCGGCGCTGGGGGGCAGACGCGGACCGCGCCGCCGGCGCCTCGACCGATCCCGGCACCGAAGATGGGGCCGGACCGGCCGCCGGACCCTAGCATCTAGGACGTGATTGAATCCGACTACGTCGTCGTCGGGGCCGGTGCGATGGGCATGGCCTTCGTCGACACGATCCTGACCGAGACCGACGCCACCGTGACCCTCCTCGACCGCCGGGCAAGACCGGGCGGGCACTGGAACGTGGCCTACCCCTTCGTCCGGCTCCATCAGCCGTCGGCGTTCTACGGCGTGCCCTCAGCGCCGCTCGGTTCGGGAACCATCGACGGCTACGGCTGGAACGAAGGGCTGTACGAGCTGGCGTCCGGACCGGAGGTCGTCGGCTACTTCGACACCGTACTCCGGGAGCGGTTCCTACCGTCCGGAAGAGTCACGTTCCTGCCGATGACCGACTACCGGGGCGGTGACCGGGCGGTCTCGCTCCTCACCGGAGAGGAGGTCACGGTTCGGGCCAGACGGCGGTTCGTCGACGCGACCTACATGGACGTCTCGGTCCCGGCGATGCGGCCGCCGGCCTACGAGGTTGCTCCCGAGGTCCTGGCCGGACCGGTCAACCGGCTCGGTGAGCTCCACACCCCGCCCGACCGCTATGTGATCGTCGGGGCCGGCAAGACAGGGGCGGACGCCTGCCTGTGGCTCCTCGCCAACGGTACCGATCCCGACCGCATCACCTGGATCATGCCTCGGGACTCCTGGTACCTCGACCGGTCCCACATTCAACCCGGTCAGTTCGCCGACCGCAGCATCGGCCTGTTCGCGTCTCAGTCGGAGCACCTGGCCGCCTCCACCTCGATCACCGACCTGTTCGAACGGTTGGAATCGAGCGGCAGCCTGCTGCGGCTCGATCCGGCGGTCACACCGACCATGTACCGGTGCTCGACGGTGACGGTGGCCGAGCTCGAACAGCTCAAGCGCATCGAGCGCGTGGTCCGGGCCGGCCGGGTCCGCAAGATCGGACCGCAGCTGATCGAGCTGGACGACGGGATCGAGCCGACCACGCCGTCGACCTTCCACGTCGATTGCAGTGCGGACGGGTTGGCCCGCAGACCGCCGGTTCCGATCTTCACCGAAGGGCGCCTGACCCTGCAGGCGGTTCGTCAGTGTCAGCAGGTCTTCAGTGCGGCCCTGATCGCCAAGGTCGAGGCGCTCGACCTCGACGACGACGAACGCAACGCCCGGTGCGGGGTCGTGCCCCACCCCGACCGCGACACCGACTGGATCCGAGCCTGGCTCGACGGGATCCGGAACACCCTGGCCTGGCGGTCGGACGAGAGCCTCACCGCCTGGCTGACCCACTGCCGGCTCGACCCGTTCAGTCGGCCGGAACCGCCCTCGGCCGAGGCCGCCGAGGCGTTCAATCGGACCGTGCAGGTGCTCTTCGCCGCCATCGAGCGGGCCGAGGCGTACGTGGAGGAGCTGGACCGGCTCGAGGCCGAACCCGCTCCGACCCCTGCCGGCTGAGCTCAGACCGGGCGGTCGCCCTTGACCGTGATCCGCCGCATCACCCGGCGATGCCCGGCGTAGTCGTGCAGCGCGTAGTGCTGGACACTCCGGTTGTCCCAGATGGCAAGCGTCCCTGGCCGCCACGACAGCCGGCAGGTGAAGGCTTCTGAGACGGCGTGGTCGCACAGGAAGTCGAGCAGCGCCCTCGACTCCGGTCCCCGCAGCCCGCGGATCCTGGCGGTGAAGGCCCGATTGACGAAGAGGCCCTTCCGTCCGTTCTCCGGATGGCTCCGGACCACCGGGTGATCGACGGTGCTGCCGGCCCGATCGGTCCCGTGGGTCGACATCGACCTCGACCGGGTCGACAGCCCACCCTGGCCGTACTGCATGTCCGGCGTGTGGACCGCAGACAGGTCGGCGATCATGGCCTGCATCGTCGGGCTCAGGGCGTCGTAGGCCAGGTGCTGGTTTGCGAACAGGGTGTCCCCGCCGACCTCCGGGACCTCGACGGCGTAGAGGATCGACCCGAGGTCCGGTCGCTCCAGGAACGTCAGGTCGCTGTGCCACCCGCCGCCGAAGTTCACCGTGTCGTCCGGCTCGGTCACGATGTCGAGCACCTCGGGATGGGCGGCCGAGCCGTCGACGAACGGGTGGGTGTCCAGCTCACCGAACCGCCGGCCGAACGCCAGTTGCCGATCCGGGCTGAGCTCCTGGTCACGAAAAGCCAGCACGTGATAACGGACCAGGGCGGCTCGGATGGCGGCGATCGTTGCGTCGTCGAGATCGGCGGACAGGTCGAGGCCGTCGATCTCGGCACCGAGGGCCCCCGCCATCGGCCGTATCGAAAGCTCCACCTCGGTCGTTGTCATGTCGTCAGCCTCCGGGTGCTCGATCCGGCCCAACGGTAGGGCAGCATCCCCGGTCCGGGCCAGGACGGGAGCCGGTCACGATCGCTCACCTTCGGGCCGGCCCGGCCGACCGAGGGTTGTGGACCGCGCCTCAGACCAGTCATCGGCCGATCTGATGTTCTTGACGATCGACGGCTCCGACGGGATCGTCGGTGCGGTCGATCACGAGCTGGCCGCCACCGTCGGTGCCGAGGCCGCCGAGCTGGTCGGGCGACCGTGGGGCGAGCTGTTCCACCGGAGCGACCATCCGGCGATGCGCGACGGTCTGGCCGATGCCGGGACGACCGGCGCCGGGGCGTGGACGGCGCGGCTGAGACGCCGGGGCGGGGATGTGATCCTGACCCAGTGCAACGCCGCCGCCGACACGACCGGACAGACCCTCTACGTGATCGTCCGGGACACCAGGGCGATCGCCAGACGCTACGAGGACCTGTGGCAGTACGCCAGACTCAGCGATCTGGTCGAAGACGTTCTGGTCGTCACCGATGGGCGGGGCTGCATCGTGACCCTGAACCGGGCGGCAGAGCGGCTCCACAGCACGCCTCGGGAGCAGATGATCGGTCGGCACCTGGGCGAGTTCGTCGCTCCGGAGGGCGCTGCGGTGCTCGAGCGCATCGCACTCCGAGCCCTGGCCGGCGAGACCGTCATCGACTTCCGGATGCCGGTCGAGGACGCAGGCGGCAACCTGGTCTGGATGGAGGGTCTCACGACCTACGATGCCGAGACCCAGCGGTTCTACACGGTCCAGCGGAACATGACCGAGCGGGTCAACCGGGAGCGGGAGCTCGAGATCGGTCATCGATTCTTCGACCTCTCCGCCGCCCACCTGGCCCTTATCGACGAGGACGGCCTGATCCGTCGGGCCAATCCGGCGCTGAAACGGTTTCTCGGCCGGAGCGACGCCGAGCTGCTCGGGACGCCGCTCAACGACGCGATGGGCTTCGTCGAGCGTGACGTCCTCGACGACGCCCGGGCCGAGGCACTCGGCAGCGGCGTGCCGGCCTCGTTCTCGGCCGAACTCGTCGTCGGCGACCGTCCCCGGACGGTGTCGGTGTCTGTCACCGCATCGACCGATCGACGGACCCTCTACTACAGCGGCCGGGACGTGACCGAGGAGGAGCGACTCTCGGCCGCACTGCTCGATCGGGCGACCACCGATCAGCTGACCCGACTGGCGACGCGGCAGGTCTTCGGCGAACGGCTGGAGGCGGAGCTGACCGCAGGCCAGACCGCCGGGGTGGTCATGCTCGATCTCGACGACTTCAAACGGATCAACGACGCCCTCGGGCATGCCGCCGGTGATGAACTGCTGAGCCAGATCGGGCGCCGGCTGACCGCCACGGTCCGGAGCTCCGACCTGGTCGCACGGTTCGGAGGGGATGAGTTCGTCGTCCTGCTGAAGGACGTCGGCTCGGCCGAGAAGGCGGTTCGTCTGGCGGAGCGGATCCGGGCCGCGGTCGCTGAGCCGTACGTGCTCGCCGGCCGGGACTGCCACATCACCACCTCCCTCGGGGTTGCGGTCGGCACCGGCACGACCCACTCCCAGGCCACCCTGCTCCGTGAGGCAGACACGGCGGCCTATCAGGCGAAGGCGGCCGGCCGGAACCAGACCCGGCTGTTCGACACCGACCTGGCCGAGATGATCGCCCGAGACCGACAGGTCGAGCTCGACCTGCGGGCCGCGATCCAGAACGGTTCGATCGACGTCGACGTCCAGGGCATCTTCACCTCAGACGGTCGACTGACCGCGCTCGAGGCCCTGGCCAGGCTGCAGCGCCCGGACGGGAGCCGACATCGTCCAGACACCTTCCTCGGCGTCGCCAGGCGGCTCGGTCTCCTTGCCCCGCTCGGCGAGGCGGTCCACGATCGAGCGCTCGGCCAGCTGACCGGTTGGTTGGCGGCCGATGCCGGCCGCTCGCTGAACCTCAACGCCGACCCGGCCGAGATCGCCGCGCCGGGCTTCGTCGCCGGGTTGCTGACCGCACTCGACCGCCACGGCGTCCGAGCGTCGCAACTGACCATGGAGGTGACCGAGAGCGGCCTGCTCGAACCGGGGAGCCGAGCGGCGGACGCCCTGGACGATCTGCGGAACGCCGGGGTCAGGATCGCCATCGACGACTTCGGGACCGGGGCCTCCTCGCTGGCCTACGTTCGGGACCTCCGGGTCGACGAACTCAAGATCGACCGGACCTTTATCGAGAGCACGCCGACCAACCCGGTGACCCGGGCGATCACCGAAGCGCTGATCGACCTGGCCGGCACGCTCGGTATCACGGTGGTGGCCGAGGGGGTCGAGACGGGCGACCAGCTCCACATGGTGCGCCAGCTCGGGTGTCCCCTGGTCCAGGGTTACCTGCTGCACCGGCCGCAGCCGGTGGCGGAGTTCCTGGCAACCGATCGGTCGGCCGCCTCGCTTCAGCCCGGCGGGTAGGCCTGGTCGAGGGCGGTCCGGATCTCGGCCACCAGGGCAGCGGCGTCTTCGATCGTGCCGCCGTCGATCAGCCGACGGAGCAGCGCCGAGGCCACGACGACCCCGTCCGCGTCCCGTGCCGCCTCGACCGCGGTCGGCCCGTTCGAGATGCCGAACCCCACGATCGCCGGCTTGTCGGTCACGGCCTTGACCCGGCGTGACAGCACCGAAGCGGCGTCGTCGACGCCGGCCCGCTCACCGGTGGTACCCATCGTCGAGACCACGTAGACGAAGCCGGCGGTCCGGTCGACGATCTGTTGGAGCCGCTCGTCGTCGGTCACCGGCGAGGCGAGCAACACGTTGTCGATGCCGACGTCTGCCGCCGCCCGCTCCCAGTCGGCCGCATGCTCGATCGGCAGGTCCGGCAGGATCGTGCCCCGGCCGCCGGCCGCCGCGAGCTCGGCTGCGAACCGACGATGGCCGTAGCGATAGACCAGGTTGTAGTAGGTCATGGCGATCAGCGGGACGCCGAACTGGCGTTGGCTCAACTGGTGGAGGGCCGCGGCCGGCGTGATCCCGTTGTCGAGGGCGATGACAGACGCCTCCTGGATCGTCGTACCGTCCATGGCCGGGTCGGAGAACGGGATGCCGATCTCGACCGCATCGGCCCCGGCCTCGATCACCGCCTCGACCAGCTCCAGCCAGTCTTCGCCGATGCCGGCCGTCACGTATGGCAACAGGAGCTTGGCCCCGTCTGCCCGACGGCGGACCAGGTGGGCCCCGAGCCGCTGCTCGACCGGAATCGGTGTCAGATCATCGGTTGCGGTCCCAGAGCTGGACCTGGTCCGGTCGTCTGCGGCGCTCATCCCTCCAGGACCGCCTGGACCTGCTCGACGTCCTTGTCACCACGGCCGGACAGGTTGACCAGGACGGTCTTGCCCTTGAGCGAGGCCGCATGCTTGGTCACCCAGGCGATGGCGTGGGCCGATTCCAGCGCCGGGATGATGCCTTCGGTCCTGCTCAGCAACTGGAACGCCTCCAGGACCTCGTCGTCGGTGATCGGGTAGTACTCGGCCCGCTTGGTGACCGCCAGATGGGAGTGCTCGGGCCCCAGACCGGGGTAGTCGAGGCCGGCCGAGATCGACTCCGCCTCCAGCACCTGCCCGACCTCGTCCTGGAGGAAGTAGGCCTTCATGCCGTGGACGATGGCCGGGACCCCGCGTCCGGCCGACGCACCGCCGGCCGGCTCGGCGCCGATCAGCCGGACCGTCGGGTCATCGGCGAAACCGGCGAACAGCCCGGCGGCGTTCGACCCGCCGCCGACGCAGGCGACTGCCACGTCCGGCAGCGCCCCGGTCAGCTCGAGGGTCTGGGCCCGGGCCTCGATGCCGATGATCTCGTGGAACGTGCGGACCATCCAGGGGTACGGGTGGGGGCCCATCACCGAACCGAGGCAGTAGTGGGTGTCGCCGACTTCGGCGACCCAGGCCCGCATCGCCTCGTTGACCGCGTCCTTCAGTGTCCGACTGCCGGACATCGCCGGAATCACCTCGGTGCCGAGGAGTCGCATCCGGAAGACGTTGAGCGACTGGCGAGCCATGTCGACCTCACCCATGTACACGGTGCAGCTCATGCCGAGCAGGGCCGCGGCGGTCGCGGTTGCCACACCGTGCTGGCCAGCCCCGGTCTCGGCGATCAGCCGGGTCTTGCCCATGCGCCGGGCCAGCAGGGCCTGCCCGATCACGTTGTTGATCTTGTGGCTGCCGGTGTGGTTCAGGTCCTCCCGCTTGAGCAGGAGCCGAAGGCCGAGCCGCTCGGACAGGTTGGTGCACTCGGTGACCGGGGATGGGCGGCCGCCGTAGGTGGTCAGGGCGTGGCTGAACTCCTCGTGGAACGCCGGGTCGGCCCAGGCCTCGACGAAGGCCGCCTCGACCTCCTTGCAGGCACCGATCAGTGGCTCGCCGACGTACTGGCCGCCGAAATCGCCGAAGAAGCCGAGCTCGTCCGGTGGACCCATGTGCTGTGGGGATGGCGGTTGGAGAATGGTCATGGGCGCTCGTTTCGCTCCGGCCCGAGACGGCAGTGTCGTCCCGGTTCCTGATCAATTCTAGAATTATGGATGCGCCGAGTCTACCGTCACCGGTTGACCGCCAACGGATCGGGGCCGAGGTGGTCTATTCGAAAACCGGCGGCGGTCCGTCGGCCACGTCGTAGCGGATCGACAGTCGGTCGGCGCTCCGGTCTGCGGTGATGGCGCACCGGCCGGACACCAGCAGGGCCTCGTCGTAGAGGAACGGCTCGTCGAACTGGTTCAGCGAGATGCGGATCGATCGGAGCGCGGGGTGACCGGTCGGGGCGTCGAGGATGTCTGCGTCGTCATCGGACAGGGCAACGGCGGCGATCGACTCCTTGGCCGCCGACACCGACCACCCGGTCTTGGCCTCGATCGCGTCGTAGAGCGAGTCGCCCTCGTAGCCGCCGACGTCGACCACCGCCAGGTCCTCGGACAGGTAGCTGCGCTGCAGGCTGAAGGGCTCCCGACCGGCCGACCGGCGACGGGTCACCACCGACAGCGACCCGGCCGCAGCAAGGGCGACCGACGCTGGCGGATACTCATCGGCCTCGACCACGGAGACATCGAGGATCTCGGTGTCGACGGTGACGCCGGTGGCGTGCATCTGCTGGGCGAAGCTCGAGAGGTTGCCGAGCGCGATGTCGACCGGCCGATCGGCGACGAAGGTCCCTTTGCCCCGGGCCGACCACACCAGCCCGTCCCGCTGCAGCTCGACCATGGCCTGCCGGAGCGTCATCAGGGTGACGCCGAACGATTCCGCCAGCTCCTGCTGGGAGGCCAGCCGCTCCCCTGGCGCCAGGACGCCGTCGAGGATTCGTTGCCGGAGCACACCGTAGATGTGCTGATACTTCGGCACGGCTGGTTGAGGCATCGAGATCGAGCATAGATCGCCGGCCACCGGCGAAGCCCGCCCACCGGGGTCCCGGCCGAACAGCTTCTCTACGACAAGGGCCTGTACTAGCGTCCGATGCAGGCAAGGACAGCAGGGGAACCAAGGGGGACGAACGATGAAGGAAACGCTCGACGCGATACTGGAAGCCGGAATCGCCAGAGGCGCCGCACCCGGCGCGGTTGCCGTCGTGGTCGACCGGGAGGGCGAGCAGTACGTCGGCTCGGCCGGCGAACGTTCCGCCGGCTCCGGTGTCGAGATGACCCCGGACACCGTCGGGGCGATCTTCTCCATGACCAAAGCGGTGACCGGTGCTGCGGCGATGCAACTGGTCGAGCAGGGCCGGCTCGATCTCGACGGGCCGGCCGGCGACGTCTGCCCCGAGCTGTCCGAGGCCACCGTCCTCGACGGCTTCGATGACGACGGCAATCCGATCACGAGACCACCGGCAACGCCGGTGACACTCCGCCATCTGCTGACCCACACCTCCGGCTTCGTCTACGACATCTGGAACGCCGAGTCGACCCGGTGGCACGAGGTCACCGGCGAGCCGAACATCCTCACGCTGGAGAAGCGGGCGCTCCGCGAGCCGCTGATGTTCGACCCGGGAACCGAGTGGGAGTACGGGATCGGGATCGATTGGGCCGGCCAGATGGTCGAGAAGGTCTCCGGTGTGACCCTCGGCGAGTACTTCGCCGAGCACCTCACCGGGCCGCTCGGCATGACGGACACCGCCTTCGCCCACACCCCGTCGATGCTCGAGCGGGCCTCGGCCATCCACGCCAGGGGTGAGGATGGTTCACTGACCCCCATCGATCTGCCGGCGCCGGAGAATCCGGAGTTCGAGATGGGCGGTGGCGGACTCCAGGGAACCATGAGTGACTACTGCCGCTTCATCCGGATGATCCTCAACGACGGCGAGCTGGACGGGGTCCGGGTCCTTGCGCCCGAGACCGTTGCCATGATGGCCGAGAACCACATCGGTGATCTCCGGGTCAAGATGTTGGTCACCCAGGCCCCGCCGTTCTCCAACGATGCCGAGTTCTTCCCCGGTGAGCCCAAGTCGTGGGGTCTCACGTTCCAGATCAACGAGACGGCCATCGACACCGGGCGCCCGGCCGGGACCCTGATGTGGGCCGGCCTGTCGAACTGCTACTACTGGATCGACCGGGCAAACGGCATCGGCGGCGCCTACCTCAGCCAGATCCTCCCCTTCGCAGACAAGGGGTCGCTCGACCTGTTCTTCGAGGTCGAGAAGGCCGTCTACGACGCCCGCTGACACCGTGGCCGAATCGCCGAAGCCAGACACCCTCAATCACGTCGGCGTCCTGACCAGGCGGGAGATCGAGGCCAGGATCGTGGCCCCGCTCCTGGAGCGGTTCGGCGACGAGTTCGGTCGGGAGCGGGTGGTCGAGCTGGCGGCCGAGGTGATCGGCGACGTCGCCCGGTCCCAGGGGGCGGCCCTGGCCGAGCTGGTCGGCGGCGATGATCTGCCTGACTTCGAGGCGTCGCTCGAGGCGTGGACCCGAGGTGGCGCGCTCGAGATCGATGTCGTCGAGCAGACGCCGCAGACGTTCGCCTTCAACGTGACCAGGTGCCGGTACGCCGAGATGTACCGGGAGCTCGGGCTCGCCGATCTCGGCGCAACCCTGTCCTGCAATCGGGACGGCACCCTGATCGAGGGGTTCAACCCCCGTATCGAGTTCGCCAGGACCCAGACGATCATGGGTGGTGCCGAGTACTGCGACTTCACCTACCGACTCCCGGAGCCGGAGACACCAGTGCAGCTGTCGGAGCGCTGAGGGTGCTCGATGGACGGGCGCTCGGGTCGAGCCGGGCCCGGGAGCTGGTCGTCGAGGCGGTCGAGGCGGCGGCGACCTTGATGGCGGAGCCGGCGGTCGCCCATGCCTGGGACCGTCCCTCGGTGCTCGAGGGTATGTCGATCGGCGCGCTGTGTGCCCACCTGCTCCGAGCCGCCGGCGCCACCATCGCCTACCTGGATCGCACGCCGGCCGACCGGGAGGCCGGCGTGGAGCCGCTGACTGCGGTCACCTACTTCCGAGCTGCGGTCGAGGCGCCGATCCATGACCGGATCAAAGAGGTCTCGGCCGCGGAGTCCGCCATCGGGCCGAGCGAGACCGCGGCCGCCTGCCGGTCATTGACCGGTCGGCTGGCCGAACGGCTGGCAGACGAACCCGAGGATCGGCTGGTCGCCGCCCTCGGCGATCGGACGCTGACGCTCGATGACTTCTGCCGGACCCGGCTGATCGAGGTGCTACTCCACCTCGACGACCTGGCCCGAAGCGTCGGGGTCCCGACGCCGGAAACCGACCCGGAGGGGCGGGCGGTGGTGGTCGACATCCTGATCGGCATCGCCAGGGACCGGGTTGGTGACTGGCCGCTCATCCATGCCCTGGCCCGGCGGGAGCGACTGGCGGGCGATCCCCCGTTCCCAGTCTTCTAGTGCGCTGGCAGCCGAGCGGCGACCGGTTCGAGTTCGATCGGGAGTCGTGCCGGCCCTCGCAGGGTGATCGAGCGCTTCCAGATCAGCTCGTCTCCCACAACCCGATGGTCCGGGAACCGCTTGAGGAAAAGGGGCAGCGCGACCTCGACCTCCAGCCGGGCCAGTGCCGCACCGACGCAGTGGTGGATGCCGTGGCCGAACGACAGCGAGCGGGCGTCCGAGCGGTCGAGCCGCAGCTCGTTCGGCCGCTCGAACATCTGGGGATCCCGGTTGCCGGCCCCCAGCAGGATGGTCAGCCCGCTCCCCGCCGGGATCGGCACCCCACCGATCTCCATGTCCTCGACCGCGATGCGGTCGGTGGCCTGGACCGGGCTGTCGTAGCGGAGCAGTTCCTCAACCGCGTTCGGCACCAGCTCCGGCGTGGTGGCCAGTCGATCCCGCGACCGGCGATCCCGGTCGAGGTGGACCAGGCTGTTGCCGAGCAGGCCGGTGGTCGTCTCGTGGCCGGCGACCATCAGCAGGATGACCATGCTGTGCAGTTCGACGGTCGACAACCGATCGCCGTCCTCCTCCACCGCCACCAGTGAGCTGAGGAGATCGTCCTTCGGGGCCTGCCGCCGGGCTGCGATCTCGACGTCGAGGATCGAGACGATCTCGGCGATGGCGGCGTCCATCTCCGCCGGCTGGAATGCGGTGATGGGGTCGACGAACTTGGCTCCCTCGTCCGACAGCTCCTTCAGCCGCGGCCACTGCTCCCGGGGTAGGCCGAGGAGTTCACCGATCACGTAGATCGGCAGTCGGGATGCGAAGCCGGCCATGGCGTCGACCGAGCGGCCGGACCGCCCGACTGCGGCCATCTCGTCGAGGAGGCCGTCTGCAACCTCGGCGATCGCCGGTGCCATGCCGGCAACCGCCCGGGGGGTGAAGGTCCGGCTGACCAGGCGGCGGAGCCGCGTGTGATTTGGCGGGTCGAGGGTCAGCAGCAACGAGTTGAAGATGTCCATCGACCCGGACGAGACGTCCCGATACGGCCACAGCTCCTCCATCAGCTCCCGCCGGTCGACCGACACCGGGCCCCGAAGCGCCTCCTCGGCCTCGGTGAACCCGGTGATGATCCAGCCGTCGAGCCGGCGATGGTGATAGACCGAACCGTGGCGGCGGACCTCGTCGTACACCGGGTACGGGTCGACGTAGCGGCGAGGATCGAACGGATTGAACGGGGCCATGGCCCGGGTGAGCAACCGGCTCGACCAGTCGCGCCTCGCCAGCTGCCGCAACACCGGGAAGACGTACTTCGGATTGATCGCCGGTCTACGAGCCGAGCCGGCCGAATCACCGCCCATCGGTCTCATGGCTCGATCAGGGGGACCGGACCGAACACGGTAAGGCCGTCGAAGAGATCCTGGACGTACGAGCGATCCCCGTCGATGTCCACCTTGGCCACATCGGCCGGGGTGTCGAGGATCCAGACCAGCGTGCCCCGGTCGAGACGGACGGTGGCGACCGCGTCCGGGTCCCGCTCGTTCGGCCGGTGGTGGACCGCCGAGTGACCGATGCCGAGGACGTGGTCTTCGTCGAGGTCGGTGAAGTGCAGGTTGATCACCCCCGGCGCCCGGTCGAAGTGGGCGGGGTCGAACCGGACGCCGAGGACGTCGATCAGGTGGCTGGGTTGCATGGCATGGGACATGTCCCTGGTCGGGATTCGGCCGACTCGCGGCGAGCCTTCACGGAGTTCCTTCGCCCCCATCAGATAGGCGTTCCGCCAGGTGGCGGACTCCGACTGGTAGCCGAGCTGTTCCAGCGCGTCTGCCTGGAGCTGGCGGGCGGCACGGTTCTCCGGCTCGGCGAACACGACGTGGTTGACCACCTCGGCGACCCAGCGGTAGTCGCCCCGATCGAAGTGCTCCCGGGCCTTGGTCAGCACCGCGTCAGCGCCACCCATGAACGCCAGGTAGTTGACCGCAGCATCCTCCGGCGGCAGCGGATCGAGATGGGCCGGATTCCCGTCGTACCAGCCCAGGTACCGGTTGTAGACCGACTTGGCGTTGTGGGAGACGGTCCCGTAGTAGCCCCGGACATGGGACTGATCGAACTCGGCCGGCAACTCGAGGGCGGCGGAGATCTCGGCGGGTACGTAGCCCAGATTCGCCAACCGCATCGTCTGGTCGTGCAGCCAGCGGTAGACGTCGCGCTGCAGCGTCAGGAACCCCCGGACGTCGTCCGCCCCGAAACGGGGCCAGTGGTGGCTCGCAAACATCGTGTCGGTCGAATCGCCCCAGAGCGTCATCGCCTCCTGGATGTACTTGCTCCAGGCCAACGCGTCCCGGGTCTGCGCGCCTCGAATCGGATAGAGGTTGTGCAGGGTGTGGGTGCAGTTCTCGGCCATGCACAGCAACCGCTTGTCCGGGAAATGGAAGTTCATCTCCGCCGGCGCCTCGGCGTCCGGGGTCATCTGGAACACCACCGGGATACCGCTCAGTTCCAGCTGCTGGCCGGTCTCGGTGATGACCTCGGTCGGGGCGATCAGATCGGAGCGGGCCAGCCCCATCGCCGAACCGAGGCCGCAGTCGACGTGGCCCCGCGGGCCAGGCGGCAGCAGTGGGCCGAACTGGTAGGCGGCCCGCCGACCCATGATCGGCCCAGCGATCACGAACTCGCTGATGACCTCCTCGAGGAATCCGTCCGGTGCGACGATGCGCACGTCGCCTCGTTCGACGGCTTGGTTACTCGTTACCCCGAAGATGCCGCCGAAGTGGTCCACGTGGCTGTGGGTGTAGAT
>JBCCFN010000098.1:0-16871 GCA_039029715.1 Actinomycetota bacterium | reverse complement strand
TCGCCTCAGCCGCCGCCGGCCGAACGGCCGGCGCAGACGATGACCCCGCCGCCGTCGATGCCAGACCCGACCACCGGCCGCGGCAACCGGCGCCGCCGGTCCGCTGACCCAACCGCCAAGAGCCAACCGGATGCCGGTTGGGCGCCATCGGCGGGGCCGTTCGGCATCCCCGGCGGCGAGGGCGGGACGCCGCCCAGCCCCACCTCCTCGCCGCGCGGTACCGGCGGCTCATCGTCCGGATCGACCCCGACCCGGACGGCGCCGTCACGCCCGTCACGTCCCTCACGTCCCCGTCGTCGCTTCCGGATCTGGCCAATCGTCGTCGGCGCCTTCCTGCTCTCCCGGTTGGCCGGGATCGAGATCCAGTCGCCCGACTTCGCCTCGGACGAGGAGACCCCGGCGATCGAGATCCCGGACGTGTCGGTCCCGGCGCTGCCGACGCTGGTCAGCCCGGATGGCGTGCTCGTCGACCCGGATCCGGTGACCGTCGACCGAGTAGCCGTCGAGATCGCCGCCTGCGAGCCGGACCGGGTCACCGGCACGGCGACAAACAACGCCGCCACCGACCGCGCCGGACTCACCGTCTCCGTCGAGGTCCTCGCCGTCGACGGTGTCGACCAGACCAATGAGATCATCTCGTCCCGGCCGTTGCTGATCGATCCGGCGGAGACCGCTGTGTGGAGTGCCCCGCTCGAGCTCGACCCGGCTGCCGTCATCATCAGCTGCACGATCCAGGATGTGTCGGTCGACCGGAGCTGACCGCCGACCGGCTGCCCTGCGTCAGCCGTCTTCGGCCCGACGTCTGGCCCGGTGCTCGGCGGTGTGGGTCCGGCTGGCACATCGGGGATCGGCGCAGAATCGACGGGACCGATTGCGCGTCCCGTCGTAGAAGAGGTCCTCACAGTCGCTCGCGCTGCAGACGCCGAATCGGATCGTGCCGTTGTCGCAGACCTCCTGGGCCAGGGCCATGACGATGTCTGCCACCACCTGGTCGTCGAACCGGGCGGTACCGGCCGTCCAGTGGATGTGGGGTCCGACCCCGTCGTGGTCGGCGATGGACGGGGCGATGGTCAGCTCGGTCAGCTCCTCGTTGATCCTGGCAACCGCGGTCGGTTCGTCCAGCTCCGGGAGCTGACGGATCAGCGGGGCCAGGGACGCCAACCTGGTGTCGAGACGGCGGACCGAGGCGTCGGACGCGCTGGGGGCCCGACTGAAGCCGGCCTCGGTCAGCAGCGCTTTGGCGTCGAAGTCCGGCTGGTCGTGGGCATTGATCAGATCGACCGCCACCTCGAGGGTCAAGCGGACCTCGGATTGGGTGACCGACGCCACGTGCATAGCGGGAGGATACCACCGAATCAGCGTTGCGTGATGGTCAATCGACTGATAGAACCTTACATCTCGGTGAGCTAAATCCATTTAGCTCCTTACATGACCGACGGGAGGTCAGGCGATGGTGTTGTCGATTCTGCTGGTGGTGGCCAACGTCCTCGGCGTCGGCATGATCGTGCCCCAGGTGGTCCGTCTGGCCGGCGCCAGAGGGAGCGCCGGGGTCTCCGGCGCCTGGGTCGGCGTCGGACTCTCACTCAACGCCTGGTGGTTCGGCTACGGCCTCAGCACCAGCCTGTGGGGGTTGCTCCCCGTTGCCACTGGGGCCGCCGCGCTCTACGGGGTGATGGCGGTGCTGTTGGTCCGGCTGACCGGGATCGGCGCCCTTCCGGCGATTGCCGGGGGCGCTGCGGTGCCGGCGCTCGCCCCGCTCCCGTTCCTGCTGCTCGATGGGTGGCCGGCGGCGGGCCTTGCCATCGGCGGTGCCTACGCCATCCAGTTCGCCCCGGCCGCCGTGGCCGCCGTCCGTTCCGCCGACGTCTCCGGAATCTCACCGACCACCTGGTTCATGGCCCTGGTCGAGGCAGCGATCTGGTTCGGCTACGGGCTGGTGATGGCCGACCGTGCGCTCGTCGTCGGCGGCTTCGGTGCCAGCGTTGCGGCGCTGATCATCCTGGTCCGGCTTGGCGCCGTCTCCGGGACAGGCCGACTCCGACCCCGGCTGGCGGTCGGCTGACCACCGAGCACCCGCCGGATCGACCGGCGGATCCGTTCACATCAGGTTCACGGGCCCGGCGGCACGGTCGGGGTATGCGACGAGCACTCTCGATACTCCTGTCCCTGATCATCCTGGCGACGGCCTGCACCCGGGATGTCCATGCCGGCCCGGACCAGGCCCGAGGACCGTCCTGCGATCCGACCATCGATGCCGCCATCCGCAACTGGGAGGCGGCCGGGTTCTCCGGGTCGGTTGCCTTCCTCGGCGGCGATCGGGACTGCGTGGCCGCCTACGGCCAGGCCGACCCGGCCGCCGGCCGGGCCATGACGACCGACACCGTGTTCAGCATCGGCTCGATCACCAAGGCGGTGGTTGCCGCTGCGATCGGGTCGCTCGAGGCGGACGGTCGGTTGACCTACGACCAACCGGTCGGGGACCTCGTCCCCGGACTGATCGGGCCGATCGGCGAGACCACGGTGGAACAGCTCCTCCTCCACACCGGCGGCGTCACCGGCAACCACGGGCGGGACCTGGAGCCCCTCGACCGCGATCGCGCGCTGGCCGCGCTGGCCGGGCTCGATCGGGCTGCGGCGCCGGGCTCGGAGTTCCTCTACTCGAACGCCGGATACACCGCCCTGGCCCTGGTGATCGACGAACTGACCGGCGACTATCGGACCTACCTGACCGACCGGATCCTGACCGACGGTGCGACCAACATCGGAGGGTTCTGGAACGGTGAGCCCGCCGCAGCCGGACCGCGCGCCGTCGGCACCACGTCAACCGGGCAGCCCGGGGCCGATGGCTCGTTCGGCGGGCCCCACTGGGGCCTGGACGGGAGCGGCGGGGTTGCCATGACCGCCGAGCAACTGGCCAACTGGACCATGCGCCTGTTCGCCGGTGACATCCTGGCCCCGGACGCCCTGGAGCGCCTCCTTAGCCTCCGGTTCGACCAGGGCTACGGCTCGGTCGAGGTGCCGGGGTGGGTCTCGCTCGACGGTGCGGTGTTCGGTGAGCCGGTGTTCGGAACCGCCGGCGGCGGCAGCGACATCGGCCACACGATGACCGTGGCCTGGCTGCCGGAGTCAGGGCGGGTCTACAGCATCGCAACCAACAGCGCCGAGGCCGATGCGGAGGCGGTCCTGGCCGACCTGCTGCCAGACCTGGTGGCCGGCCGGTCCCCGACCGGGCCAGCGGTGGCCGATGGTGGTCTCAACCCGGTGGTGGCCGAGGCGGTGACCGGACGCTGGACCGTCGCCGACGGGGCTCGGGTCGAGGTGTTCCAGGACGGTGATGCCGTGGTGGTCCAAGCCATCGACCCGGCGGCGGTACCGATGGTGTTGCCGGTCCCCGATCCCGAGGCTGCGGCCGCTCACGAGGCCGCCGTCCTCAACGTGGTCGCCGGCTCGACCGAGGAGGGTCGCCGGGAACGGGCGCTACTCGAGGACAGCTTCGGGCCGATCGAGGCGATCGAGGTGTTCGGCACCTGGTTCGCAGACATCGAGTACCGGACCTACCTGTCGATCCGTTTCGCCGCCGAGGAGGTCCTGGTGTGGTTGGCCGTCGACGGCCGGGGCGGCATCGCGGCGGCCGAGGTCGGCACCCCTCCCCCGTCCCGGTCCTTCATCCAACGACCGGACGGTTGGTTGGCCCCGATCGACCCGGCGAGCGAGGCCGTCGACCTCCGGATTAGGTTTGTCGACATGGGACTGGAGATCGTCAACGGCTCGGCCATCGAGCTGGCCGAGCGGGTCGGTTGAGGAGCCGGTCCAGCGCTCATGCGGATCCTGCTGGTCGAGGACGATGATCAACTGGCCGAGGTGCTGACGCTGGGCCTCCGTCAGGAGGCATACGCCGTCGACCGGGTCGCCGACCTGGCCGCCGCCCTCGACGCATGCCGGCTGACGGCCTACGACGTGGCCTGCGTCGACCTCGGGTTACCGGACGGCGACGGCCTGGAGCTGCTCCGCCGCCTCCCGGTCAGCGACGACCACCACCGACCGAGACGGATGGTGGTCATCACCGCCCGGGATGCGGTCGAGCAACGGGTCGCCGGTCTCGACGCCGGGGCAGACGACTACCTGGTCAAGCCGTTCGACTTCGCCGAGCTGACCGCCCGGGTCCGGGCGGTGTCACGTCGGACCGACCAGCACGACGCGACGATCACGGTCGGTGAGCTCGTCATCGACACCGCAGGACTGTCGGTAACCCGAGGCGGCCGGCCGATCGAGCTGACCGCACGGGAGTTCGCCATCCTCCGGTACCTGGCCATCCATCCGGGGGAGGTGATCTCGGCCGAGCGGCTGCTCGACCACGTCTGGGATGCCAATGCCGATCCGTTCACCACCTCGGTCCGGGTCCTGCTCAGCCGGCTCCGCAGGAAGCTTGGCCCGCCGCCGGTGATCGAGACCGTGACCGGTGCCGGCTACCGGCTGATCGAGGGCTGATGCGCTCCCTGCTGCGCTCCCTCCGGGTCCGTTTCGCCCTGCTGACCTTCGCCGCCATCTACCTGCCGGTGCTGATCCTGTTGCTGGCAACCGTCATCACCGAGCAGGACACCACGGTCTCCTTCGACGGGGCCCAGCAGGTCGAACAGGAGTTGATCACCACCCGGCCGTCCCCGTTCGTCCTTGTCACCGCCATCGGTCTGGCCCCGGTGGCGGCCGCCGCAGCGTGGTGGTTGGCCGGGCGGGCGGTCGCTCCGGTCGAAGAGGCGATCGGCGTCCAACGCCAACTGATCGAGGAGGCCAGCCACGAGCTCCGGACGCCGCTCGCAGTCCTGACCGGCAATGCGGACGTGCTGCTGGCCGACCCCGACCCGACCATCGACCTGCTCCGGGACGGTGTGGCCCGGTCCGGGGTTGCGGCCCGGCGCATGGCCGCCACCATCGACGGGCTGCTCGTCGATGCCCGCGGTCGTGCTCGGACGATCGCTCGACGGCCGGCCGATCTCGTCGCTCTGGCCCGGGACGTCACCACCGAACTGCAGCCGCTGGCCTCCGACCGCCGGGTCGAGATCGCCGCCCCGCAGCGGGCCGGCGCCGGCCCGGTCGAGGTCGCAGTCGATGAGCCGTCGATCCGTCGGGCGGTCGCAAACCTCGTGACGAACGCCATCGAGCACGCACCGCCGGGCACGACGGTCGACGTGACGGTGACAACCACCGGCGACGAGGTGAGGATCGTCATCGTCGATGCCGGACCGGGGATCGCAGGGCAGGACCGGGAGCGGATCTTCGACCGGTTCTGGACCGGCCGCGCCGATGGGACCGGGCTCGGGCTGTCGATGGCCAGACAAATCGCCATGGCTCACGGCGGGACGGTGACCGTCGACTCGCCGATCGCCGACCATGGCGGGACGCGGGCAACACTGATCGTCAGCCGCTGATCATCAGCCGCTGACGGTCAGCTTCGAACCTCCGGCCGGGCGCGAACCGGCCCGGGCGGTGCCTGAGCACCAACCCGGGCCGGGTCATCGAGGGAGGTATCGCAGGGGCGCCGTCTACGGCAGCAGCACGGCGTCGATGATGTGAATCACACCGTTGCTGGCCTTGACGTCCGGCGTGACCACGTTGGCGTCGTCGATCTTGACGCCATCGCTCAAGTCGACCGTGATCTCGGCACCGTTGACGGTGGCGGCGGTCATGCCGTCGCTCAGGTCGGTGCTCAGGACCTCGCCGGAGACGACGTGATAGGTGAGGATCGAGGTCAGCGTGTCGGTGTCGGCAAGCAGCTCGTCAGCGGTCAGACCCAGGGCGTCGAGCGCCGTTACGAAGGCGTCGTCGGTCGGGGCGAACACGGTCAGCGGACCGTCGCCGCTCAGGGTCTCGACCAGGCCGGCGGCCTCGGCGGCGGCCAGGAGGGTGGTGAACGAGCCGGCTTCGCTGGCGACGTCGACGATCGTGCCGACATCCTCCATGGCCTCGTCCTCCATCGCCTCGTCTTCCATGGCCTCGTCGGTCTCCTCGACGACGCTGGACGCGGTCTCCTCGACCTCATCGGCGGCCTCGGTCGCATCGTCGCCGCAGGCGGCGGCAGTGAGGGCGATGGCGAGCGCGAGCGCGCCGAACTTGAACTTGTTTGACATGTTTTCCTTCCTCCGTCTTTCAGGGGGTGGACGGCGGGGGTTGGCGTATGGGCAGTTCTACGCCCTCTCAGACCGGTTGGATGCGATACCCGCTGTGACCTCCGTCTCCGACCTCCGATCCATCACTGCCCGAGCGCTTGTTCCGGTGTCGAGAATCTCGAACCAACCCCAGGTCTGAGAACGCTCTTAGATCCGTTCAGATCTGTCTCAGAACCGCTCGGTCACGGTGGTGGCACGGTCCAGGTCGGACCGCCACAACCAAGGAGAGATTCGTGAAGAACCCGACCCCCAACCGCATCCGGATCGGCGCCCGCCTGCTGGCTGCCGTCGCTGCGGTGGCGCTGACCGCCGCCGCCTGCGGTACCGACACCACCGCCGACGAGGAGGCGACCCCGTCGGTCGCGGCCCTGCCGTCGGACGAAGCCGCCGCAGCCGGCGACGACACGGCCGAGGACGACGCCGCGGACAGCGACACCAAGCTGACCCCCGAAGAGGCCGAGCTGGCCTTCTCCCAGTGCCTGGAGGACCGCGGTATCGACAACCCGTTCGGCGACAGCGATGGTGAGACGATCGGCGACGGCGACAGCGAGCAGGGCCAGCAGGCCGCCGAGCTGCAGTTCGACTCGGACCAGGACTTCGAAGCGTTCGAGGAGGCCTTCGAGGAGTGCAACGAGATCTTCGAGGACAACTTCGGTGAGTTCGAGATGTCCCCGGAGCAGGAAGCGGCCCTCAAGGACGCCGAGGCTGCCTTCAACCAGTGCATGAGCGACGCCGGCTTCGCCATGAACGACGGTGCCATCAGCGTGGAGGAGGGCGACTTCGACAAGATGGAGGCCGCAGCGGCGGAGTGCGAGAAGTTCTTCGACGAGGCCGGCCTGAACCTCGGTCCGGCCGAGGGTGAGGGCTGATCACCGTGACCGAGATCAAGCGCAAGCTCACCACCAGGCGCACCGTCGGGATCGCCGTCGTCCTGGCCCTGATCGCCTCCATGGTCGCCGTCGGCCTGTCGCTCGGGCCGGCTGACGCCGAGCAGACCGACAACGATGCCGAGTCGACCACCGACGGCGCATCGAACGATGCAGCGCTCCCGACCGAGACGGTCCGCCGAACCACGCTCACCGAGTCCAAGGACGAGACCGGGACCATCGATCACGGCGAAGCGTTCAGCGCAACCATCGACGGGGACGGCATCGTCACCGCCCGCCACGACCGGGGCACCGTCGTCGACCACGGCGAGCCGCTGATCTGGCTGAACAACAAGCCGGTGACCCTGGCCAAGGGCACGACCCCGATGTACCGGACCCTGGAGCTGATCGGCTCGTCGAAGAGCAAGCACCAGACCGGTGAGGACGTCCGCCAGCTGCAGGAGTTCCTGCTCAGCAAGGGCTTCGACGACAAGGGGCGGATGGAAGCGGACGGCATCTTCGGCAAGGCGACCCGCAATGCGGTCAAGGCCTGGCAGAAGGATGCCGGACTGGAGGACAGCGGCAAGGTCGATCGTTCCCAGCTGATGTTCCAGGACGAGCCGGTCCGCATCGACAGCACCCCCCAGATCGGGGCGCAGTTCCAGGATCTGCAGCTGACAGACGCAACCCAGCGGATCAAGGCCGAGTTCGACAACAAGAGCCGCTCGTTCCTTCCCGTCGGCGGCAAGGTGAGGATCGATCCGGACAACGGCGGGATCGGCGGCACGATCACCAAGGTCGACAGCGGTGTGAACGACAACGGCGATCAGGTCCTGACCGCAACGATCGAGCCGGACACCCCGCTGCCGGACGACGTCGACCGAGTCAACGTCGAGGCGACCAGGACACTGTCCGAGGACGCCCTCGTCTTGCCGGTTCGTGCGGTGCTGGCGCTCGCCGGCGGCGGCTACGGGCTGGAGGTCATGACCGATGAGGGTCCGCAGCTCCGGGCCGTCGAGCTCGGGGCCGTGGTCGATGACCTGGTCGAGATCACCGGTGACGTGGCCGAGGGCGACCAGGTCGTCGTCCCCAACGATCGGTTCGGAGCGGAGTGATGGCGACGACGATCATCGACACCGGGTCGGCAGCGGCAGCCACCTCGCCGGCGGCCGCCCCCGTGCTCGAGCTCCGGGACGTGGTCCGGGAGTACCCGGGCTCGCCCCCGGTCCGGGCCATCGACGGGGTCTCGCTGCGGGTCGACGAGGGCGAACTGGTCGCCATCGTCGGTCCCTCCGGCTCAGGCAAGTCGACCCTGATGAACCTGATCGGGACCCTCGACCGCCCGACCGCCGGTTCCCTGCTGATCGACGGCAGCGACACCGGCAAACTCTCGGACCGGGCACTGTCCGGCCTGCGGGCGGCCAGGATCGGCTTCGTCTTCCAGCAGTTCCACCTGCTGGCCGGCATGTCGGCGCTGGAGAACGTGACCGGCGGGCTGCTGTACCGGGGCGTCTCCCGGTCGGCCCGCCGCCGCCGGGCGGCCGATGCCCTGGAGCGGGTCGGCCTGGCCGACCGGATGGACCACACCCCGAACAAGCTGTCCGGCGGTGAACGTCAACGGGTCGCCATCGCCCGGGCCCTGGTCGGCGATCCGGCCATCGTCCTGGCCGACGAGCCGACCGGGAACCTGGACACCAGGACTTCGAACGAGATCGTCGAGTTGCTCCACGACCTCCATCGGGACGGGTCGACCATCCTGGTCATCACCCACGACATGGAACTGGCGGCTCAGTTCCCCCGCCGGGTGGCGGTCCGCGATGGCCGCCTGGAGCACGACACCGGCACTCGATCGGCCGAGGCCGCACCAACAACCAGCGGCGAGCGCGACCGCGCCTTCGCACCGACCATCGACGCCGAGGAGATCACCGCATGAGCTTCCGCTCCAACACCAACCGCTGGCGCTCCCGGCTCCGCCCGACCGACGTGGTCGGCACCGGGACCGTCGGCATCCGGACCCGGCGACTCCGGGCCGCGTTCACCGCGGTCGGCATCGCCATCGGCATCGCTTCGATGGTGGCCGTGCTCGGTATCTCGTCTTCGAGCAAGGCCGACCTCCTCGAGGCCCTGGACGAGCTCGGGACGAACCTGTTGCAGGTCAAGCCCGGCAGCGACGTCTTCGGAGACACCGCCACGATGTCGCCTGACGCGCCGTCGATGATCCGGCGGATCGGCCCGGTCGAGTCCGCAACCTCGCTCAGCAAGATCAGCGCCTCGGTCCAACGAAACGACAAGGTCGACTCGCGGTTCCAGAACGGTATCGAGCTGTACGGCTCGGAGACCAACCTCGGCTCGACCCTCGGCGCGCAGCTGGCCGCCGGCCGGGAGCACGACAATGCATCACTGAAACTGCCGACGGTGGTCCTCGGGGCCGTGGCCGCCGAGCGGCTAGGGATCACAGACGTCGACGAGGGGACGAGGGTCATGATCGGTGGCAAGTGGTTCGCCGTCATCGGCATCTATGAGCCGCTGCCGTTGAACCCGGACATCGATCGGGCGGCCCTGATCGGAATACCGGCAGCCCGGGACCTGTTCGACGTCGACGCCCTCCCGTCCTCGATCTACGTGCGGACCGACCCCTCGCAGGTCGAGGCGGTCCGAGACGTCCTGGCCCGTACCGCAAGCCCCGGTAGCCCGAACGAGGTCCAGGTCTCTCGACCGTCGGACGCCCTTGCGGCCAGGGCCGAGGTCGACCAGCGGCTCCAGACGCTGCTGCTGGCCCTCGGTGGGGTCGCCCTGCTGGTCGGTGGTGTCGGCATCGCAAACGTCATGATCATCTCGGTGCTCGAACGGCGGACCGAGATCGGACTCCGGCGGGCGCTGGGAGCGACCAGGGCCCACATCCGGAACCAGTTCGTGATGGAGAGCTCGCTGCTGTCCCTGATCGGCGGTCTCCTCGGTGCCGGGACCGGCTATGCGGTCACCGCCGTCTACGCCACCCGCCAGGGTTGGATCACCTCGGTCCCGGCCGAGGGCCTGGCCCTCGGGGTGGCGGCGGCCCTGGTGATCGGTGCGGTGGCCGGCCTGTATCCGGCCTTCCGGGCCGCCAGGCTCGACCCGGCCGAGGCGATCCGTCCGGCGGCCTGAGCCACTGACTAGGTTCGAGATCCAGATGCGACTGCTGATCATCGAAGACGACGACGACATCGCCCTCGTCATCGAGCAGGTGCTCCGGACCGAGGGCCACGAGATCGACCGGGCCGCAGACGGCCTGGACGGTCTGTGGCGAGCCAGGGAGGGGGCGTACGGGTTGATCATCCTGGACGTCCTCCTCCCCGGCATGAACGGGTTCAAGGTCTGCCAGTCGCTGCGGTCTGAGGGGATCGAGACCCCGGTGCTGATGCTGACCGCCAAGGTCGGCGACTACGACGAGACCGAAGGACTGGACGTCGGGGCAGACGACTACCTGCGCAAGCCGTTCTCTCACGACGTGCTCCGGGCCCGGGTCCGGGCCCTGGTGCGGCGAGGGGCGAGGGGCGGTATCCAGGAGACCCTGTCACGGGGTGGCGTCGTCCTCGACCCGGCGACCAGGACCTGCACCATGGACGGCGAGCCGGTGGAATTGACCGGGCGGCAGGCCCAGGTCCTGGAGACCCTGCTCCGGTCCGAAGCCACGCCGGTGTCCAGGCTGGATCTTGTCGACCAGGTCTGGGGCATCGACTTCGAAGGTGACCCGAACGTGGCAGACGTCTACATCGGCTACCTCCGGGGCAAGCTCGGCAAGGCCACGATCGAGAACGTCCGGGGCCTCGGCTTCCGGGTCCGGGCATGATCCCCCGCTCGCTCCGTGCCCGGGTCACCGTCGTCGGGGTCCTGACCCTGGCGGTGATCCTCAGCGTCGGCAGCTGGCTGACGATCCGGGCCCTCAGCGCCGCCCTCCGCAGCGACCTCGACGCCCAGAACGCCGAGGTGCTGGAGCGACTGGCAGACCAGATCGCCCTGGGGGCGGACCCTCGGACGCTGGCCATCCCGGTGGGAGCCGACGGGACCGATTTCCTGATCCTCGACGACGCCGGCCGGCCACTCAACATCAGCTTTGCACCGGTGGTGCCGGCACCCGGCGCCGAGGGACTCCCGTCCAATGAGGGCATCGGCAGCGGCCTGATCGAAGCGGAACAGGGCGTGTTCATCGCCGGCACCGACGGCGTCGTCGAGTTCGCCTCGGAGGCAGAGTTCGTCGCCTTCCTGATCCAGAACGGCGAGCTGGCGGTCACCGAGGCCGACCAGATCCCGGACGAGGTTGCTGCCCTGACCTCCGACTGGTTCCAGACCGAGCGAACGATCACGGCACCGAGCGGTGAGGAACTGACCCTGGTCGCCCTGTCCCCGTTCGGGATCCTGAGCCGCAGCATCGACCGCCTGGCCATCGCCCTCCTGGTCATCGTCCCCCTGGTGGTGGCCCTCGGCGGCGCTGCGCTGTGGTTCGCCATCGGCTCTGCGCTTGAGCCGGTGGCCCGGCTGGCCGGCGAGGCCAGGCGAATCGCCCCGTCGAACTCCGGCGACCGGCTGGAGGTACCGGAGTCTGGCGATGAGATCGCGGAGTTGACCGTGACACTGAACGAGATGCTCGATCGGCTCGACGCCGGGCTGCAACGGCAACGGCAGTTCGTCTCGGACGCCTCCCATGAACTCCGTTCCCCCTTGACCGCCGTCCGGGCCGCCGGGGACCTGGTAGCCGAGGATCAACGGCTGCCGGACGACCTCCGGCCATCGGTCGCCGCGCTCAACCGTGGCGTCGGTCGGCTCGGCTCGATCCTCGACGATCTCACCGACCTGGCCCAGGCCGGGGCGGCCACGGCGAAGGTCGAGGTCGACCTCGCCGACCTGGTGGCCGAGGCCGTCGAGGCCTCCGACGGGTCGGCGGTCGATGGCGACGACCAGCCGTCGGTCGACCGGCGCGGCGTCACCCCGGCGGTGGTCAACGCCCACCCGGTCCGGCTCGAACGGGCGGTACGGAACCTGGTCGAGAACGCCCGCCGCCATGCCGAGACCACGGTTGCGGTCGCCACCACCGTCGACGACGGCACGGTTCGGATCACCGTCGACGATGACGGGCCGGGCGTCCCGCCCGAGGATCGGGCACGGATCTTCGAGCGGTTCGTCCGCCTGGACGACGCCCGGGACCGGGCCAAGGGCGGCAGTGGCCTCGGTCTGGCCATCGTGGCCACGATCGCCAAGGACCACGGAGGCTCGGTGCGGTGCGAGGACGGCCCGCTCGGCGGCGCCAGATTCACCCTCACCTTCCCGACCTGAGTCGGCTGTGACGGCCTGCGGGGTAGTCGTCATCAACTAGACACATTCGGAGCGGACACCGCAGCCCCACTCATCCGTCTCTATTCATGTGGGCTGATGGCCCCGGAGCGGCGGGCCGCGCCGGGGCCCGGCAGCTGAGATCGTGTCGGTCGGGCGGTCAATCCCTCCGACTGCCCGGCCGGCACTCGTCTCGGCGGACCATCGGACCTCAATCGCAGGCGACCTCGCAAGTGGCCGGGTCGATCACGGTGCCGAGCAGGATGAAGATGCCGAGCACGACAGCGAGCACCGCCACGATCTGGAGGGGCGTCAGCACACCGGCCCGTCGTCCGGGTCCCTCTGGCACATCCACGCCCGGAGCCTACCGGCCCGCCTGCCAGCACTCCGGACAGCGCCTGCACTATCGGCAACGCCTCGACATGGGAGTAGCCATGGCCACCGGATGGGAGCGAATAGCTGGCGCCGGCGGCGGTGGCCTCCCCTGGCACCCCGGACAGGAGTCGAACCTGCGACCTCGTCAGTAGGAGTGCGCTAACGGTCGTCCAGCGTGTGGCGGCGGGTCCGTCGGGATGTTGCGTGATCCGGAACCCGGACCGGCAGGCTCACGTGTTGGCGGCTCGGGCCTCGTCGTCCGACTTGGCTATCGCCTCGGGCAGCCGGTCCACAGCTCGCGCAAGTGAAGCCTCAGCCGGTGACGAGAGGGGCCGAGCGGCGATCACATCATCGGCTAGCGCAGCTGCTCGATCGGGCACGACATCAGGCCCTGTCTCAGGCGGCTCCATGTACTTGAGACTACCGCGCCACCCTGACGACAAGCGGAATGAAACACTCGCACCGGTGTTGCCGACTGGCCAAGTGGTCTCTCGCAGCGGCCAGGTGGTCGTCGACCGTTGGGCTACTGGCCAACTCGGCCGTCGATTCGCTCTCGTAGGAGATCGGCGTGACCCATGTGCTGGGCGTACTCTCGGATCAGATGGACCAGTACCTCTCGTAGTGGCACGGGCTTGCCCCTGCCGAGCTGTCCAAGGTCAGGCGTCGCCTCGACCAGAGCTTCGGCATAGCTCACCTCGGATCTCCACCTTGCCCATGCCTCCTCGACCATGCCGGCGTCAGGCTCGACGACGAACGAGAGGTCCTCCTCGTCGTCGCCGACGTAGAGCCGACTGACCTCCTCGCCGGCGATCGCCTGTCGAAACCAGTATTGCTCCACACCGGCCAGGTGGCGAACGAGGCCGAGCAGGGAGAGGTCCGACGGGGGCACCGACCGACGGGCCATCTGCTCAGCATCCAGACCGGCGCACTTCATCTCCAGCGTCAACCTGCGATCAGAGAGGAAGCCGGTGAGGATCGAGCGTTCGTTGTTGTCCCAGCCACCGTCCGCTCTCGGGTCGTCGTCGTCGTGAACGAACATGTCCCACCACCCGAACCTCCGCTCAGGCAGCTCCCCCGTGTCCTTGGCCATGACAGTGACTATCGCAGCCGGCTGCCGTCGACGACGGCCTATTGTCGACCACGCCCGGCGACCGCTGAGAGCAAGGCCTGCCGCCGAGCGGCCGGTATAGGCAGTACTCTCGCACGGAGTACTCCAGGCTGGTGATGGTCGGCCCGCTACCCAAGCTCACTCGTGAGAAGGGCGAGCCCAGAGATGGCGAACTGGATCATGTCGGGAACGCGGTCGATGGATCGGGTCGCGACAGACCGAGTGCACTCGATATCGGTCTCGGAGCCATGAGAGTGGGGCACCGGAACGCATTGCCGTGGTCACCGCTGCACCCCCGACAGGAGTCGAACCTGCGACCTAGTCATTAGAAGTGACTTGCTCTATCCAGCTGAGCTACGGGGGCTCCGTCAGCCTATCGCTGGACCCGGCAACGGCGTGTCGGTTTGCCTCAGCGCCCGCCGGACTCCAGGGCTCGAGCCACGAGGTCGGGAAGCGGACGCTCATGGACGATCGTCAGCCTGGCCGTCGACCGGGTCAGCGCCACGTAGAGCAGGCTGAGCCCGTTCGGCTCGTCGAGGAAGCGGGCCGGCTCGACCACGATCACCGAGTCGAACTCCAAGCCCTTGGCGGTCCGCGGGGCCAGGATCCGGCACCGACCGGACTTCGCCGGCTCGGATAGGTCCGGGAGGTCGAAGCCGATAACGGCCGGGGCCGCCACCGGCCCTTCGGACGGTCCACCGTCCGCCGGTCCTGCCGCCAGCTCCTCCACCACACCGACCAGCTGATCGACCAACGACTCGACTGCGACCACCTGCGGGACGAGGCCGGAGTGCCGGACCGCTCGGGACGGCGGGAGCTCCGGCGCCAGCTCGGTCAGCAGGGCGGCCGCCAGGTCGTTGATCTCGGCCGGTGAGCGGTAGTTGATCGTGAGATTCTGCTGGTCGAACAGCGAGAGCTCCGGCGGGAGATGGTCATCCCAGGTCCCCGGCGGGCCGATCGACCGCTGCGCGAGATCACCGAGCATCGTCACCGCCCCACGGCGTGACCGCCGGACCACCATCCGCCATTGCATCGGCGTGAGGTCCTGGGCCTCGTCGACGATGACGTGGCCGAACCGCCAGACCTGCTCGTCGACCGCCAGCTGGCGCACGGTCGCGCTCCGCTGGGCGATCTCGTCCGGCCGCTCGACCTCCAGCTCACGAATCGGGGCCGGCAGGTCACCATCGTCGATCGACTCGACCAGACGGTCGGACCCCAGGTCGAGCGGCCGCTCCGGCGGCAGGTCACTCATGGCAGGTCCTCGAACCGCTCGTCGAGAAACGACGTGTCGAACAGGTCGCCGAACTCGCCCTCGGCCCCCGGAGGCAGGCCACCAGGTTCGTCGAGCTCATCGTCTTCGACCTCGTCATCGTCGTCCAGCGGGATGCCGGCGTCTGCCGCCTCCAGGTCTGCGGCCGCCGCCAGTTCGAACTCGTCTGCCTCGTCCCGCTCCCGGATCCGCTCGTCGTCGTCCTGGCCCTCCAGCGAGATCCCGACCAGCGCAAGCAACTCGTCGAGCAGCGGGATGTCTGCGTTCGACCAGTGCACGTCCTCGACCTCGGCAAACGCGGTCCGATCCCGGACGAGGAGATCGAGATCGGTATCGGACAGGGCCGTGCCACGAGCCGCCGAACCGAGCAGGGCCCGGGAGCCGAGCAGATCGTTGAGCGCCTGCTCCGGTGTGAGTGTCGGCCAGTGGCGGATCAGGTACTCCCGGACCGCCTCGGCCCGGCGGAAGTGGTCTCGGGCGTCCTCCCGATTGTGGAACGAGGGATCGAACACGATGTCGGTCAAGGCCTCGATGATCTCGAATCGGAAGGCGTCCGCCCCCTCGTTGTGGGTCGAGAACTGGCCGGCCCGGTCGAACAGCGCCTGTGCCGCCTCCACCGGGAGGGTGACCCGGCGGGCCCCGTACCAGACGTTGAGCGGTGTGGTCGGCCGGCGCTGGCGGTCGGCGACCGCATTGGCCAACAGCTCCGCCAGATCGATGCGGCCCTTGATCGCCGCCACCACCTCCGGCTCCGGCCTCCCCCGCCGAACCCCCGGATACAGCTCCGGCGCGGTCACCGACAGCACCCCGGTCTCACCGAGCGATGGGAGCACCCCGGCGATGTAGCTGAGGAACTCCGACGAGGGGCCGATGATCAACACCCCCGTGTCCGACAGGGCCTCCCGCTGGGCATAGAGCAGGTAGGCGGCCCGGTGGAGGGCGACAACGGTCTTACCGGTACCGGGACCGCCCTGCACCACGAGCGGCTCGTCGCCGGCGGCCCGGATGATGGCGTCCTGCTCGGCCTGGATGGTGGCAACCACCGACCGCATCTGGTCCCTGGTCGGCGCGGTGACCGAGGCCAGCAGTGCCGCCTCTCCCCGCAGACCAATCTCCTCGGCCGCAGCGTCGAGGTCGAACAGCTCGTCGGAGTAGTCGACGAGCTCGTCACCGGCGCCGCCGTCGACCTCGGCCGCTCCGGCTCCACCGTCCGCCGGGCTGCCGTACAGCAGGTTCCGCCGCCGAGCGACCCCCATCCGCTTGAGCGGGGTGGCCTGGTAGAACGGCACCGCGGCCGGGGCGCGCCAGTCGATGAGTAGCGGCTCGTCGCCGTCCATGACCGTCAGCCGGCCCACGTAGGATCGCTGGCCGGCCAGGTCTGCGGTGTGGCCGAACGCCAGGGCCCGCCCGGCGGCCCGGAGCTCGTTGACCCGTCGGATGGCGTGCATGGCCCGATCGGCGCTCTGGCGAACCAGCGCCGCCTGGACGGCAGCGTCGGCCTCGGCATCCTCGTCCACCAGGTCCCGAATGCCCTCCTCGGTCATCTCCGCAGCTTCGTCGGCCAGCTGGGTGGCCAGCCCGACCGCCCGGGCCAGGTGGGCGGCCTGGACGCGGCGGATCCGGTCGAGGACGAGGCGCTCGGCTTCGAGCTCCGGGTCCACGGTGGGTTCCGTCGGCGGGTCGCGCGCGGCTCCTACTTCCCTACCTCTATGTTGCGACTGGATCGCCGGTATTTCTGGCCGGCATGCTCATGCCGATCGTGTCGGGCTCGCGGCTGGTCG
>JBCCFN010000097.1:0-16884 GCA_039029715.1 Actinomycetota bacterium | reverse complement strand
TCGCCCTGGCCGACCTCGAGATCGATGTCGGCCAGGGCGAGGAGACCACCGAACGCCACCCGGATGGATGTGAGCTGTAAGAGAGGATGGCTCGTCATCGACCCGGTCCTGAGCGTTCGGTGGCCACGACGCGTCTCGGCTCAGCCCTGGGGCACGCCGTCGACGACGGGAATGGCGTTGCCGACCCACGGGAGGTCGGCCTCGACACAACCCGGATCCTCCCGGGACGGCGGCGGGGTGTCCGGGCTGAACACACCACCGAAGGTCTGGTCGACCCCGGGGACGATGGCGACCGTACGGGACACGACCTCACCGTTGTCATCGAGGACCAGCTGCTGGACCGCAGCGTCGACGATGGCCTGACGATTCTCGTCCAGGGTGATCTGACCATACGGGGCGTCCAGGGTCAGGCCGGCGAGCGAGGCCTGCAAGCCCGCCGGGGAGATGTCGCCCCCGTTGGCCTCCATCGCCTCGATCAGGGCCAGTCCGGCAACGTAGTAGCTGTAGCCGAAGCCGAACGTCAGTGCGACCGACGGGGCGGCCGGCTCGTTGCCACTCAGGGCACCGGGCAGGCTCTCCCACGCACCGTCCGCGGCGGCGATGTAGGCGTCGATCGCCGGGCTGGTGACGTCGCCTGGCAGCGAAGCGAACCCGCCGACGTAGGCACCGGCGATGCCCGGGCCGAGCGCCGCAGCCAATCCGGGATTGAAGAACAGGTTGCCGGCGTGCTGTGCCCCGTTCAGGTCACCCTTGGCGTTGACGAACGCCTCGAGGCTGGCCTGGGTCCCGGTGCCGCCGACCACCCAGAAGTAGCCGTCGACCTCATCGGGGTCCGGGAGCTGAGCGACGAACGACGAGTAGTCCGTGGTCCCGAGCGGCGGGAACACCCGCTGGACGACGTCGCCACCGGCGGCGCAGAACTCGGCGATGAAGCCGGCGGCAGAAGTCCAGCCGAAGCTGTAGTCGTCGACGATGACGGCTGCGGTCTCCCAGCCGGCGGTGTTGTGGAGGATGTCGCCGATGCCGGCGTTCCACTGCGCCCCGTCGCCGTTGAACCGGAAGTAGTTCTCGGCCTGGACCTGCAGCGTCGTCTCCTGGGCGCCAGCCGTCCCGTTGATGATGGTGATGTCTGGATTGTCCTTGGCGAAGTTGGCCATAGCGATGCTCTCGTCGCCGGACAGCGGGCCGAGGATCACCTCGGAACCGTCCTGCTCGACCAGTCGCCGGATCTCCTGGATCGCGGTGTCCGGCGTGTCGTCGCCGCAGCCGATCCCGACCAGCTCGATCTCGACACCGGCGACCGTCGCGCCGGAGAAGCCCTCGAGGGCCGAGGTCGAGGAGTTGCTCGAAGCCCCGGCCAGCTCGATGAAGGCCAGCGAGGCGCCGCCTACGACGTCCTCGTGGAACCCGCCGAAGGGTCCCTCGCACTCCCCCATGATGCCGACCTGGAGGATGCCGTCGCCGTTGATGTCACCGCCGGCCGCCGCACCGTCTTCGCTGGCCTCGCCGTCATCGGCCGAAGCCGGTTCGCTGGCCGAGGCCGAGGCCGACGCGCTGGCCGAGGCGCTGGCGGAGTCGGAGGCCGAACCGCTCGCCTCCCCACTGTCGTCGTCGCTCCCACACGCCGCAGCGATCAGGCACAGGGCAACGAGCGCTACCAGCGCCCTCCGCAACCCTGTCTTCGGGGTGTTGTTCATCGGATCTCTCCTCTGTCATTCGATATGGAGGGATCGTTTCCCTCCAAAGCGAGCTGGTTTGCGGCCTGGTCGACGCCGATGGGCCGCCAGGCCCGGCGGAGCCGGTCATAGAGCCCGGTGATCCCATCCGGGGAGGCGATCACGATCAGCAGGACCAGGGCGCCGATCACCGTGTTGAACCGGGCCTCGGTGATCCCGATCCGGTCGACCAGCGGGATCGACCGCAGGTAGTTGTTGGCGGCGACGAACACGAAGGCACCGATCCACGCCCCTTCCAGCCGAGCCATCCCGCCGATCACGGCGATGATCAGCAGATCGATCGTCGGTCCGATCGATATGGACCGGGGATCGATCTGGCCGTTCCACCAGACGTTGAGCACCCCGGCCACCCCGGCCAGGAACCCGGCCATGGCGAAGGCCAGGGTTCGGTGGAGGGGGACGTTCCATCCGAGCGCCGCCATCCGAACCGGCTCATCGCGAATCCCCTGGAGCGCCAGGCCGAACGGGGTCCGAATCACGGCCCGCAGCGTGAAGTAGGTGGCGAAGCTGAGCGCCAGCGCAACGAAGTACAGGCGGATCGGGTGATCGAGCAGCACCGGCGGCGGGTCGATGCCGGTGATGCCCCCGAAGCCGGAGAACGTGGTCACCTGCCCGAAGAAGAAGAACCCGATGACGGCGAAGATGAACGTCAGCATCAGGTAGTAGATCCCGGTGGTCCGGCTGGCAACGGCGCCCAGGATCAAGGCGACCACGGTGGTGATGACCAGTGCCAGCACCACCGACAGCCACGGATCCAGACCCAACTTGAGGCCCTTTGAGCCGGCCTCGGACACCGACAGGTTCCCGATCATGAACCCGGCGATGCCGAACATCAGGAACTGGGCCATCGAGGTCATCCCGCCGAAGCCGGAGAGGAAGACGATCGTGGCCGCCGCCATGCCAAGCATGAAGGTCCGGGTCATCACGAACGTGACGAAGAACTCCGAGCCGAACAGCGGCAACGCCGCCAACACGACCAGGACGACCAGCGGCGGCAGCCATCGGGATCGGTCGATGGTCATCGCTCCGCCGTTCCGTACAACCCGCTCGGACGGATCGCCAGCACCGCAGCCAGCAGCACGAAGGTGACGATGATGGCGTAGAACGTGTACTGCGTCGGCAGGTAGGCCGGGGCGAAGGCCTGCGCCATGCCGAACAGCAACGAGCCGGCGGCCGCCCCTTTCATGGAGCCGAGTCCACCGATGATGACGACGACCAGACCGTTGAGCAGCCAGCTCCCGTCCGTGCCGGGAGCGGCCCCGGCGAACGATGCCCCGATCGCCCCGCCCATGCCGGCAAGGAACGAGCCGACGAAGAAGGTCACGGCGAACGCCGCCGAGACGTTGATGCCAAGCGCTCGGACCATCTCCTGGTCGTCGACCCCGGCCCGGATGATCATCCCCATCCGGGTCCGGTTCAGCCAATACCAGAGCCCGGCACCGACGACCAGGGAGATGGCAAGCATGAACAGCCTGGTGGTCGCATAGCGCTCGCCGAGGATCTCGAAGAAGTGGGTCAGGGCCCCGGGCCAGATCATTCGCTGGGCCAGACCACCGAAGTTGGCGAGCAGCTGATCGGCGATGATGATCGAGATGGCGATCGTTATGAGGGCCTGGCGGAGGTCATCGCCGTGATTCCAACGGAGGAACGTCTGGTACAGCACGAGGCCGAGCAGCGCTGCGACCGCAGAACCGACGAGCATCGGCACCACCCAGGACAGGATGCTGACCTCTTCCGGCACGATGTTGTTGGTCTTGCCGACCATGCGTTGCTGGAACTCGATCGCCACGTAGGCAGCCAGCAGGAACAGCGAGCCGTGCGCCATGTTGACCGTTCGCATCAGCCCGAAGATCAGAGTGAAGCCGGAGGCCACGACGAACAGCAGGCCGGCCAGGGTGAGCCCATCCAGGAACGTCACGATGAACTCGCCTGGCTCCCGGATCGCCGCTCCGGCCGAGGTCCCAGTGGCCAGGAACAGGACCCATGCTGCGACCGCGACGCCGATCGCTGCGACCACGATCGTGGCCCGGGACAGCCTGGTCGGTCCGCCGCTGAGCTGCTGCAACATCACGCCGCCCCGTCGATCAGGTCTGGGCCGAGGAAGGCGGCGATCCGGGCCGCCACCTGATCCGGCTGCTCGATCGTCGGCCAGGAGGCAAGGCCACGGACCTTGGCCATCGTCGCCCCATCGATCCGCTCGACGATGGTCTGGGCGCTGGCGATCGACTCCGTCGCCTCGACCCCAACGAGGATGAGGGTCGGGACGGTCGTGAAGGCGAGATCGCTGGTGTAGGTGCCGGCGATCGCCTCGCACGCTGCGGCATACGACTCCGGGTCCTGGGCCAGGAGTAGCTCCCGCCGGAACGCTCGAAGGATGGAAGGCGGCGTCTCCGGTGCCGTCCCGAACTCCTGACCGGTCTCACGGAGCAAGCTCTCGATCCCATCGGAGCGGACGATGGCGGCCAGCCGCCGGTAGCGGGCCCGGTGCTGCTCGGCCAGGCCGTGCAGCGGGTTGATGAGCACCATCCGCCGCACCCGGTTCGGCCTGGTGGCCACGAAGTGTTCCAGGATCAGCGCACCGAGGCCGATCCCGACGAAGTCGGCGCTTGCCGTCGGCAGCATGTCCAGCAGTGCGTCCAGATCATCGGCCCAGGCCGCGACCGATGGCTCGGACATCCGTCCGCTGCGGCCGTGCCCACGGAGGTCGAATCGGAGCACGGTGTTGGTGGTCCGGAGGTACTCGGTCAGCGGCTCGAACACCGAGGACGTGCCGCCGAGGCCGTGGACGAGCACGATCGGCGGCCCCTCGCCGTCGATGTCGACCCACAACTGAGTTTTCTCGCCTCGGTCCGACACCGATGTCCCCTGTGCGCCTCGTCCCGGGCCGCCCCCGCAGCCCGGCGGTTCTCACGCCTGAATGCGAACGTACGGTTTCGGCTCGGCGGCCCACCAGGGGCGAAGGAGCGTTCTTGAGGACGCGGACGAACCGGCGCGAAGGAACTAGAGCCGCTCTGGCCCGACCCGGTGTCGGCAGTCTCGACCAGGTGCGACGGGCGTGGTTATTCCGGTTCCCGGGTCGCCCGTAGGATCGTCGCCGCGGCCTGCGTCCGACTCTTCACCTGGAGCTTGGTCAGGATCTGAGACACGTGATTCTTGACGGTGAAGATGCTGAGCGAGAGCTCGTGAGCGATGTCCGCGTTGCTCTGCCCGTCTGCGAGCAACAGGGCGACCTCGTGTTCCCGGCCGGTCAACTCCGCCAGCCGCCGAGGGGCCCGTGGCATGGCCAGGACCCGGGTCGCCTCGGGGGCAAAGGCGCTGCCGCCCCTGGCCGTCATCCGGACCGCTTCGGCCAGGTCTGCGGCATCGACGTTCTTCAGCAGATAGCTGGCGGCGCCGGCGTCGAGCGCTTCCTGGACCAGGTCGTTGTCGACGAAGCTGGTGAGGGCCAGGATCCGAGCGTCGGATTGGCGCCGAAGCTCCCGGGTGGCGGCGACCCCGCCCATACCGGGCATCAGGAGGTCCATGACCACCACCGACGGTTGCAGCTCGAGCGTCAGGGCGATCGCTTCCTCACCGGAGCCGGCGACCCCGACCATCTCCAGATCATCGAACCGGGCCAGGGACGTGACGATGCCCCGCCGTAGGAGGTCGTGGTCGTCGACGACCAGGACGGTGATCGGATCCGACATCAGCCGACCATCCTGATCGGTACGTCGATCCGGACGGTTGTGCCGCCATCCGGGACCGAGGCCACCTCCAGCGTCGCCCCGAGGTCCGATGCCCGCTCCTGCATGATCGACAGACCGAGCCGATCCGATCGGGACTCGGGGTCATCGAACCCGCAGCCGTTGTCGCTGATGGTCAGGACGACCCGCCGAGGGTGGCGCTCCAGCGTGGTGCCGACCCTGGTCGCACCGGCGTGCCGGCTGATGTTGTTCAACGCCTCCTGGGCGATCCGGTAGACGCCGAGCTTCACTTCGATCGGGATCGGCTCCGCCGAGGCCAGGTCGGCTTCGATCACGACGTCCTTGCGCCCGGCCAGCCCGGTGATCAGTTGGTTCAACAGCTCGTGCAGCGGCGCCTCTTCCAACGCCCGCGGCCGCAGCTCGAGCAGGAGCGTCCGCATCTCGGCAACGGCGCCGCGGGTCAGAACCCGAATGGCGTCGACCTGGGCCGAGAGTTCGGCGTCCTCGAACTCTCGCTCGGCCAGTGCGCCAGCCAGCAGGGATGCGGTCCACAGGGACTGACTCACCGAGTCGTGGAGGTCCCGGGCCAGGCGCTGCCGCTCGTCGACCGCCGCCACCTCCGCCGTGCGCTCGAACAGCCGGGCGTTGGAGATCGCGGCCGCGGCCTGATCGGCCACCGTGCCGAGGCGCTCCAGGTGACTGTGATCGAACAGCCCGGGGGTCGCGCTCTCGGCGGCCAGGAAGCCGACGAGCTGGCCCCCGATCGCCATCGGGGCCACGATCATTGAGCGGGCGTCCGGCCACAGTCCCGAAGTCTCCGCTTCCGGCCCGACGCTCAACAGCGCCGGGCCGCTCTCCGCCGCGTGTAGCTGCTCGATCACGGTCAGGTCGATCGGGGCCGACGGGCGGTCGTCTGCGCTTGGGCCATAGCCGAACCGGGACCGGTAGTGGACGAGCTCGGGCTCGATCTCCGGCTGATTGGCATCGAACAGGATGACCGCACCCAGGTCATGGGACAGCAACCGCTCGGCGCCGACCAGGACCTCCTCCAGGACGTCCTCCAGGTCCAACGAACTGGAGATGGCGGCCGCCGTCTCCCGCATCGCCTCGGCGTATGCCCGCTGTTGCCGCTCCTCGGCCTGGAGCCGAACCCGCTCATCCACCTCTCGGCGGAGGATGGCGTTGGCCCGGGACAGTTCCTCGGTTCGGAGCCGAACCCGCTCGTCGAGCTCCTCGACGCTCTGCCGCAGGTCCTCTTCGGCTCGTCGCTTCTCGGTGACGTCCTCGAACGTCCCGAGCAACCCGACGACCTCGCCGTCGAAGCCCCGCAATGGGACCTTGTTTGTCTCGATCGACAGGACCGCCCCGTCCCGCCGGTGGAGCTTCTCCAGGATGCCGAACTCCGGCGTGCCGGTGTCCATGACCTGGCGATCCCAGTCCCGGAAGTCGGTTGCGCCATAGTTCGCCCAGGGCATGTCCAGATCGGTCTTGCCGATCATCTCGCCCGGTTCCAACCCGGCCAGGTCGGCGAAGACCCGATTGCAGCCGAGGTAGGCGGAGTCGAGGCCCTTCCAGAAGATGGCCTGGGGAATCGAGTCCATGACCAACTCGAGCATCTGTTGCGTTGCCCGCAGCGCCTCGTCCCCTGCGAGCTCGCCCCGCAGCAGCGAGGCGTAGACCGAGACTGCATCTTTCATTGGCTCCCCCACCGATGTCTGTGCGAGCAACGGTACCGCGCCGCCATCGTGGCCGCCCGTCGGCCGGAGCCGTGCCGACGGGTCAGCCAAGCGACTCGATGTAGGCGACCAGGGCCTCGATCTCGAACGGGGTCAGGTCGAGCGTCGGCATCTCGACCACGTCGAAGCCGGCGACGATCTCGGTCCCGGGCTCCCGGATCGAACGGGCCAGATAGGTTCGATCGACGGTGACGTTCGTGCCGTTTGTCAACCGCTCGGTCGAGCCGTAGAGGCCCCGCCAGGTCGGCCCGACCCCGGTCGACCCGTCTGCCGAGTGACACGAGACGCAGTTGCGCTCGACGGCCAGGGCCCGGCCGGCTTCGACCGGGTCGATGGCGACGCCCGGGGCTGCGGGGCCGGTATCGATCCCGCCGGCGCAGGCCCCGAGTAGCAGCGCCACGGCCAAGGCCAGGCCGGATGCCGATGCCAGGCCGGACGACCGGCCGACCATCAGCCGACCTCCAGGAGTCCGCTCATTCCCAGGTCACGGTGGTCGCCGACCGAGCAGTAGAAGGCCACCGACTCGGACAACAGCCCGCCGTCGAACTCGAGCACCGCCCAGCGACCGGCGGGGACCCAGACCTCCAGGTCGAGGGCATCGATGGTCACGGTGTGAGGGGCCGTCGACGGGTTGTCCAACCGGAACCGCTGGACGCCGGCGCCCGGCACGGTCACCGACCCGGGGTCGTACCGGTAGTTGAGCAGGTCAATGGTCGGCAGCGCCGCCAGCTCCTGATCCGTCAGCTCCCGACCGAAGCCGGGATGCCCGCCGACGACGCCGGCCAGGGCAAGCAAGCCAAGCCCGAGCGCCGACCCGCCGACCAGGACGGCGGACCACCGAGGCGCCGGCCGGGCGGTCCCGTCGACGCCGAGGGCCACGGCGATCGCCACCGCGGTGGCCACGCCGAGGGCCAGCAGGGAGACGATGGCATGGAGCCGCCAAGCCCCGCTGTCGACCCCGGTCAGGTTGAACGAGATCTCGCCGATGGCCGGGCTGGTGAAGAGCGCAACCGGGAAGACGAGATAGCACCAGCCGGCGATCCGACGCCCGTTGACCACGCCGACGGTGGCGGCGATCAGTGCGACGGCGATGGCCAGCAGGATGGGATCGGCGGGGTTGAGGGCCCGGACGGTGAACAGGGCGGCGAAGACGACCGGCCCCATCAGGGCCAACGCACGGAGCGCGGCCCGGGTCTGGCCGGGTCGGGCGGTCAGCGGTGCCGCGGTCACGACCGGGCCTCGTCCCGGTACCACGCCGTGGTGGCGGCCATGACCTCGGCCAGCGGGGTGGCCGCCAGCCCGAACCGATCGGCGGTCTCGGACCAGTCGACCAGGTGGTCGTGGTCGAACTCGTACATCATCTCAACCATCTCCCCGGCCGCCGGCATGAACCGGCCGACCAGCCGGAGCTGCCAGCCCTTGAGGACGCGATGCCGAGGCGACACGCCGGCGGCGGCGGCCGCCAGGTCGACCAGCTCGGCCTGGGTGACCGCTGGCGCACACGGCGCATGCCAGGCCCGTCCCCAGGCATCGGGGTCGGCGGCGACGGCGATCATGGTCGCCGCCTGGTCCGGGACGTAGGTCACGGCATGACGGGTCGACGGGTCGCCGACCACCTCAGCCTTTCCGCCGCCGACCAGCGGGGCGAAGAACCGCTGGCCGTAGGAGGAGTCGGTCACGTGAGGACCGATGAAGTCACTGCCCCGGACCGCAGCGACCGGGAGCATCCCGGCCTCGTTGGCCGCTTCCAGTTCTTGCCACATCGTGGCCCGGACGCCGCCCTTGCGGGTGGTTGCGGCCAACGGCATGGCCGGGTGGTATGGCTCGAACCGATGGCCGTAGCCGTACAGGTTCTCGACCACGATCAGGGCGGCACCGGTGGCGGCCGCACCGTCCATGATCGAACGCTGTAGCGCCGGGAACTCCTCCGGCCAGCGATGGTATGCCGGCTGGGTGGCCTGGAACACCACGGTGGCGCCGGCCACGGCCTCCTTGGCCTGGACCGGGTCGGCCAGATCGGCGGCGACCGGGCGGGCCCCGGGGAGCCCGGTCCCGGACCGCGTGACCACGGTCGGGCCGTGGCCGGCTGCCACCAGCTGGTCGACGATGGCCCGGCCGACGGGGCCGGCGCCGAGAACGACGGGTCGAGCGAGTGCAGACATCCAGTTCCTCCGATGCAACGTGCCAACAGTTCCAAACACTGTTTGACTTTCCATCACTATTCGCCAAACAGTGTTTGGAAAGCAAGTTTTGTTTGTGTTACGTTGGTCACGTGAGCAGCACCGCACCCGCTGACGGCCAGGACACGGCGCCACCGGAGTCCCGGCGCCAGCGGCAGCGACGGGAGCTGACCGCTGAGATCATCGCCATCGCCCGCCGGCAGCTGGCAGACGGCGGTCGGGCCGGGGTGTCCTGGCGGGGCATCGCCCGGGAGGTCGGGATGAACCCGGCCTCGCTCTACACCTATTTCGCCAGTCTGGATGAGCTGTTCACCGCCATGATCCTCGAGAGCTACGGCGGGCTGGCGGACGCCCTCGATGCGGCGCTGACCGACGCGCTGGGAACCCGACCCGATGACGGGCCCGGTTCGCTCCTGGCGGTCACCGACGCCTACCGGTCCTGGGCCATCGACAACCCGGCCCAGTACAACCTCATCTTCACCGATCAGATCCCCGGGTACGCCGCCCCCCAGGACGCCGGAACGGTGGAGGCCGAGGTGGCGGTGCTCCGTCCCCTGGTCCGAGCCTTCGGCCTGGCCCTCGGGCAGGACTACTCGATCGACGGCGGCCCGGACGGTGCCCCGCCCGGTGTCCTCGACCACATGCTGTCGACCTGGGGAGTCCTCCACGGGTTGGTGGCGCTCGAGATCAACAACCACCTGCCGTTCGTCGACGATCGATCCGATCTGCTCACCGATGCCGTGTTGCGGGTGGTCGGCGTCGACCGGCACGGCTCGGCTCGATCCTGACCGGGTGGCCCGTCGATCACTGTGCGGTCAACCACTGCGCCGACCACCATGACGGTCGGCGCCGGAAAAGGGCAACCGTGCCGTACCACCTCGGAGAGGACGGCGGTGGCCACCCGCTGCTCATCGGTTCCTGCGGCATGGACGAAGGCGACCGGCTCGCCCGAGGGACGACCACCGGACAGTAGGTCGGCAGCGACCGAGGCCGCAGTGCTGGCCGCCATCAGGACCACCACCGTGCCACCACCGGCGGCCGCAGCCAGCCGCTCCGGGCAGCGGGCGCCCGCGGCCCGATGGCCGGTCAGGACGGTGAACGAGGCGGCTTGCCGGCGGTCGGTGAGCGGTATACCGGCCAGCGCCGGCCCAGCCAGCGCAGACGACACGCCGGGCACGACGTCGACGGCCAGTCCTGCCGCTGCGGCGGCGTCGACCTCCTCCTGACCACGACCGAACACGAACGGGTCGCCACCCTTGAGCCGCACCACCGTCGAACCGGCGAGGGCCCGCTCGACCAGCAGGGCGTTGATCTCGGCCTGGGTGGCCCCGAACCCCTTGCCCTTCCCGACCGGGATCCGTTCCGCCGCTGGCGGTGCCAGGTCGAGCAGCGACGGATCGGCCAACCGATCGTAGACGACGACATCAGCACCGGCCAGGGCCCTGGCGCCCCGCACCGTGACCAGGTCGGCCCCACCCGGTCCGGCACCGACCAGGACGATCCGGCCGAGCTGATCCCGGCCGCTGCCCCGCTCAAACCCATCGACGAATCTTCGGCGGACAGCGTCCACTGCGTGCTCCGACCCGGCCGCCAAGGCGGGCTGGAAGAACCGGTCCCGCCACCGCCGGTAGTCGTAGCGGTACCGACCGCTCGTGCGCAGTTCCGACCTGGCTCCGGCGGCGTGGTCGAGCACCACCCCCAGGTTGTCCGGAAGCCCGCGGTCGATCAGCTCGGTGACCTCCTCGCGGAGGAAGCGGGCGCCGGCCGGGGTCGCGCCGTCGGTGGTGATGGCGATCGTTGCCGGGCCCCGGCGGATCATCGCCGGCACGGTCACGTCGCAATTGGCCTGGTCGTCGACCGCATTGACCACCGCACCGAACCGGTGGGCCCACCGGCGGAGACGCCGGTTGGTTGCCGGGTCGCCGGTCGCGGCGACCAGCAGTCTGGCCCCGACCAGGTCGGTCGGCCAGGCCCGGCGGCGGCGGAGCGCCAGGCGGTCGCAGTCGGCGAGCTCGACGACCCGGTCGGACGGGGTGGGGTCGACCACCACGATCCGTGCGCCGGTGGCGAGGAGCAGCTCGACCTTCGCAGTACCGATCGAGCCGCCACCGACCACCACCACCTTCCGGCCACCGAGCCGCCAGGCCAGCACGTAGGACGCATCGGTCATCGGGTCGTGACCTCCTTGGCCACGGGCCGATCGTCGGTCGGGGCGGCCGGCGTGGGGGCGAGCGTCACCGGGGTGTACTTGAAGGCCGGGATCCGACTGATCGGGTCCAGGTGGGCCGCCACCAACCGGTTACAGGCCGGCCAGTGGTACGGCAGGAAGACCGTGTCCGGCCGCAACTCCGGGTTCGACGTCCACTCGACGGTCGACGTCGCAAGCGCGCTGGTGACCGACACCGGCTCGCCGTCGACGAGGCCGAAGGCGGCCGCCGTGTCCGGGTGGACCTCCAGCACCGGGCCCGGGGCCAGCGCCTGCTGCTCGGGGATCCGCATCGTCTGGTTGCCGGACAGGAACTGAGCCAGGACTCGACCGGTCGTCAACACCAGCGGCCGCTCCGGCCCGACCGGCTCCGGGGGTGCCGGTTGGGTCACCCGGTGGAACCTGGCCCGACCGTCGGGGTGGGCGAATCGCCCGGTGTAGAGCTGCGGCGTGCCGGGGTGATCCTCGTCCGGGCAGGGCCAGCACAACCCGCCTTCGTCCCGGAGACGGTCCCAGGTCATCCCGGAGTAGTCGACAGGGCCGCCGGCCGACACCCGTCGCATCTCATCGAAGACGTCGCGGCCCCGCTCGAACCGCAGCCCGTCCGGGGCACCGAGGCGGTCTGCCAGGTCGCCGAGCAGGTCGAGGTCGGCCAGACCGGCCAGCGGTGACACCGCCTGATCGCAGCGAACGACCCGGCCCTCGATCGTGGTGATCGTCCCCTCCTCCTCGGCGAACGTGGTCCCCGGCAGGACGACGTCGGCATGGCGAGTCGACGGGGACAGGAACGGGTCGATCACGACCAGGTGATCGAGGGCGACCAGCGACGCCTCGACCCGGTCGAGGTCCGGTGCAGACACGCTCATGTTGGTGCAGATCGACAGCAGCCCGCGGATCTCGCCCCGTCTGGCCGCGTCGAGGATCTCGACGTAGGTGCGGCCGACGCCGGGCAGTCGGTCCGGGTCGACCCCCCAGCGCTCGGCCACCACCGCCCGGTCTGCGGGGTCGTCGATCCGGCGACCGGCCGGTAGCTGATCGCATCGCTGGCCCCACTCCCGGCCACCCTGTCCGTTGCGCTGACCGGTCAGCATGTTCACGCCGCGACCCGGGCCGCCGACATGACCGCAGGCCAGGCCGAGGTTGATGATGGCCAGCACGTTGGCGACGCCACCGACCTGTTGCTCCGGGCCCCGGCCGTGGAGGTGGATGCAGCGACGGGTGCCGCCGATGACGGCGGCCGCCTCCCTGACGAGCTCGATCGGGATGTCGCAGTGCTCGACCACCCGTTCCGGGGTGGTGTTGGCGACCGCAGCGAGCGCATCGGCGAACCCCGTCGTCCGGTCCCGGACGAACCCCCTGTCGATCAGACCCCGCCGATCGACCTCTCGGAGCAGGCCATTGAACAGCGTGGCGTCCGTGCCGGGCCGGATCCGAAGGTGCAGGTCGCCGGGGCGGACGAACCGCGACCCCCGGGGATCGATCACGACCACCCGGCCACCACGCCGGCGAACACCCTCCAGGAGCTTCGGCACCGCCACCGGGAACGCGGCCGAGAGGTTTGCCCCGATCACCACTGCGACCTCGGCCCGCTCCAGCTCGGCCAGCGGCGTCATCATCCGGTCCGCCCCGAATGCCAGCTTGTTTGCCGCACCGGCCGAGGTCATGCAGAACCGGCCGTTGTAGTCGATGTGGGGGGTGCCGAGCGCCAAACGGGCCAACTTGCCGACCAGGTACACCTTCTCGTTCGTGAGGGACCCGCCGGAAAGCACCGCGTTCGCCCCCGGGCCGTAGCGATTCCGGATCCGTAGCAGCCCATCGGCCGCTCGATCGAGCGCCTCGTCCCATTCGACCTCGACCAGATCGCTGCCCCGCCGGACCAGCGGTGCGGCCAACCGCTCCTGATGATGGACCTGGAGATGGGCGGTGACCCCCTTTGAGCACAGGGCCCCGGCGGTCAAAGGCGACTCCTTCCACCGGGCACGGTCGACGATGCGATCGGCCGCGACCTCGTACCGAACCCCGCAGTTGAGGGCGCAGTACGGGCAGTGGGTGGTCACCTCGCTCATCCGTCGGCCTCGTCCACGATGCTCAGACCGTCGCGTGGGCGCCGTGCTCGTATGCGGCCAGGAACTGGAGCACGTCCTCCCGGTAGGCGTAGAAATTGGGGTCCTCGAGCAACGCCCGCCGGTCCCGGGGGCGAGGCAGGTCGATGTCGAGGATCCGACCGATCCTGGCGTTCGGGCCGTTGGTCATCATCATCACCCGGTCGGCAAGGAGGATCGCCTCGTCGACGTCGTGGGTCACGCAGATCGTCGTCACCTCGGTGCGATTCCAAACCTCGACCAGGACGTCCTGGAGATCCCACCTGGTCAGGCTGTCCAGCATCCCGAACGGCTCGTCCAGTAGCAGCAGCTTCGGGCTGAGGGCAAACGCCCGAGCCAGGCCGACCCGTTGCTTCATCCCGTTCGAGAGGTCTGACGCCTTCTTGTCCATGGCGTCGGCAAGGCCGACCCGTTCCAGGTAGTACTCGACGACCTCCCGCCGCTCGGCTCGGTTGGCCTTCGGGTAGACCCGCTCGACCCCGAGGGCCACGTTCTCCCTTGCGGTCAACCAAGGGAACAGCGAAGGGGCCTGGAACACGACCGCCTTGTCCGGCCCGGCCGCGTCGACCAGGTGCCCGTCGAGGGCGATCCACCCGCCGGTGATCTCGTTGAGCCCGGCCGTCATCGAGAGCACGGTCGACTTGCCGCAGCCGGAGTGGCCGATCAGCGAGATGAACTCGCCCTTGTCCATCGTCAGATCGATCCCCTCGACCACGGTGAGCGGCCCAGCCGGGGTCGGGTAGATCTTCTCGAGGTCACTGAACTCGAGGAACCGTCGAGGCGAGCGGACCTTCGCCGCCTCCCGGTACGCCTTCGGCGGCCGGAGGTCGACCGGCTCCAGGTCGGGCAGGGCGATCGGGCCGCCGCCCGGCTCCTCCGGGCCCTCCGACGCCAGGTCCTCGTCGGGGTTCATCGTGGTCAGGAAGTTGACGATCTCGCTCCGGAGCGAGGTGTAGACCAGACTGTTGCCGAGGTCGGTCCGGTCCCGAGGTCGCTCGATCGGGACGTCAAAGACCCGGGCGATGCCTGCGCTCGGACCTTTGTCGAGGATGGCCACCCGGTCAGCGAGGAGCAGTGCCTCGTCGACGTCGTTGGTCACCAGCAGGATGGTCTGGTTCTCCCTGGCCCGGATCTGCTCGATCTCGTCCTGGAGCTTGGCCCTGGTCAACGCGTCGAGGGCGGACAGGGGCTCGTCCATCAGCATGATCTTCGGCCGCCCGGACAGTGCCCGAGCCAGCGCCACCCGCTGTCGCATCCCGCCGGACAGCTGCGCCATCCGCCGGTCGGTTGCGTGGCTGAGGCCGACCAGCTCGATCGTTTCGTCGACCAGGGCCCGCCGGTCCTCCTTCGACCGGTCGCCGTGGACCGCGTCGACCGCAAGGGCAACATTCTCGGTGACGGTCAGCCAGGGCGGGAGCGAGTACGACTGGAACACCACCCCGCGGTCGAGGCCCGGCCCGTCGATCGGAGAACCGTCGACCATGATCTGGCCGCCGTCGAGGTCGATCAGCCCGGCAATGGCCGAGATCAACGTGGTCTTGCCCGAGCCGGAGAAGCCGAGCACGGCCACGAACTCCCCCTCGGCGACATCGAGGTCGACCCCGGCCAGCACTTCGGAGATGATCCCGGTGCCGTCCACGTATCGCTTGGTGACGTCGCGCAGCGACACCAGCGGCGTCACCCCGGTCATGCCGCCACCCGGTTGCGGCTCACGAACCCTTCGAGGATCGCCATCACCCGGTCGAGCAGGAACCCGATGATCCCGATCAGGATCACTGCGGCCATGATCCGACTGGTCGACTGGCTGGATCCGCTCTGGAACTCGTCCCAGATGAACTTGCCGAGGCCGGGGTTCTGGGCGAGCATCTCGGCCGCGATCAGGACCATCCAGCCGACGCCGAGCGACAGTCGCATGCCGGTGAAGATGTAGGGCATGGCCGACGGCAACACGATCTTGCGGAGGCGGGTGAACCAGCCGAGGCGAAGTACCTCGGCGACGTTCAGCAGATCCTTGTCGACCGACGAGGCACCGATTTGGGTGTTGATCAGGGTTGGCCAGAGCGAGTTGAGCGTCACGACGATGGCGGAGATCAGAAAGGCCTTCTCGAACGTCGGGTCGTTCGAGGTGATGGCGGCGGCGATCACCAACTGGACGATCGGGAGCCAGGCCAGCGGGCTGACTGGCCGGAAGACCTGGACCAACGGGTTGATGGCCTTGCCGAACGTGGTCGACAGCCCGGCGGCCAGACCGAGCGGCACGGCGATCACGGTGCCGATCAAGAACCCAAAGGTCACCGTGCGCAGGCTGGTCCAGATCTGGTCGACGATGGTGACCGGCCCGTTGAACGGAAAGTCGACCGGCGGCTCGCCATTCGCAATCCGAACCGCATTATCCGCCTCCTGCTGGGCCAGGAACGCCGCTTCTGCGGCCCGGGTCTCCCGCCAGGCGTCATAGAGCCCAACCGCAGCGTCCCACACCTGACCCGGACCGGGAAGCTGTCCGATCTGGGTGTTGACCCTGGAGGCGACGACCGCCCAGAGGAGCAAGAAGCCGACGATGCCGAGCGTGGGTGGCCACAGGGCGGACAGCGCCCGACGCAGCCTGGCAAGCGTGAACCAGCCGGCGAGCCGAGCGGAGAACCCGCCACCGGCTGGCGGGGTCTCGTTCCCGACGGTGATCGCCGGGCCGGCATCGTCCACTGCCTGCTCGAGCTCGTCAATGACCTCGAGGTCCGGGGCGGGTCCGGTCGCAGGGGTCTCGGATGAAGTCGGGGTGGTCACGATCGCTATCCCTCCACGCCGGCGGCCGACACGGTCTGGCCGGCCTTGAGTCCGATTGGCAACGATTCGAGGTATTCGTTCGGCTTCGACCCGTCGAACGGGATCCCGTCGATGAAGTCGTCCTCGACCCCCCGGAAGCCGTCGGTGTCCGGCACGTCGTCCGACGAAATGACGCCCTCTTCGATGAGGGACTCGGCTGCGGCCAGGTAGAGATCGGGGCGGTAGACCTTCCCTGCGGTCTCCACGTACCACTCGTCGGTCTGGTCGGCGTCGATCTGCCCCCACCGCCGCATCTGGGTCAAGTACCAGATGGCGTCGGAGTAGTAGGGGTAGCCGGCGAAGTCACGGAAGAACACGTTGAAGTCGGACGCCTCACGCGTGTCGCCCTGCTCGAAGGTGAAGACACCGGTCATCGACGCAGCGATCACGTCGAAGTCGGCACCGACGTAGCTCGGCT
>JBCCFN010000096.1:0-17086 GCA_039029715.1 Actinomycetota bacterium | reverse complement strand
GCGACGCCGACGCCGACCCGAACCGTTCAGGTCGCGACGCGGTTGCCCTCTACAGCGAGAACGCCGGCTCGGTCGCCGATCCACTCGGCGTTCAGCCGCTCGTATGGCTCAAGGTCGAGGCGACCACGCTGGGTCCGGCCGGAATCTGGGACGAGGTCCGAATCAACCTGTTCCCAAGCCATGCGACCTTCGATGCATTGACCTCCGACCCAGCGTGGCAGGAAGGCAGGCATCACCGCACGGCCGGCCTCGAGCAGACCTTTGCCATCATGAACCAGCCACTGACCAACGAGTTCAACGGGGTGGTCGCCGACATCGACTGATGCGGGGACGAGTCACTCGGCCGGTGGGGCGGCGCTGACGGCCACCCACCCACACAGCCTGCAGCGGGGTCAGGGTTCTCCCCGCTCCACCGGCACGGAGTGGTTCGCAGACACCCTGGCTTTTGGCCGGCGCCTGCTCGATCGACGGCCACAACGGCTCGCCGGGCGGGAGCCGGCCCGAGTCTCGGAAGACCCGAAGCGCCGCACGTAGAGCGAACGGCCGGGCCTCCGATGGCCGAAGCGGCCGCTACCGGAAGACCATGCCGCCGTCCATGATCACGCTCTGGCCGGTCATGAAGTCGCTGTCCGGTCCGGCAAGATACGAGACGAGGGCGGCGACCTCCTCGGCGGTCTGTGGTCGGCCAAGCACCGCTCCGCTGGCGAAGGCCTTGAAGGTCTCGCCCTCGCCGACGTTGGAGTGCGCGTCGAACTCCCCGTCCAGCGCTTCCCAGAGCGGTGTGTCGACGACGCCGGGGCAATAGGCGTTCACGGTGATCCCCTCCGGCCCGAACTCCTTGGCTGCCGACTGGGTGAGCGAACGCACCGCGAACTTCGTTGCGCAGTACGCGGCCAGGTTGGGGAACCCATCGTGGCCGGCGATCGACGAAGCGGAGATGATCTTGCCCTCTGTGCCGGCTCTCCTGAACTGCGTCACGGCGGCCTGGATGCCCCACAACACTCCGTTGACGTTGATCGACTGGACTTGGGTCATGTCGTCCTCGGTCGTATCCATGATCGGTCGCATGTGGGCGATGCCCGCGTTGTTGATCATGATGTCGAGCCCGCCGAGTTCGGTGACCGTGTGGTCGACGGCGTCGAAGACCTGGTCCCGCCGGCTCACGTCGGCGACGAACGATGTGACCTTCCCTCCGGACCGGGCGATCTCCTCGGCCGCCGCCTCGAGTCCGGCGTCGTTGATGTCGACCAAGGCTACGGCCGCACCGTCGGCAGCCAGCCGCTTGGCCACGGCCAGCCCGATGCCCATTGCGGCTCCCGTCACCAATGCCACGCGTTGATCTCTTTCCATTTCGGGTCTTCCTTTCAGGTTGGCTTCTGTGTCGCTGCGGTCTCGCTCAGCCCATGGGGCCCCGGACCAGGACCGGGCAACGGGCCCGGTGGACAACCGCCATCGCAACGCTGCCATGGGCGAGTCGGTCCACCGAGGTGCGGACATGGGTCGTCATGGCGATGAGGCTGGCCCGATACCACTGGCCGTGGTCGCTGATCGCCTGAGCCACATCGGCGTCGTGGAGCAGGTCATAGTGAACCCTGGATCCAACGATCGACTCGACCTTCCCCGCCAGGGATCGAACCCGTCGGCCGGCATCTGAGCAATCGGCGACCGGATCTCCATCGGTGACGAGGAGGATCCGGGTTGCCAGGTCCAGTCGCTTCGCCAATTGGGCCGCCGGCTCCACGATGGCCTCGCTGAAGTCGGTTCCGTCGCTACAAACGAGGAGCGGACCGGTCGGCCAGTCGGAACCGATGGCGACGTGGGGGCCGATCAGCAGGGCTGGTTGGGTGCCGGATCTCAGTACCGTTTCGGCCAGCTCCGACCGTACGGCGCCGGCTCGGTAGCGACCGAGGGCAGTCATCACGATCAGGGCGTCGCCGTGGTTCGCCGCGTCGACGATGGCGTTGGCATCGCCGGTGACCGATACCAACGCAGCACCGGTTCGAGCCACCAGCCTCCGAGCAACACCTTCGGCTGAGGGACTGTCGGAGGGTACGACGAGCGTTCCAACCACGGCCGTCTCCCTTCATCGCGCACCCGGTGGCATCGCTTCGGTTACGAGTGTCCATCCAGGGCGCACTCGCGACCAGGGCCGATGGTCCCGACCGTTCGCTACGGCAGAGTCGAAGGGGTCATGGCGCGGCGCAGCGTATCGGGCTCGAGGGAAAGGACATGCCGAGCTCGCCAACGGCGAACACCTCGAAACAGGGTGACATCCCTTCCGGGATCTCGGTGCTCCAGGTATGAGGGGACGACGCTGCCGACTCGCCGATGTCGGAGTCGGCCAGGGAGACCCAGAACCCCTCGGGTGGTTCGAGGCGCGAGGTCCAGGTCAGCTCGAGGCCGCCGTCGTCGGTTGCTGCGACCTGGACGTCCTCGGGCGGCAGCAGCACCTCGACCGACCCGCCATCCGGCGGATCGCCGTCCGAGGCACCATCGGGCGACGCCAGGGGTGAGCCTTCGTCTGCTGACTCGTCCGCAGCATCGGGAAGCCGCCACAACCCGATGCCGATCAGCAGCACCAGTGCCCCGAGCGCAACGCCGATAGGAAGCAGGCGACGGGCGGGAGCGTCGTCCGGCTCCGGCAGTTCCGGACGCTCCGGATCGAGGTCCGGCGATGGCGGGCCGCCCGTCGCCGGTGGGTTATCGATGCCCTGGTAGGCGCGGAAGCCCGTCCGATCCTTGGCCATCCCGCCGAACGGCGAAGGCTCGATAGCCAGCGGCACGGGATCGGGCCGCCCGTCACTCGCCGGCACCCACTCGGACCTCGGGGAAGCGACGTCCGGCGGCGCCATCGGTAACTCGCCCGCGACCACCGGCGATCCGCCGTCTCGGTCTCGATACGAGGCCGCGAGCTCGGTCAGCTCCGCTGCCAGTTCGTCGGCCGGAGGCCGATCCCGGGGATCCTTGGCCAGGCATCGAAGCACCAGTGTGGCCAGCTCGCTCGACACACCGGGATTGGTGAGCGCGTCCGGCTCCTGCTCGAAGATGCGGAGCGCCATCGCCTCCTGCGCCTCACCCGGTGTCGCCTGTTTGCCGAGCGGGGGGTCGCCTTCGAGGAAGTGGTAGAGGGTGGCCCCCAGGGCGTACACGTCACGAGGGGCCTCGGCCTTGCCCCCGAGGAACACCTCGGGCGCGGCGTAGTTCATCGAGAAGGCCTGGATCGTCCGAGAGGGATCGATGTTGCCATGTGTCGAGATGCCGAAATCACCCAGTGCCGGTTCTAGCTTTGCGTCGGCGAAGATGTTGCTCGGCTTTACGTCCTTGTGGATGATCCCCTGGGCGTGCATGACGGCGAGCGCCCCGGCGATCTTGCGCCCGATCTCGAGGACCTGTTCGACGTCGAGGGACTCAACTCGATCGAAACTGGTCTCGTAATAGTCCATGACCAGGTACAGAGAGTCGTCGTTCTCCGTCCGTCCGGCGTCAGTAACCCGAACGATATTGGCCTGCCCCTTTAACTCGACGAGGATCTGCGCCTCGCGCTCAAAGACCTCGAGCGCCTTCTCGCCGAGCGCGCTGGAGATCACCTTGATCGCGTGGGTGTCATTCGTGAAGTTGTGGGTTGCCCGGTACACCTGGCTGAAGCCACCAGAACCGACCACGGCCTCTACGGTGTACTTGTCGATGACCGGGAAGCGGTTGCCGCTTGCCCCCGACGACTCGCTGTCCTTGACCATGTCACCCGTGTCGCATTCCACCTCGACCATGCGTCAGCCGCTCGGCAGGGCCAAGGGTACACAGCGGGCCTGGCCCCGGCCACGACATGTAGATCGCGCCATGTCAGCGGCCCTGGACTCCTGACTATTCTCGCGGCTTGCGACGGAGGCCCAGGGGCGAAAGAGATGGGATCGACCGCTGGGGGTGGATCCCTATATCCCGTCTCCGACCCCCCACATACAATGCCCTTCCACGTCATGCCTCTATGTCGTTGTGGGCGTGAGGATCTGAAGGGAGGGGCCGTGTGAAGAAGCTGGCGTCCTCCCCGCGGGTCAATTGGCGGGCGTTGCTCGCCACCCTGTTCACGGTGGGCACAATTGCCGCCGTCGTCATCTCCGCCTTCTTGGCGGACGGGCGCCCCGGCTCGGCGAGTCGAACCAACGATGGTGGTGCCTGGCTGATCAATCGCCAGGAGGGGTTCATCGGCCACGTCGACCGGGTGAGCCGAGAGCTCTCCAGACGCATCGGACCCTTCCAGGGTCTGTTCGACGTCGAGCAGGCGCCCGGCATCGTGGTGGTGAACGATCCGATCCAGAACCGGGTCACGCTCCTGGACCCCGCCCGAACGGCCGAACGAGCATCGGTATCGGTGCAGCGTCCGCTCCAGGTCGCCGCCGCTCCCGGAGCGGTGGTGTTGGCGGACGCAGCCGCCGGTGACGTTTGGCGGCTGCCCTCGGAGGAGTTCGCAACCCTCGAAGATCTGGAGTCCACCCCGCGCTCGGTCGATACCGAGGGACCGGTCGCCGTCTCGGTGTCGTTGTCAGGCCTCGTGTCCGTCGTCGACCCGGCCGGCGCTGCGATCATGATCGTCGACGACACCGGCGCGGTCAGCTCCCTGGTCGACGAGTCGTTGAGTGGGATCGCCGTCGATCACCACACGGTGGTCGGCAACCGGACCATCGTCGTCAGCGGGCCGGACCTGTTCGTCGTCGACGGCGAGCGCGTTCGACAACTCGAGCACGGCCTCGACATCGCCGCCTTGCAACAGCCAGGGGGAGGGGCGGGCGTGGTGATCGCCGTGACCGGCGACGGCGACGTGGTGGAGATCGACCTCGAGGACGGCTCGATCTTCCGCCGGTTGACCCTCAGGGGTACCGAGCCACTCCGCCCGATCGTCCACCGAGGTTGTCTCCACGTGGTGACCCTGTCGCCGGCCCCCACCTACCACTACTGCGACCGGGTCGAGCCGCTGTCCGGGGCCGGTCGATCCCTGCGGCTCAGGCTGATCAACGACTGGGTGTGGGTGAACGACGTGGAGCGTGGCGGGACCTGGTCGGTCACGCTCAACAACCAGGAGCTGCTCCACATCAGCGACTGGTCGAGCACGTTTCCTGAAGAGGAGGAGCTGGAGCCGGTCGAGGGCAGCAGCAGCGGCGACCGGCGGGATCGATTCACCCCAGACGGTGAACTTCCGGACGAGCTCAACAATCTCGATGACGACGGCCTCAATACCTCGCCGGAGGCGCTCCCGGACGAGGCTGCCACCAGGGCGGGCCGGGCGGCGATCATCGATGTGCTGGCCAACGACCGAGACGACGACAACGACCCGCTCGTCGTCGAGTCCGTCGATGGTGATCGCCGTGTCGTCATCGTCGGCGGGGTGGCGACAGTCACCGCAGACGGTCGGGCGGTCCAGTTCGTACCCGATCCCGGCTACGTCGGTTCGACATCGTTCGAGTACACCATCCACGACGGGCGGGGTGGGCGTAGCTCGGCGTCAGCCACCGTGGAGGTGACTGAGCAGACCGATGTCGGGAACCGCCCGCCGGTCCCCGAAACAGACAACGCCACCGTCCGGGCCGGGCGAGCGGTGTCGATCAACCTGCTCGACAACGACACTGATCCGGACGGTGATGTGCTGGTGTTGGTAGGCGTCGAGGACGACGGAACCGGTGCGATCAGCTTCACCCCGGATGGCAACTTGACCTACACGCCGGACATCGCGGCCCCCGACGGTGTGCTGACGCTCGACTACCTGATCCGGGACGATTACGGGGCCGAGTCAAGGGGGACCGCCCGGATCAGGGTTCGACCGACCGACTCCAACCAACGGCCGGTGTCGCGGAACGACGTCGGTTCCACGGTCGTTGGGGACACCCTCAGCCTCGATGTGCTTGCCAACGACGCCGATCCTGACGGCGATGCGCTGACCTCGTTCAACCTCACGGCGGTCGACCCGCCCAATGTCGCCGCCACCCTGACACCGGGCGGCAGCTTCCTGTTCACCCCGGAGGAGCCGGGGACCTACCGGTTCGTCTATTCGGCGTCGGACGGCCCGGAGAGCACCCCGGCCCAGATCCGGATCGAGGTGGAGCCGGAAGAGGAGAACCGCCCACCGGTCCCGGTCGTCGACGAGCTGGCACTCGTCATCGGCGACACCCGGATCGTCCGGGTGCTCGACAACGACAGCGATCCGGACGGCGACGTCATCGGGCTGGTCGACTGGTTCGGGGTCGACGGCCTCGACATCTCGGAGGTGCCGGGTGTCGGGTTCTCGGTCCGAGCCCTCCCCGAGGCACCGCCACGGCTCTCGTTCCCCTACTTCGTCTCCGACGGGCAGGGCGACGCCGTCGGTTCTTCGGTGATCGTCTCCGCCGTCCCCGGTGACCCGGTGGACTACCCGCCGGTGGCGAACGCCGACGTCATCGAGGTCCGGCCCGGCCAGCCGACCTCGATCCCGGTCCTGGACAACGACTACGACCCCGAGGGTGGGCCGCTGCAGGTGGTCGGACCCCTGGCCGATGTCGACGAGGGCTTTCTGCAGCTTGGACCCGATGGTCAGGGTCTCATCATCACCGTCGACGAGGAGCAACGGTTCGCCTTCAGCTTCGGCTACGACATCGAGGACGACGGTGGCAACCGGGCCTCGGCGGTCGTCGAGGTCCGCGTCGTGCCTCCGGACCGGGCCAACCGGCCTCCGATTGCCACACCGGACGAAGCGAGGACCCTGTCCGACCGAGCGGTCACCATCCCCGTCCTCAACAACGACAGCGACCCCGACGGGGATCCGATCTCGGTCGAGGGCATCGCCAGCCAGCCGGCGAACGGGCGGGTCGAGATCAACGAGGACGGTACGGTCCGCTACATCCCGCGAGCCGGATACGCCGGCACCGACGAGTTCACCTACACCCTGACCGATTCGTACCTCGATCCGGCCGGTGGTGAACCCGGTCGGGCCATCGGGTCGGTGTCGGTCGGTGTGATCGCACCCACTGCGGTCAACCGTGATCCGAATGCCGTTGACGACGACCAGCTCGCACCGGTCACCGTCGGTGGCGCTGCCATCGGGATCGAGGTGCTGGCGAACGACTCCGATCCTGACGGCGACCGGCTCACCGTCGTCGATGTGACCACGCCGGCGGTCGGTGTGGTCGGCATCGTCGGTGACATCATTCAGTACACCCCTCCTGCCGAATCCGATGCGCGGACGGTCTCGTTCACCTACACGATCGCCGATGGCCGGGGCGGCTCCGATCAGGCCGTCGTCCTGGTGGAGCTGCTGCCAGAGGTGGTGCCCGAGCCGCCGGTGGCGGTGAATGACCAGACCGGGCCCCATCAGGCCGGCACGATCGTCTCGCTCGATCCGAGGCTCAACGACTTCGATCCCGATGGCACACCCGGCGGGCTCCAGGTGGTGCCGTCTGGCGACGGTTCGTTCACGGTCGAGGCGGACGGGACGATCTCGTTCGTCGTGCCTGAGACAACCGCCAGCTTCCCGTACCGGGTGGTCGACGGCGACGGCCTGGAGTCGGCGCCGGCGCTGGTCACCGTGTTGGTGGCGGAGAACCTGGCCCCCGTCGTTCCGGTCCGCACCGTCGAGACGGCGTTCAACACCCCGATCGAAATCTCCCTGCACGACGGCATCTCCGACCCCGAGGGAGACGACCTGCTCTACGCTCTGGGGACCAACCGCCAGGGCGGTTCGGTCAGCGCCGTCGGCACGCCGGCGGCCAACCTGTTCACCGTCCTGTTCTCCCCGGACACCGACTTCGAGGGGCAGGCCTCCTTCGACTTCCTCGTCGACGACCAGCACGGGCACCGGGTCGCATCCACGGTGCTGGTCAACGTCCTCCCGCCGGAGAATCGGCCGCCGACGGCGACCCCGCTGACGGTCGACGTCCAGGCCGGCGTCGACACCCCGGTCGACCTCACCGCACTCGTCGACGACCCCGATCTGATCGGTGGGCAGGAGACGCTGAGCTTCTCCGTGAGCAACGTCTCCGGAGCGATCGGCGCCACCACCGGGGCCAACGGTCAGGTCACCGTCACCAGCGCCGTGACCGACGGTGGTGCGGCCGGTGGGTTCGACTACGCCGTGACCGACCTCGCCGGTGAGGCCGCGACCTCCTCGGTGACCGTCAATCTGATCACGGAGGACTCCCCGCCGCCGACCGTCGTCGACGACACCGCGAACGACTTCCAGGGCAACACCGTGGTCGTCCGGGCGCTCGACAACGACAGTGACAACCTGCCGCCGGAGCTGCAGGACGGCCTGTTCATCAGTGCGGTCGGCGTCGTCGACGGCGGCACCACCTCCACCGACGGCCAGGAGGTCACGTTCGTCCCACGGTCCGACTTCTTCGGGACGGCGACCTTCACCTACACCGTGCAGGACGCCCGCCGATCCACGGCCTACCAGTCCACCGGATCGATAACGATCGACATGGTCGGCCGGCCCGAGGCCCCGCAAGCCCCGACCATCGCCCCGCCGCGCAGTCGCGAGCTCACCATCACCTGGACCGCCCCGATCGACAACGGCGGGCCCATCACCGGCTACGTCCTCGAGTACTCGGGCGATGACGGCAGCTCGGCTTCGACCACGATCGGTCCGCCCGCCACGACGAACCACACCTGGACCGGCTTGACCAACGGGGTTGCCTACACGTTCACCGTCGCAGCGATCAACGACGCCGGGCAGGGTGAGTTCAGCCCGCCGTCGTTGCCGGAGATCCCAGACGAAGCCCCGGAACCTCCGAGCATGGGGGCACTGGAGTTCGGGGACGAACAGATCACGGTCAACTGGAGTGCAGCGCTGTCGGCCGGTACCCCGGTGATCGACTACGAGATCGAGATCTCCGGCGGAACCTCGGCGACCAGGACGACCGGGAGCGCGATCACCACCCTGGTCTGGGATGGCCTGACCAATGGCACCACCTACTGTTTCCGGGCCCGGGCCAGGAACTCGGCGACCAACGACAACGACGGATGGTCGGAGTGGTCGAGTCCGCCCCCGCCATGCGAGAACCCGCTGACGGTTCCGGACGCGCCGGCCCAGCCGGCGGCGGTGCGGGGTGACCGCCAGGTCACCGTCACCTGGTCGCCACCGTTCGACGGCGGCGACCCGATCACCGGATACGAGATCCGTCGCGTCGGATCTGGCCAGATCTCCCCGCTCACCCCCCAGCCGACGGCGACCCAGACCTATGTCTGGACCGACCTCGCCAACGGCCAGGACGTGAGTTTCGAGGTGCGCGCCATCAACCGTGGCGGTATCGGGCCCTGGAGCGCCCCGTCGCCGGTCGTGACCCCGTGCTTCGTGCCGGATGCCGCGACGAACGTGTCCGCCGAGCGAGGCGACCAGCAGGTGACGGTCCGGTGGACGCCCCCGGCCGACCAGGGCTGCGCCATCGACGAGTACCGGATCGTCGCCCAGCCCGGAAACCTCCTCCAGACGGCGACGGCGGGGTCGAGCAGCCACGTCTTCACCGGCCTGACCAACGGCACGACCTATTCCTTCACCGTGACCGCCGTCAACGAGGTGGTCATCGTCGACGGCCTCACGCCGATCGCCAGCGCAGCGGCCCAGGCCACGCCGGCCGGTGAGCCCATCGGACCGTTCTCGCTCGCATGCAGCAACTCCGCACCGCGGACCATCGGCTGCACCTGGGCCGCAGCAGACCCGAACGGGACGCCGATCATCCGCTACGAGGTACTGATCGGTGGTAGCTGGCAGGACGCCGGGTCCGGCACGTCGTACACCTACAACGCCCCGGCCGATGGCGCCCAGTACAACTTCCAGGTCCGAGCGGTCAACGATGTCGGCGCCGGAGCGGCCAGCAGCCCGGCATCGGTGACCACCTGGAGCGATCCCGACACCCCGGTGGTCAGCGCCTCGGCCGCGGTCGGCCAGGTCAGCGCGACCTGGAACACCCCCGGCAACGGCGGGACCGCCATCACCGCCCATCAGGCCAAGGTGGTCACCGGCGGATGCACCACCGGCGGAGGTACCCGCACCAACCCCGGATCCCCCGAGACGTGGACCGGTCTCTCCACCGGCACGACCTACCGGGTCTGTGTTCGCTACCAGAACGCGGTCGGTTGGGGTGCCTGGGGTTCCAGCAACACCGTGACGGTCCCGGCACCGCCACCGAGCGTCTCGATCAGCTTCCAGAGCCCCATTGGCAATGCCGAGGGGGAGCCGGGCTGCTCCAGCGCTCTCTGCACCTGGGTCGACGTCAGCGTTGCCAACATGTCGGCCAACTCCTCCCTCTCCGTCCAGTGCCAGGAGAACCAGGGCGGCGGCTGGAGCACCTTCTGGAACAGCACGCTCACCACGAACGGCGCCGGTGCCGGCGGCCGCCGGGTCTGCTACTGGGGATTCCCCAGCCCTGCCGAGATTCGAATGGTCGTCGACGGCGTGCCCTCGAACTCGCTCTCACATTGACCTCGACAACGATCTCAGCACCAAGGAACACGACATGATCGATCAATCGCACCTCCAGGAGTTCGCCGGACGGTTCAAGCAACTCCACGACAACATCTCAACGGTGATCCGGGGCAAGGATCGACAGATCAGCATGGCGCTGTTCGCCCTGTTCGCCGAAGGCCACCTGTTGCTCGAGGACAAGCCGGGCACTGGCAAGACCTCACTGGCCAAGGCGATCACCCGATCGATCGGCGGCAGCTGGAACCGTATTCAGTTCACCCCGGACCTGTTGCCGTCCGACATCACCGGCACGCTGATCCTCCGCCAGGGCGAGTTGGTGCCGAAGATCGGGCCGATCCACGCCAACATCGTGCTGGCGGACGAAATCAACCGGGCATCGCCGAAGACCCAGTCCGCACTCCTCCAGGCGATGGAGGAGAAGCAGATCACCATCGACGACCAGATCTACGATCTGCCGAGGCCGTTCGTCGTGATCGCCACGCAGAATCCGGTCGAGCAGGAGGGCACCTACCGGCTTCCGGAGGCCCAGCTCGACCGGTTCATGCTCCGGACCGAACTCGGCTACCCGGATCTCGAGGCCGAGGTCGATGTGCTGCGGTCGCATGCCGCCGGCGTCACCTCCGAACAACTCAGTCCGGTCTACGGGCTCGAGACCGTCCAGTGGATGATCCAGGTCAGCGCCGCCGTGCCGGTCGCTCCCGAGGTCCAGCGCTACATCGTCCGGCTCAGCCGGGCGACACGGGTGCTGACCGAGGAGGGCCATCGGGAGTACGACCTCGGCGACGGCCGACATGGCGCCAGAGAACGCGAGGACATCGACCGCATTCGGAAGGCGCTGCGCGAGCGGAACTTCGAGTTGCCGGTCCTTCGCCTCGGGGTCTCAACCCGGGGCAGTGTCTCGATGATGCGGGCGGCCCAGGCCGTCGCCGCCTCTCAGGCCAGCGAGGGAGTGACACCCGAACACGTCAACTTCATCGCCCGCTCGATCATGGCCCACCGGATGGCCCTCACCTCACAGGCTGAGCTCGACGGTCTGGATCGGGGGGAGCTGGCCGACCTGATCGCCAACAGCACCTCGGTCGACTTGATGAGAGGAAGGTAGTCCGGCACCGGTTGCCTCGCGACGCACCATGTCTCTCGCCAGCCTCTCGCTCGATCGAACGACCGCTGCCGCACGGCTCCGGCGCGCCCGCTGGCCGAGGCGGAACCCGTCGGGTCGGTTGCTGTCACCGGTTCGGTGGGTGGCCGGCCGCGTGGATCTCCCTCGACCGCCGCTCACGGCTCTCGGGGTGGTCACCCTCGGGCTCGGGGTCTCGGCATACATCGGGGCCTTCCTACTTGGATGGACCGAGTTGGCTGTCGTCGCCGCCGGTTGCGTCGCCGGTCTGGCACTGGCTGCACCGTTCGCCGTCGGCCGGCTCCGACTGGACATCGACCGGACGGTTGCGCCGGACAGGGTGACCGTCGGCGACACCGCAGTGGCACGACTGGACATCCGCAACCCGCGGTCCCGGTGGCTCCAGCCCCGACTGCTGACAGAGCAGGTGGACGGCGAGGCCAAGCCACTCAATCTCCCGGCCATCGCACGTGGAGCGACGTGGACGCCGAAGGAGCTTGAGTTGCCGACCGGACGGCGCAGGCTGGTGAGGATCGGACCGGCGGTGGTGGCCCGTCGCGATCCACTGCACCTGGTCCAACGGGAGGCGGCCCAGACGGATGTCGACCTGCTGTGGGTCCACCCCCGCCATCGGCTCATCCCGCCCCTCCCGGTCGGTTTCGCAAAGGACCTCGAAGGTCCGACCTCGGACACCTCGCCGGCGGGCGACGTGGCATTCCACACCCTCCGGGAGTACCAAGAGGGCGACAACTTCAGGCACATCCACTGGATGTCATCGGCCAAGGTCGGCACGCCGATGGTCCGTCACTACGTCGACAACCGCCGACCCGTCCCAGCGGTCATCCTCGACACGGCGGCCGACGCCTTGGCTCCGGATCTGTTCGAGGTGGCGGTGGAGGTGGCGGCATCGATCGGGGCGTCGGCCCTGATCCACCAGCTGCCGGTGTCGGTCTGGTGCGGCGACGGCGTGCTGCTCGGGCGCTCTCGGGCCGGATCTCGGGGGGACCTGCTCGACCGACTGACCGAGCTCGAACAGACCCCGGGAGGGAGCGGCCTCCAGGCCACCGCCCTCAATGCCATCCGCTCCGAGCGTGGCACGTCGGCCACCGTACTCATCACCGGCTCGGGCGACCTCGGCAACCTGATCAGGACCGTTGCCGCACTCCGACGGCACGGAGCGGTCATCGTTGTGCGGGTCCACGAGGCCGGGTTCCGTCGGACGTCCGCCATCCCCGGCGCCAGGGTGCTCGACGTCGATCGGCTGGACCGCTTCGCTGCGGCCTGGACGCAGTTGGTGCTCCGGTGACCGCGCTCGCTCAGCAGCCATCGCCGGCCCCGGGGCCGGCATCCGGCGAACTCGACCGCGCAGGGCGGGTGCTCGGCTCCGGCGACCGGCTCGGGGCGGCTCGGCTCCGGGACCTGCCGTCATTGGTGTTGCTGGTCGTCCTGTCTGTGGTCGCCACCCTCGGCTTCCGGAGTGTCTTCGATGAGTGGGGCTTTCTGGTGCCGGCGGCCATCGGAGCGCTCGGGGCCGCGATGCTCGGCCTCCGGGGTCGTCGGGAGCGGGCAGAGGATGCGATCGTGTCGATCGCGGTCTCCATCCTGGCCTTCTTCGCCCTCGGGATGCTGCTGATAGACCTGCCGCCATCGATCGACTCCCCGGGGCTGTTCCTCGATGGGCTCGTCACCGGCTGGGCTCGGTTCCTCAGCACGTCGCCGCCGGTCGATCTCTCGCCGCAGTTCTCGGTGTTGCCGTACACCCTGGCGTGGGTTGGCGCGATGCTCGGGGTCGAGCTGTATCGAATGCCATCTGCGATCCCGGGCCTCGCCGCGCTCGGACCGGTGGTCGGGATGGTGCTCGCTGCGCTGATGGTGTTCGAAGCGCCGATGGTCACCCTGGCACAGGGGTGCGGGATGGTCGGTGGCGCCCTCCTGTTGGGCTGGATCCAGCAGCGGCGAGGCTCGATCCGATCGAGTCCCGACGTGACCGCACTGCCGTCCCGCCAGCTCGGTGCGACCGCACTCGCCGTCTCGGCATTGGCACTGATCCTTGCCGGAGCGACCGTTCTCGGCCCGAGACTGCCGTTCATCGACTCGGAGGATCGGTTCGACCTGCGGTCGTTCCAGGAGCCGCCATTCGAGCCGCTGCAGCAACCGAGCCCGCTCGGCCAGGTGAAGGCGTCGCTCGTGACGGCCAACAGCGATCAGGTCGTCTTCCGGGCCCGCTCGGAGGAACGGATCGCCCGCTGGACGTTGGCGGTGATGGACGACTACACCAATGAGTTCTGGGCCGTGGCTGACGAGCGTGGCGACCCGGTCGGTGAGTTCCGGCCGGTCGACCGCCGGTTCCCGCTACTCCCGGACGCTGAATCACCGGCGCTGAGGACGGTGGTCGTAGACATCGAGGTTGCGAACCTCCGTACCCTGAGCGACGGCGATCATCGCCCGGTCTGGCTGGTCACGCCCGGCGTCCCGGTCGCAGTCGACGGCGGGTCCGGCCTCGACCTTCGCTACAACAGCTCGACCGGCACGACCGCAGTGTTGCCTGACGGACTCAATCCCGGAACGTCGTACCGCATCACTGCGGCGATGCCGGTCCGGGTCGACGAAGCACTGCTCCGTGACCGGCCGACCGGTGTGGTCGACGAGCTGGAGCTGCAGCCCGAGGCCAGGGCGTTCACCGCAGACGTGGTCGAGGGTCGGGATCGGGGATGGGACCAGGTCGTCGCAGTGACGAGCCGACTTCGCGAAGGCTTCTACGATGCGAGGGACAATCGGCCAACCGCCAGACCGGGCCACAGCATCTCTCGGCTCGAGGAGTTCGCGGCCGACCCTGCGGGCCCGGTCGGGTTCGAGGAGCAGTATGCAGCCCTGGCTGCGCTGATGCTCCGCAGTGTCGGGGTCGAGACCAGGGTGGTGGTCGGTTGGCTCATTCCCGAGGACGACCTGACACGCCGGTGGCAGGGCGGCGAGGCCGAGATCCGGGCCGGCGACGCCAGCGCATGGATCGAGGTCCGGTTCGAAGAGTTCGGCTGGGTGCCGTTCGACGTGACACCGCCACGGGATCGACAACAGGAGGAACAGGATCCCGATCCGCCCTCGTTCAACGATGTCGCCACCATCAATCCCCCGACGCCGCCGCCGGAGACCGAGTCGCCGCCGATCCAGGATCAACGCCCGGTCGACGAGGATCAGCGGGATCAGTGCGAGCGGGCGGAGGACGAGGGACTGGCGCCGCCTCCGGAGTGCATCGATGACGGCGATGGCGGGCGCTCGACCGTGTTCTACGTCGCCGGTGCCGCACTGCTCGCCCCGGTGTGGACGCTGCCATTGGCCGCAGCGGTGATCGGGCTGTTGAAGCGGGGACGGTCGCGTCGCCGGCGGAGTGCTGCGGAACCGTCGATCAGCATCGCCGGGGCGTGGTACGAGGTGTCGGACGGCTTCCAGAACGCCGGTGCCGGCGTGCCGGCCGGTGCCACCCCGGGACAGTTCGTCGGTGGCCTCCGCCGAACCGACCGGATCACCGGTGAGCAGGACGACGAGCTGCGCGAGTTGGTTCGCATGGTCAATGCTGCGGCCTACCACCCGCGGCCGCCGGAGCAACGGGACGCCGAGCAATCGTGGGAGCATGCCGATCGGATCCTGTCCTCGGTCCGGCAGGCGACCCCGCTCCTGCACCGTTGGCGCGAGCGGCTCGACCCCAGACCGCTGCTCCAGCCCGATCGATTCAGGTCCGAGCTCACAAGACGGGCGGCGACCGCAGGCACCGGTGCAGACGGCGAGTCGTCGGTCAGAACCGGAGGCCGAGCAGAGGAACCCAGGGAAGGAGGTGCTCGTGGCTGACCGTGAGATCGACCACACCGTTGAGGTGGACCCGGCCACGATGGCCCGGATACGAGCTGCCCTTCAGCAGTCGGGCCGACTCACCGAGGATGGGCCGCCCACCGCCGACGAGGTACCGGAGGATCACGTCGAACCCTCGCCGTTCGACCGGACCGGCGAGGTCGGCGAGACCGAACAGCGGGATGCGGCGCCTGCACCCACCCGTGCGAACCCTGCGCCCGGGCCGGTGGTCCAGCGGATCGCCCCCTCGCCCGGTCGCCAACATCGCACCGAGCTTCGACCGACGCCGAGGGTCGCGGTGGAGGCGACGGGGTCACCGTCGGCCAGGCCGACTCCGGTGGAACGAGCGACCCCCGTTGCGACGGTCCGACCGGCATCGCTGGAACGTGGCGCTCGATGGGAGCTCCCGACCGCAGCGCTCGACCCGGTGCCGAGAGCCGAGCGGGGTGGGAACCGGGTCTGGCCGTGGATGCTGGCCACGTTCGTGTTGTTCAATGCCGCCATCATCCTCGCCGGTGTCGTCGCCCTTGGATGGGGTCAAACCTCGGGAGCGGATCAGGACCCGGACCCGGCCTCGGTCCAGATCGACGGCACCGTCGACGGACCGGAGGGCGAACCCCAGCGTGGCGGGTCCGACGAGTGACGATCGACGACGACACCCATCCCCTCACCAATCGTGACCTCGTCGCCGCCATGCGACACCTCCTCGGCCCGGAGGAGCCGTCGGTCGAGCGTTGGGTCGGCGACTCCGATCTCGGCCTCGCCCGAGAGGAGAACGAGGACCGGTTCGGCAATGTGTCCGACACCGTGTTCGTGATCGCAGACGGCATGGGCGGTCACAGCGGAGGTGCACTCGCGGCCGAGACCGTGATCGAGGCGGTCCGTGGTGTGCCGACGATGATGTTCGACCTCGGCCCGGACCAGTTCGCTCTGACGGTGAACGAAGCGGTCCGGGCCGCGAACGCCCACGTCGGTGCGGGCCGGTCAGGATCGACGATGACCGCACTCGGCGTGCGAGCCGGGCGGGCGACGGTCGTGAACGTCGGTGACTCCCGGGCCTACCGGCTTCGCGGCGATCGGCTCGAGCAGCTCACCCGAGACCACACCCTCCGGAACCTCACCAAGTCCCTGACTCCAGCCCAGGATGACGAGACGGTAGAGCTGGCTGCCGACGGACCGGCCGGCGCGCTCACATCGTTCTTGGGAATCGAGCCGGCGAACCTGTCGGTCGACTCGTTCAGCGTCGGCCTGGAACCGGGCGATCGGTTCCTTCTGTGCACCGACGGGGTGCACCACCAGGTCGACCAGGAGCAGATCCGGGCAACACTCGCCAGCTGCGACTGCGCCGGCGCCGTGACGGAGCTGTTGGAGCGGGCGGCCTCGGCCGGTGGTTGGGACAATGCCACCGCCATGGTCATCGACGTCGGCGGCCGATCATGACGTCGAGGCTTGCGATCGGCCCCGGTGACGGACTGGTGGTCCGGCTCGACCACGAGCTCCTTACTTCGCCAAGTATTATCGCCGGCCACACCGGGTACGGTGGCGACCCAAACACTCTAACTCCCACTCAGCCTCGCCATCTATCTAGACTGGCTAAGGTGCATCAATACCGTCGCCGCCACTAATATACTACTTAAGTAGTGACACATGGAATACATTATGATGCCTCGCCAAAGCAGCAG
>JBCCFN010000095.1:0-17096 GCA_039029715.1 Actinomycetota bacterium | reverse complement strand
GTCGGGTCCGGAAACGCCAAAGAAGCCCGGCGGGAGGCCGGGCTTCGGCTCGGGGGTTTGGCCGACGCCGTGCGGGAGTTGCTCGGCGTGACCTCATAGCGGCCGACCACCCACGTAGGGGGTAGGCCGGTGGGCCTCAGTTGCGGCCGACGGTTGGCTTGCGGCCGTGGTTCGCCTTCTTCCGGCGGGCCAGCAGGCGCTTCTTCTTCCTGCGCTTCGACATGGCTCCAAGGCTATCGGCGGGGCCTCCGGCTCACTCCCCGCACAGGGCGACCAGGTCATCGGCCGACCGGGTGTTGATGATCCGCTCGACCTCGATCCCGAGCATGGCTGCCCGGTCACAGCCGTAGTCGACCCACTCCAGCTGGCCCGGGGCGTGGGCGTCGGAATCGATACTGATCCGGCAATCCCACTGGAGCGCCAGCTCCAACAGCTCGTCCGGGGGGTCCTGGCGCTCGGGCCGGCAGTTGATCTCGACCGCGGTGCCGAACTTCGCACAGGCGGCGAAGACGTAGTCCGGATCGAACGTCGACGGTTTCCGCGGTTTGCGCCCGACCTTCCGGTTCGTGCAGTGACCGAGGATGTCGACGTGGGGATTGGCAGCGGCCGTCACCAGCCGGCGGGTCATCTGGTCCGCCGGCTGATGGATCTTGTGGTGCACCGAGGCGACGACCACGTCGAGCTGGGCCAGGTAGTCGTCCGGCAGGTCCAGGCTGCCGTCCTCGAGGATGTCGACCTCCATCCCGGTCAGGATCCGGAACGGGGCCAACTCCTGGTTCAGGGCCTCGATCTCGACCCACTGCTCGGCCAGGCGCTCCGGAGACAACCCCTTGGCAACCGTCAGTCGGGCCGAGTGGTCGGTGGCAACCAGGTACTCGTGACCGAGGGCCCGGGCGGCGATGGCCATCGACCGGAGTTCGCCCCCACCGTCGGACCAGGTCGAATGGGAGTGGCAGTCACCACGCAGCGCGGCCCGAAGCTCGGCCCCCGGCCCGATCGGAACGACGGTCTCGGCCTCCAGCCGGTCGAGGTAGTCGGTCGGTCCGACACCGTAGGCGCCGGCCACGACCGCCTCGATCGACGCGCCGATGCCCTCCAGGTCGGTCAACCGGCCCCGACGAACCCGCTGTTCGACCTCGTCTGCGCCGAGCCGGTCCAGGATCGCCCGCCCCTTGACGAAGGCCCGGACCTTCTGCACCGGGGCCAGGTCGCGGTCGAGTAGGTAGACGACGCGGTCGATCGCCGCCCGGTAGGGTGCCTCGGCCTCGTTCGACATGACCGCAACCCTAACCGGTCGGTTGGCTGCCGATCGGAGCTAGTGCCCTGACCACAAACCTGGCGGGTAGATTCCAGTCCATATGGAGAAGTTCGGGTTCGTCGGTCTACCAAACGCCGGGAAGTCCTCGCTGTACAACGCCCTGACCGGTGGCGGGGCCCTGGCTGCGCCCTATGCGTTCGCAACCACCGACCCGAACATCGGGGTGGCCAAGGTCTTCGACCACCGCCTCGACGCACTGGCCGAGATGAGCGGCTCGAAGAGCGTGGTCCCGGCAAGCGTCCAGTTCGCAGACATCGGCGGACTGGTCGAGGGGGCGAGCAAGGGCGAGGGACTTGGCAACAAGTTCCTGGCCGGCATCCGTGAGGTCGACGCCATCGTGTTCGTCCTCCGGGCGTTCCGGGACGACGATGTCCCCGGTCCCCAGGACCCGCTCGAACACCTCCGGATCGTCGAGCTCGAGCTGACCTACGCCGATCTGGAGACCGTCGAGCGCCAGATCGACAAGAAGCGGAAGGCCCTCAAGGGGGACCCCGGCCTCCGGGCCGAGGTGGAGGCCGCCGAGGCTGCGCTGGTCCACCTCGAAGCCGGCACCCCGCTGTACCGGAGCGACCTGTCCGCCGACGACGCTGAGATCCTCAGACCGTGGTTCCTGCTGACCAACAAGCCGGTCCTGGCGGTTGTCAACATCGACGAGGACCAGCTGACCGAGGTCGATGCGGTGATCAAGCCGGTCCAGGAGGAGCTGGGCGACCTGGCGCCGGTCTTCGGGGCCTGCATCCAGCTCGAGGCCGAGGCGGCCCAGCTCGATCCGGAGGACCGGGCCGAGATGCTCGACGGCTTCGGGCTGGGCGAAGGGGCGATCGTCAGCTTCATCCAGGCCGCCTATCACACCCTCGGTCTCCGGACGTTCCTGACCACCGGGGAGAAGGAGAGTCGGGCCTGGACCTACAAGGTCGGGTCGACCGCACCGGAATGCGCCGGCCAGATCCACTCCGACCTGCAGCGGGGCTTCATCCGGGCCGAGACGATCCGCTGGGACGAGCTGCTCGACATCGGCTCCTGGGCCAAGGCCAGGGAGATCGGCAAGGTCCGCCAGGAGGGCAAGGACTATGTGGTCGAGGACGGCGACGTCCTGGAGATCCGGTTCAACGTGTAACGGAGGCGGCGACCGGACGTGAACGGGACGAACCCCAGCCCAATCGGCCCGGAGGCCCGGCGGTGACGATCGACCGGAGCGATCGCGATCGGTCCGCCGAGGAGGTGCCGCCGGCGACCGGCTGGCTGGTCCGAAACGACCAGGTCCTGGCCTCGGTCGAGGTCGCCAGGGGCCGGGTCGGTCGAGCTCGGGGGCTGCTGGGCCGGGACCATCTCGAGGGGGCGATGTACATCGAGGGCTGCCGGTCGGTCCACAGCTTCGCCATGGGATTCGAGCTCGATGTGGCCTTCCTTGACAAGGATATGGAGGTCATCCGGACCCTCCGGCTCCGGCGGGGTCGGGTCACGCTGCCGGTCCTCCAGGCCCGGTCGGTGCTCGAGGCCGAGGCCGGAGCGTTCGGTCGGTGGGATCTGAAGGTCGGAGACGTCCTGGAGATTCGCCGGGCGGCCTCGTCCGATGACTGAGGCGTCCGGCCGGCTGTATGTGGTCGGGACCCCGATCGGCAACCTCGGCGACCTGACGTTGCGAGCCGCCGAGATCCTCGGTTCGGTCGACGCCGTCATCTGCGAGGACACCCGCCGGACCGGGAAGCTGCTCGCCCACATCGGCCCCCGCGGTGGCCGGGCCACCAGGCCCGAGCTGCTGGTTGCCAATCAGCACACCGAGGTCCCCCGGATCGCCGAGATCCTGGATCGGCTCGGCCGGGGCCAGGCGCTGGCCCTGGTGACCGATGCCGGTATGCCGACCATCTCAGACCCCGGCGCCGCCGTGGTGGCGGCCGCGGTCGCCCAGGGATACGAACCCGAGGTCGTGCCGGGTCCGACCGCCGTGTCCGCGGCTCTGGCACTCAGCGGCCTGCCGACCGAGCGGTTCGTGTTCGAGGGCTTCCTCCCCCGCAAGGGCCGTGACCGCGACGTCCGCCTGGCCGCCGTCGGGGCCGAGACCCGGACCGTCGTGCTCTACGAGGCGCCCCACCGCCTGCAGCGGACACTGGCCGACCTGGCCGCGGTCTGCGGCGGCGATCGCCCGGTGGCGGTGGCCCGGGAGCTGACCAAGCTCCACGAGGAGGTCCTGCGGACCACGCTGGTCGATGCCGGTCGGCACTTCGGCCGGACCGAACCTCGCGGCGAGTTCGTGCTGGTCGTGGCCGGTCGCCCCACCGACCGGACGACACCGACCGACACCGAGCTGCTGGCAGCGTTGCGGGACGGGCTGGATCGAGGTCTGTCGAAACGGGATGCGGTTGCCGAGGTCACCGGGGCCACCGGCGAGCCGAAGCGGAGGGTCTATGACCTCGCAACCACGCTCTGAGCAGCCGGCGGCCGGGGCCAAGGCGGTCCGGGTCGACAAGTGGCTGTGGGCGGTCCGGGTGTTCAAGACCCGGACCGCAGCGACGTCCGCCTGCACCGCTGGTCGGGTCGCGGTCAATGACGAACCGGCGAAGCCGGCGACCAAGATCACCGTCGGCGACGTCGTCAGCGCCCGCCGGGGTGATCGGCAGATGATCTACCGGGTGGTGACGCCGATCGAGAAGCGGGTCGGGGCCAAGCTGGTCGCCGACTGCGTCGAGGACCTGTCACCGCCAGCGCCGGAGCGCACCGTCCCCGCCCTGGCCCCGCCGGGCGGGGCCAGGGCCCGGGGAGAGGGACGGCCGACCAAGAAGGAACGACGAGACATCGATCGGCTGCGAGGCCGCCGATGACCGGACCGGACCGCATCGAGGTCCGGGGGGCGTGTCCCCTCGACTGTCCGGACGGCTGCGCCTGGATCGTCACCGTCGAGGACGGCCGGGCGGTGAAACTCCGCGGCAATCCGGATCATCCGTTCACCAGGGGCGGGCTGTGCAAGAAGGTCAATCCGTGGCTGACATACGCCGAGGACCCGGGCCGGCTGCTCCGCCCGCTCCGTCGGGTCGCCCCGAAGGGTCCGGGGGTCGCTCCAGCCGATGCCTTCCGCCCGATCGGCTGGGACGAAGCGCTGACCGAGATCGCCGAGCGGTTCACCGAGACGATCGACCGCCACGGCCCGGCCGCCATCTGGCCCTTCGTCGGGACCGGCAACGTCGGCTGGGTCCAGGGGGCGGGGCTCCCGGCCGGGTCCCGGCTGTGGAACCACCTCGGCGTGTCCGGCCATGAGGTCACGATCTGCTCGATCGCCGGCCACATCGGCCTCGGCTACTCGATGGGGATGGCCCTCGGCATGGATCCGGAGGACGTGGTCGAAGCCGGCCTGGTCCTGATCTGGGGCTCGAACACCCTGATCGCCAACCAGCACTGGTGGCCCTTCGTCCAGCAGGCCCGGGACCGTGGCGCCCCGGTGGTCGTCGTCGACCCGGTCCGGACCAGGACTGCGGCCAGGGCAGACCATCACCTGGCACCCCGGGTCGGCACCGACGGCGCCTTGGCCCTCGGCCTGTGCCGGGCCCTGATCGATCGGGGAGCCCACGATCCGGTCGCCCTCGCCGACCGGACGGTCGGGTTCGAGGAGTTCGCGGCGTCGCTTGCGCCGTGGACCGTTGAGCGGACGGCCGAGGTCTGCGGGCTGGATCCGCACGAGGTCGCCGGCCTGGCCGACCTGATCGCGGACAACACCCCGCTGGCGGTGAAGCTTGGCCAGGGCATGCAGCGGAGTGCCAGCGGCGGGCAGGCGGCTCGAACCGTTTCGTGCCTGCCGGCCGTCGTCGGGGCATTCGACCGGCCGGGTGGCGGGCTGGTGTACTCCACCGCACCGGGGTACCGGTTCAACCTGGCGGCCGCGGCCGGCCAGGACCTCGGCGACCGGCCCCGGTCGCTTGCCATGACCAACCTGGTGGCAAACCTGACGACGCTCGACGACCCGCCGGTCGAGGCGCTGTTCGTGTACGGGGCCAACCCGGTGGTGTCCAACCCGGACACCGGCCGGGTCCGAGAGGCCCTGAACCGGAAGGATCTGTTCACGGTGGTCGTCGACGTGTTCCACACCGAGACCACCGACTACGCCGACCTTGTGCTGCCCTCGACGATGCAGCACGAGCAGTTCGAGCTGAACGACTCGTTCGCCCACCTCTACGTCGACTGCAACCTGCCGGCGGTCGAACCGCCGGGGGAGTGCCTGCCCCACACCGAGATCTTCCGGCGCTTGGCAGCGGCCCTCGGCGTGACCGAGCCGGCCGTCTTCGCCTCCGACCGGGAGTTGGCCGCCGCGCTGTTGGACACTCCGGCCTTCGCCGCAGCCGGGATCACGGTCGAGTCGCTGATCCGGGACGGCTTCGCCCGGCTACCGGAGACGGCCCGGCCCTTCCGCCCGTTCGCCGGCGGGTTCCCGACCCCGTCCGGTCGGTTCGAGTTCGCCTCCGAGCGGGCCGCTGCAGACGGCCACGGCCGCCTCCCGACCCATCGACCCCCGACCGAGTCGGCCGCCGCCGGCCCGGGCTATGACCTGGTGGCTGCGGCGTCGGACTGGCACGTCAACTCGGTGTTCGCCGGAACCGAGCGGACCCGGTCCCGGACCGGCAGACCCGTGGTCGCCGTGCATCCCGCAGACGCTGCCCGGGACGGCCTTGTGGCCGGCGACGAGGTCATCGTCGGCAACGACCGCGGGTGTTTCCCGGCCACGCTTGCGGTCGACGGGACCGCCAGACCGGGGATCGCCGTCACGACCAAAGGGTGGTGGGGGATGGGGGTCAACGCCACGGTGGCCGAGCGGGACGCCGACATGGGCCGGGGCGCGGTGTACCACGACAATCGGGTCACGATCGCGGTCGCGGACTGACCAGAACGGTCCCCGATCGGGCCATCGCTTGGACCTACACTTGCCGTCGGCCTGGACCGTCGCCGGGCCTGGCGGCCGCAGTGCACGGCCGGCTTCGCGGGCCCGGCGCACGGGCACGACAGAAAGGTTGACCGCCGCAATGCCCTCGTTCCTCGAGTCCGTTCACGCGCTCTTCGACCGGTCGGCGACCACGTCACTGGCGGCCAGGACCGGCGGAGATGTGGGTCGGGCCTCGTCCGGGATCGCGGTTGCGGTGCCGGCGGTGGTCGGGGCGCTTGCCGACCGGGCCGACGATGACGATGGGCCGGCCGCATTGGCCGCCATGCTGGACGACGTCGACCCGTCCCTGCTCGATGAAGTTGCCGCTGCGGTCGGCGGCGAGGGCGACGGCGGTATCGCTGCCGACGAGATCTTCGGGCCAGGTCGGCGCCGGGTGGTCGGTGGGCTGGCGTCGTCGACGTCGATCGAGGCGGACCAACTCGATCCGGTCGTGGCGGCCGTTGCCCCGGTGGCGCTGGCCGAGTTGGCCCGGAGACGGGTGGACGAGTCGCTTGACGAGACCGCCCTGGCCGCCCTGTTGGTCAAGGAGCGGGCAGCGCTACCGGGCGGGGTCCGCCCGACGCTCGAGGAGGCGACCACGGTCGACCTCCCGCCACCGGTCGGTGGCATCGACGATGACCGGAACCGAGGGCTCGGCTGGCTGTGGTGGGCCCTCGGAGCGGTCGTGCTCGTCCTGTTGCTGGCCTGGCTGCTCTCGACGTTCACCGATCCCGAGTCGTCTGCCGACGGCGGGTCGGGCGGGACCGGCGAGCCGACCGGGAGCGAGGATGCGGAACCGATCGCCGAACTGGTCGAGGACGGTCCGGATGAGCGGAGCGATGATGACCCGGACGCCGCACTCCGGGATCCGGTCGATTCGTTGCTGGACGGCACCGGGATCTCGGCCACGATCGTGGCCGGCGTCGTCACGCTGTCCGGCACGGTCGATGATGCGACGATCCCTCGACAGGTCCGGGAGTCGATCGCCTCGCTCGACGGCGTGACCGGCGTGGTCGATCTCGTCGAGGTGATCAACGTCGACGACGCCGCCGACCGCGCCGACGATGACGGCACCGCCGACGACGCCGGTGATCGAGACGGCGACGGCCCGGAAGCTGCGAATGGGACTCCGGCCGTCGGGGACACGCTCAACGGCCTGCTCGACCTGGCGCCGATCACCTTCGCCACCGGGTCGGCCCGCCTCACCGACGAGGGACTGGCCGCCGTGGACCGGGTCGTCGTCTTCCTGAACCAGGAATCGGACGTCCGGGTCGAGATCGGGGGCCACACCGACAGCGACGGGACCTTCGCCGAGAACCTGGTACTCAGCAGCCGCCGGGCCGAGGCGGTCCGGGCCTACCTGGTCGATGCCGGTATCGACCAGCGACGCCTCGAGGCCAGAGGCTACGGCGAGACTTCGCCGGCGGTCTCGAACGACAGCGCAGAAGCCAAGGCCGAGAATCGCAGGATCGAGTTCACGATCCTCGGCTGACCGTCGAACGCCGCCGTTCCGGACCGTCCTCGACCTCCAGATGACCGACGCCCTTGACGGGGGCTCGGCCCGGCTCGATGTCACAGGCGGTTTCTAGGGTCGGTGGTCATGGTGCTTCTGCTGGTTCTCGCCGTCATTCTCGCCGCCGCCCTCGGGGTGGCCATCGGGTGGTTCCTCGCCGGGCGGGGGGCGGCGCAGGCCGCGGCCGAAGCCGCGGCGGACACGGCGGCCGCCACCGCAGCCCGGATCTCGGCCGAGACGGTGGAGACGCTGCGGGCCGAGCAACACGAGAACCTACGGTCGGCGGTCGACACGGTGATGTCCGTGGCGTCGTCGAAGCTCGGGGACCAGCTGGCGGCCGGCAAGATGGTGATCGATCGGGAGCGGGACTCGGTCGCCACCCAGGTCGCCACCGTGGAATCCGAGCTGCGGCGGGTCGGGGACCTGGTCTCGTCGCTGCAGAAGGAGCGGGCCGAGCAGTCCGGGCAACTGTCGACCGGGCTGGAGCAGGCCATGCAGGTGACCTCCGCCCTGGCGGACACCACCCGGTCGCTCCGGGAGGCCCTGGCTTCGCCGAAGGCCCGGGGCCAGTGGGGGGAACGCATGGCCGAGGACGTGCTGCGGGCGGCGGGATTCCTCGAGGGGACGTCGTACGTGAAGCAGACCAAGCGGGCCGGCGGCGGCCTACCGGACTACACCTTCCCCCTGCCGACCGGCCACGTGGTCAACATGGACGTGAAGTTCCCGATCGACAACTACCTCCGGTGGCTGGAGGCCCAGGACGATGCCGGTCGGGCACAGTTCGCCAAGGCGTTCCGGCGTGATGTCCGGGACCGGGTCAAGGAGCTGACCGAGCGGTGCTACGTCGACCCGTCCGAGACGGTCGACTATCTCCTCTTGTTCGTCCCGAACGAGAGCGTCTACGGGTTCCTCCATGAACAGGACCCGGACCTGATCGACTTCGCCCTCACTCGAAAGGTGGTGCTGTGCTCACCAACCACGCTGTTCGCGGTGCTGGCGGTGATTCGCCATGCGGTCGACAACTTCATGGTGGAGCAGCGGAGCCATGACATCCTCGGTGCCCTGGGGGAGCTCCGGGTGCAGTGGGAGCGCTGGGATGAGCCGCTCGACAAGATGAAGCGGGGCCTGGACTCGGCCCAGCGGGCGTACGACGACCTCACCGGGGCTCGGAAACGGGGGTTCGAGCGCCAGCTGGAGAAGCTGGAGGCATTCCGTGACGGCGGCCTACCGGACACCCGGCTCGGTCCGTCCCAATCGCTTCGGCAGGTGATCTGAGTGGCCGGCCTCCGCTGCGGCGCCTGGCCTCGGCCACCGCCGGTACGCTGCATCAGGAGCAACCGGGAGCCGTGACCCCATGTGGTTCGACAATCACTGCCACCTCACCAGCCTCGACCTCGACCCGGTTGAGGTGGTGCAGGCCGCCGGCGACGCGGGGGTCAGTCGGCTCCTGACGGTCGGTTGCACCGTGCCGGACTCTCGGGCGGCGGCCCAGATTGCCGACCGGTTCGACAATGTGTGGGCCACCGCCGGCGTTCATCCCCATGATGCCAAGGATGGCTTGGACGGTCTCGATGCAGCGCTCGACCACCCGAAGGTCGTGGCGGTCGGGGAGTGCGGCCTGGACTACCACTACGACAACTCACCGCGGCAGGAGCAGGCGGAGAGCTTCGTCCGCCAGATTGCCATGGCCAATCAACGGGATCTGGCGCTGGTGATCCATACCCGTGAGGCCTGGGACGACACCTTCGACATCCTCGACCGGGAGGGCATGCCGGCCCGGACGGTGTTCCACTGCTTCACCGGCGGCCCGGACGAGGCCGTCGCTGCGGTCGAACGCGGCGGTTACGTCTCGTTCAGCGGGATCATCACGTTCAAGAGTGCCCGGGACCTCCGGGATGCTGCCGCCCTCGTGCCGGCAGACCGGCTGCTGGTCGAGACCGACTCGCCGTACCTTGCGCCGGTGCCGCTGCGGGGAAAGAAGAACCGCCCGGCAAACGTCGCCATCGTTGGCGAGTACGTGGCCGAGTTGCTCGACGTCCCGGCCGAGGACCTTGCGGCCACCACCACCGCAAACGCCATGGCCATGTTCGGTCTGTCGTGACCGGCGGCTGAGGCCGGCCGATGTACCTGACCAGAACCCGGGTTCGCGAACTGCTCCAGCGTCACGACCTGGCACCCAGTCGGGCCCTCGGTCAGAACTTCCTCTGCGACGGACCCATGATCGACAAGATCGTCCGGCTGTCCGGGGTCGGTCCGGGCGATCCGGTGATCGAGATCGGTCCGGGTCTCGGCTCGCTGACCGTTGGCCTGGCGGCGGCCGGCGCCGACGTCACCGCCATCGAGGTCGACCGCTACCTGCTGCCGGCCCTCCGGGAGACGGTCGACGGGCAGGGGGCGGCCGGCTCGGTGCGGATCATCAACGCCGACGTCCGGGAGCTCGCCTGGGACGAGGTGCTCGACGATCGGCCACAGACGGTGGTCGCCAACCTGCCCTACAACATCGCCACCCCGTTGATCCTGGATCTGTTGGCCGCCGAGCCCCGGCTCAGCCGGTGGTTGGTGATGGTCCAGCGAGAGGCAGGGGAGCGCTTGGTGGCCGGGCCCGGCTCCAAGACCTATGGCATCCCCTCGGTGCTGGTCGCCTACTGGGCCGAGGCCCGGATCGTCGGATCGGTATCGGCCGAGCTGTTTCTGCCCCGGCCTCGGGTCGAGTCGGTTCTGGTCTCGATCGATCGAGCCCCCGAACCCCGGGTCGACGCCGCCTTCGATCGGCTGGCCACGCTGGTCCGGGCCGGCTTCGGTCAGCGTCGCAAGATGCTCCGTCGCAGCCTGGCCGACCTGGTGGACCCCGGCGGATTCGCAGCCGCCGAGGTCGCCCCGACCGCTCGCCCCGAGGAGCTCGGGATCGAGGACTGGGCCAGACTTGCTACCGTGTCGCCGTGATCGAGCTGACCGCTCCGGCCAAGCTGACCCTGTCGCTCCGGCTGACCGGCCTGCGGGACGACGGACTGCACCTGATCGACGCCGAGATGGTCACCCTCGACCTGGCGGACACCCTGGTGATCGACCCCTCGGGCACCGGGCTGACCGTGATCGGGGGCGGCGACGACATCCCGACCGGACCCGAGAACCTGGTCAACCGGGCCCTCGACCTGGTCGGACGGACCGCCGCGGTGACCCTGACCAAACGGATCCCGTCCCAGGCCGGTCTCGGCGGCGGCTCCTCGGACGCTGGTGCGATCCTGCGGTGGGCCGGCCACACCGACCTGGTGTCAGCCGCCGCCCTCGGCGCGGACGTGGCGTTCTGCACCGTCGGGGGTCGAGCTCGGGTCACCGGGATCGGCGAGCATGTGGAGTCGCTTCCCTTCGTTGCTACGACCTACACGCTGCTGACGCCCCCGGTTCCGTGCCCGACCGGGCCGATCTACCGTCGCTGGGATGAACTCGGCGGCCCGTCCGGTTCGGCCGGGAACGACCTCGAGCCGGCCGCGCTCTCGGTCGCACCGGACCTGGCCCGATGGCGTGACGAGTTGGGGGACGCCACGGGTCAGCGTCCGCGCCTGGCGGGCAGCGGATCGACCTGGTTCGTCGAGGGGGACCACCCCGGGCCGGGGCGTCAGGTCGCTCGGACCGTGCCGGCCTGATCGCCGACGCCGAGCGCCGGTCGACCGACGGCGACTACTTCTTGTTGCGGCGCTGAACGCGTGTGCGCTTGAGGAGCTTGCGGTGCTTCTTCTTCCGCATGCGCTTCCGGCGCTTCTTGATGAGCGATCCCATGAGGCTGTGGAGACTAGCCGTTTCGGATGGTGGCGCCACCCGGCGGGGCCAACTTCGGCCACAAACGTCGGTCGATCGTCACGGATCGGCATCGCCAAGCCACGAGGCGCTAGCGTTGTGGAGACACGGCCCACCCCGGGTCGTGTCGGGTCCACCCGATCGCGGGTAGTTCAATTGGCAGAACACCAGACTTTGAATCTGGGGGTTGCAGGTTCGATCCCTGCCCCGCGAGCAGATCAGAAAAATCCTCCGTTGCCCTCATCAATCGCCGGGTCGACCCGATTGAGAACTATCTCCCCCGATACTGCGAAGGTCGGTCACCCGGTCCGGGTGCCGGCCTTTGTGGTTTTTGGTGACCCACTAGGATGATGGTGACCGGGCCCGCTGGTTGCCGATGATTGGCCCTCGGGCTGACGAACCGACGAGAAAGATGCCATGACGAATCGATCTACCTCCGGATTGATTGTTGCCACCAGCGCCGGTGCGCCCATGCGCTCGGTCCGCCCGAAGCCCATCCACCTGCTGTGCGGGCGGGCCATGGCTTCCTATGTCCTCGACACGCTCGGCGCAGCTGGGGTCCGCCAGGCCGTGGTGGTCACCGGCGCTGACGGCGGCCGGGTCTCGAAGCGGCTCCTTGAGGATCCGCCGGCGTTCCCGGTCCGCTTCGCAGAGCAGAGCGGCATCGCCGCCGCCCGCGGGACCGGCGATGCGGCCCTGATCGGCGCCACCAGCTTCGACGACTTCGACGACGAGGAGGACCTGGTGATCGTCCCGGCGGACCTGCCGTTGCTCCGGGCCTCGACCCTCACCCAGCTGCTCGACGCCCACCGCTCGAGCGGCGCCGCCTGCACGGTGCTGACCGCCGACGCTGCAGACCCTCTGCTCCGCCCGGCTCCAAACCGGAGCGTGAGCGATCGGATCGTCCGGGACCGCCACGGCCGGGTGGCCTCGATCGACGCAGACGACAGCCGGCTGCTGACAGAAGAGGAGCAGGACCCGGACGACATCACCGAGGTGTCGCTCGGCGTGTACTGCGTTCGCCGCGGCCTGCTGGCGCCGGCCCTTCGCCGGTCGGTCGCCGAGAGCCTGGAGGGAACGGTTCGGCTGTCGGACATCGTCGAGGTCCTCACCGGCTCCGGCCATGCCTGCGAAACCGCCATGATCGATCACCCCGGCGACCTGATCCCGGTCAACGACCGCCTGCAGCTGGCCGAGGCCGAGGCCGAGCTTCGCCGCCGCACCAACCGGCACTGGATGTCGGCCGGGGTGACCATGATCGACCCGGAGCGGACCTACATCGACGTGACGGTCCGGCTCGGGACCGACATCACCATCTTCCCCGGCACCATCCTCCAGGGCGCGACCACGATCGGGTCCGGCTGCGAGTTGGGGCCGGACACCCGGCTGGATCGCTGTCAGGTCGGCAACAACACCCGGATCGAGAAGACGACCGGCAGTTTGGCCACGATCGGTGACGATTGTGTGGTCGGACCGTTCGCCGTGCTGGAACCGGGGAGCGATATTGCCGACGGCACGACCACTGGACCATTCTATGCTGGAGGCACCAGCACGTAACCCGGGGACCACCCCGGGCTTGCCGCAACGGTGACGGCTAGGGGTCACGTTCGGGGGTCCGACATGGAAGTGGTAACGACCAAACGACTGCATCTGTTCTCCGGTCGTCACAACACCGATCTGGCCGATCTCATCGGCAAGAACCTCGGGGTGCCGGTCACCGATGCGGCGCTCGGACAGTTCGCAAACGGGGAGACCCATTGCAAGTTCTCGGAGTCGGTCCGGGGCTCGGACGTGTTCATCGTTCAGAGTCATGGCGCGCTCGAGACCCTCGGCGTCAACGACGCCATCATGGAGCACCTGATCATGGTCGACGCCGCCCGGCGGGCGTCTGCGAAGCGGATCACCGCCGTCATGCCGTTCTACGGCTACGGGCGACAGGATCGGAAGTCCGAGGGCCGGGAGCCGATCACGGCCAAGCTGGTCGCCGACCTGTTCAAGGCCGCCGGCGCCTCCCGCCTGGTCTCGGTCGACCTCCACAGCGGCCAGATCCAGGGCTTCTTCAACGGTCCGGTCGATCATCTGACCGCCATGCCGGTTCTGGTGAACCGACTCCGTGAGTTCCGGGACGACCTCGTGGTCGTCTCGCCGGACGCCGGGCGGGTCAAGGTGGCCGAGCGGTACTCCCAGCAGCTCCACGCCGATCTGGCCATCGTCCACAAGCGGCGGGTCAAGGGCGTCAAGAACGTGGCCGAGGCCAAGGACATCGTCGGCGATGTCGCCGATCGCCACTGCGTGCTGATCGACGACATGATCGACACCGCCGGCACGATCTGCCAGGCCGCCGAACTGCTGGTCGAGCGGGGCGCCGCCTCGGTCACCGCAGCCGCAACCCACGGGGTGTTCAGCGGCCCGGCGGTCGACCGGTTGAAGAACTCGGTGCTGGAGCGGGTCATCGTCACCGACACCTTGCCGATGCCGTCGGAGAAGCGGTTCGACAAGCTGGAGCTGCTGTCGGTTTCGGCAGTGATCGCCGATGCGATCCGGGCGGTGTTCGAGGACAGCTCGGTCAGCCAGATCTTCGACGGCCAGAACCAGCAGTAGGCGTCCCGGCCGGTCAACGCCGGGCTCGGGTCCCGGCCGCCCAGCCGTTCAGCCCTCGGCCAGCGCCTGCAGCGGCGGAAGTTGGCCGATGCTGATCTCGGCGTCCCCGAACTCGGGCCGGCGGAGCACCGGCCGATCGGTCACCGGGGTCACGCCGGCCCGTTCCAGGGCCATGGCCAGGATGGCCGAGGCCTGCGGACCGAGTTGGCGGAGCGGTCGGTTGCGGTGGACTCGGGACCCCAGGTCGACCTGGGCAACGATGTCCGGCCCGAACCGGGCGGTGAGGTCGATCAGCAGGCCCAGATCGACCGCATAGCCCCGATGGAACGGCACCTGCTGCAGCAGCGCTCGCCGGCCACCGAACTCGCCGGAGAGCGGCTGGAACAGATGGTCGAGGTGGGGGAACAGCGTGGCGATCAGTGGCCTGGCCATCAGTTCGGTCACCCGGCCGCCGCCCTCCCCGTCCTCGCTGAGCGGGCGCCGATAGAAGCCCTTGACGAACCCGATCGTCTCATCGACGAGCATCGGTCCGATGCAGCCGACCACGAACCGTTCGTCGAAGTTGCGGATGTCGGCGTCGCACCAGGTGATCAGGTCCCCGGTTGCCACCGACAGCGACTTCCACAGCGCCTCGCCCTTGCCGCCGCTGCCGTGCTCGGGGAGGATCTCGGCCGACGACCACACGGTGGCCCCGGCCTTCTCGGCGATGAGCGCGGTGTCATCGGTCGAGAGGTCATCGATGACCAACAGCTCGTCGACCAGGGGCGCATCCTCCATCAACGCCCGTCGGATCGTGGCGACGATCGGGCCGATCGTCGCCGCCTCGTCCCGGGCCGGTATGGCGACCGTCACCGTGGTCGGACCCTTCCGTTCGGCCAACTCGTCAGGATCGAAGCGCTCGTGGTCGAACAGGCGGTCGGCCGGCGGCGGCCGGTCGAAGCGCGGCATCTCGGGATGGGGAAAGCTCATGGTCAGCGCCGATCGCCGTTTGGCCGTCAGGGGGAGGCGGCGCCACCGGGCGCCGATGCCAACGGTGGCCCAGAACGCAGCGCCGGGCCCAATCGGGCGTTCGCCAGGGCCCGCCGAGCCGGCGATTCGGCTACGGCAGCGAGTCGGCCAGTACGGCGACCGCGGCGTCTGCCCCCGACTCGATCGGCGCACCATTGCCGACCAGCAGCGTGTTGTAGCTCAGGTCGGCCAACGACCGGATCGTGTCCCGTGACCGTTCGACGTCCTCGAAGAAGCGCTCCGGGCCCTCGATCACGGCGCCGCCGTCGGTGAAGATCGCATCGCCGGCCACCAGCAGGCCGGCGGCATGGTCGATCACGGCCATGTGGCCGGCGGTGTGGCCCGGGGTGGCCAGCATCTCGAAGCCGAACACGTCCTCGCCGCCGTCGAGGGCGACGATGGTGTCCGGGTCGGCGGCGTTGCCCCCCGGTGCGATCGTCAGCCGAGCCAGATCCTCCGCTCCGGCATACACGGTCGCCGACCCGGCGGCGGCCAGCACCTCGTTGATCGACCCCGCATGGTCGCCGTGATGATGGGTCAGCACGACGTGGTCGACGTCGGCATAGCGCAGGCCGAGGTCCTGGAGGGTCTGGCCGATCGCATCGGCGCTGCCCGCCGTGCCGGTGTCGACGATGGCGGCCCGATCGCCACGGGCCAGGACATAGGCGGACACGAACCCGAGGTTTGCCTGGCCCCACCGGAGTTCCCCGGCGGTCCCGGTTGCGGTCGTCGTGGTGCCGGCCGCCGCCGTGGTCGTCGACTGCTCGCCGGCGGTGTCCCCGCCGGTGCCGGCGGTCCCGGTTGCGGCCCCGTCACCCGCCGAATCCTCCCCGTCGCTGCTGCAGGCGGCGACGATCGGGGTGAACAGCGCAAGGGCCACCGCGCCGCGGCCGACATCGCCGAGAAAGGCCCGCCGAGTCCGGCCGGCCAGGCCGGCCAGCCCCCGCCGGTGGCGGTAGCCGGTTGCGCCGGCCGACCGGTGGGGTCGACCCCCATCGTGGGCCGGATGCTCATCATGGAAGCCACACATGTCCACAACGCTAGTTGGTGACCTCCGGGCGAGGTGCTCGGTCCATCTTCGGCTGCTGCGCGTCATCGGCTCCCGGAGGGCGGTTCCGGTGGGGGTCCGAGGTGGACGGGATATGCTTACACGCTGGCGTTTGGACCGGTTGGTCCCTCCCACAACGCCGCCGGGCCCCTCCGCAGGGCCCGCCCCCGCAGGGACCGGGCCGGCGAAGCGCCGGCCGTTTCAGATCGGCAAGGAACGTAGCACCATGGCAGCAACCGTCGTCAAAGCAACCCTTGGACGCGACCTCGGGTCGCGCCCGTCCCGGCGGCTCCGGGCCGAGGGGCGGCTCCCCGGCGTCGTGTACGGGCTCGGCAAGGACCCCCAGACCGTTGCGGTCGACTACACCGAGCTTCGCAACGCCCTCAACGTCCCTACCGGCATGAACACGGTCTTCACCCTGGAGATCGACGGTGCGCCGGAGACGGTCCTCGTCCGGGCCGTCCAGCGGGATCCGATCAAGCGGGTGGTGACCCACGCCGACTTCCTCCGGGTCGACCCGGACCGGACCGTCAGGGTCAAGGTCCCGATCAACCTCATCGGAGACGCCAGCGCCGTCACCGAGGCCGGCGGCATGATCGAGCAGAAGATGTTCGAGATCGAGGTCGAGGTCGCCCCGGACGCCATTCCGGAACAGATCGACGGGAACCTGTCGATCATGACTCTGGATCGCCGCCTCGCAGTCGGTGACCTGTCGTTCCCGGCGTCGGTCACCCCGATGACCCCGGAGAACATCTCCGTGGTCGCCCCGGTCATCCCCCGCTCGGCCAAGGTCGCAGCCAACGAGGCTGCGGAGGGCATGGAGATGTTCTCCGGGGTCATCGGGGTGACCGACGCCGGGAACGACAGGTCACCGACTGCGAGGCGGCGATCCAGAGTCATGATCGAC
>JBCCFN010000094.1:0-17409 GCA_039029715.1 Actinomycetota bacterium | reverse complement strand
TGCGGCTACGCCCTGCCGACCATCATCGGGGCCAAGGCCGCTGCCCCGGACCGCCCCGCGGTGTCCTACGCCGGTGACGGGGCCTGGGCGATGTCGATGGTCGAGGTGATGACCGCGGTCCGCCACGACATCCCGGTCACGTCGATCGTGTTCCACAACCGCCAGTGGGGTGCGGAGAAGAAGAACCAGGTCGACTTCTACGGCCGGCGGTTCGTCGCCGGCGAGCTGGACGGCGGTGAGAACTACGCCGAGATCGCACGAGCCATGGGAGCCGAGGGGGTCCGGGTCGACAAGCTGGACAATGTCGGCGCCGCCCTCACCGACGCCATCGACGCCCAAATGAACGACCGCAAGACCACCGTCATCGAGATCATGTGCACCCAGGAGCTCGGCGATCCGTTCCGCAAGGATGCGCTGTCCAAGCCGGTCCGGCACCTCGACAAGTACAAGGACTATGTGTGACGGCCCGCGGCCCGATGTGGTGTGACCGTTGACGTTGGCGTCCGCTCAGGAGCTGTTCGGGTTCGGCGGTGACCGCAAGATCGAGGTCGCAGACGACGTCGGTGACCTGGCCGAGCACGTGCCGGCGATCGACCCGGCCTACCACTTCGACCCGGAGACCACCCTGGCCATCCTGGCCGGGTTCGAGCACAACCGGCGGGTGCTGGTCCAGGGCGCCCACGGCTCCGGCAAGTCGACCCACATCGAGCAGGTGGCGGCTCGGCTGCAGCGACCGTGCCTCCGGATCAACCTGGACGGTCAGCTGTCGCGGATGGAGCTGGTCGGCCGTGACGCCATCGTGGTCCGCGACGGCCTGCAGGTGACCGAGTTCGCCGAGGGCATGCTGCCCTGGGCCCTCCAGCGTCCGGTGGCCCTGGTGTTCGACGAGTACGACGCCGGCCGGCCCGATGTCATGTTCGTGATCCAGCGGTTACTGGAGCGGGATGGTCGGTTCACCCTGTTGGACCAGAACCGCGTCATCGACCCTCACCCCGGGTTCCGGCTGTTCGCCACCGCCAATACCGTCGGCCTCGGCGATGCCACCGGGCTGTACCGGGGCGCCCAGATCCTCAACCAGGCCCAGCTGGACCGTTGGAACATCGTGGCCCGCCTCGACTACCTGGCACCGGACGCGGAACGGGACGTCGTGCTCGGCCAGGTCCCCGGGTTGGCCGAGTGGCCGGACGCCGATGACATCGTGGCCTCGATGGTTGCGGTGGCGGGGATGACCCGAACCGGGTTCGCTGCGGGGGACCTGTCGACGGTCATGTCGCCCCGGACCGTGATCTCCTGGGCCGAGAACCTGCTGACCTTCGGTGACGTGGGCACCGCCTTCCGGCTGAGCTTCGCCAACAAGTGCGACGATGCGGAGCGGCCGGTGGTGGAGGAGTACCTCCAGCGGGCGTTCGGCTGACCGGGCCGGTGGGTCCGCCTCGATGAGAAGCAACCGGCTCGGCGCCCGGCTCGGCTCGGCCGGCCTGCGGGCGGTTGCCGGCCAGCCCGACGTCGAGCTCCGGGGGGCAAGGACCCTGGTCGGGGGCGAGCCGCTGGTTGTCGTCGTCCCGTACCTCGCCGCTCGGCCGGACACCGATGCGGACACCGACCCGGACCCCCGCCGGCCGGACAGGCGGGGGGTGGTCGACGGACTCGGGCTACGGGTCCGCCACAGCGACCCCGACCTCCACGCCCGCCTGGCCCCGACGCCGCTGCTCGAGCGGATCGTGTTCGACATCGCTGAGCAGTTCCGGTGCGAGGCCCTGGCCGACCCCGCCCTGCCCGGCGTCCGGTCCAATACCGCTGCCGCCTTCGACCGCTGGAGCGACAGCGCCCAGGCAAGCCGGATCGGGGAGACCGGGGTCGGGCTGTTGGTGTTCACCATCACCCACATGCTCCGGGCCCGCCTGCTGCGCCGCCCGGCCGGCGAGTCGGTGGACGAGCTGATCGAAGGGACCAGAGCCAACCTGGCTCGGCTGACCGGTCACGCCCTCCAGGCCCTGCCGGCCCTGATCGACGACCAGGTCGCATTCGCCGAGCCGGCTGGGGAGATCGCCCGGCTGGTGGCCGAACTGGTGGCGGATGCAGATGAATCCGCAGACGAGGTCCCGGAGTCGATCAAGGCCAACGCCCTGCTGGCCTCGCTCGACTGGGAGCTGCTGGTCTCGCTGGCCGAGACCCCGGTCGACGGAGCTGCCCCGCCACCGCCAGATGCCGACTACCAGGTGTTCACCACCGCCCACGACCGGGAGATGATGGCCGACACCATGTATCGGGCACCGGTGTTGCGGCGGCTCCGGGCCGACCTGGAGCAGCACCGGGCCGAACAGGCGGTCAGCGTCAGCCGGCTGACCCAGCGGCTCCGGACGCTGTTCGCGACCTGGCGGGAGGACGGCTGGTCCACCGCCGAGGAGGACGGGGCGCTCGACCCGACCCGCCTGGCCCAGATCGTGGCCGACCCGACCAATCCGCTTGTCAACCGCCGACCTCGGCCGCAGCCGACCGGGGACGCAGCGGTGACCTTCCTGATCGACACGTCCGGCTCGATGAAACGGCAGCGCTACGAGTCGGTGGCGGTCCTGGTCGACACTCTGGTCAGAGCCCTGGAACCGGCCGGCGCGGTGACCGAGGTCCTCGGGTTCTCCACCGGGGCCTGGGCCGGTGGCAGGGCGGTCGAGGACTGGCGAGCCGCCGGTGCTCCGGCCGCTCCTGGCCGGCTGGCCGAGCTGGCACACATCGTCTACAAGGAGTTCGATCAGACCTGGCGTCAGGCCCGGTTCGGACTGGCGGCGATGCTACGGACGGACCACTACCGGGAGGGTGTCGACGGCGAGGCCCTGCTCTGGGCCAACCGCCGGTTGGTTTCCCGGCCGGAGCGGCGGCGGATCCTGGTGGTGATCTCAGACGGTCACCCGATGGAGGCGGCGACCACCAACCACAACCGGGACGGCTTCCTGGCCGATCACCTCCGGGCGGTCGCAGCCAGGATCGAGGCCGATGGCGCCGTCGCCCTGGGCGCGATCGGCATCGAGCAGGAGCTCGACGAGTACATCGCCGCCTCGGTCGCCCTCGACCTGACCGAGACCCTGACCATCGGGGCCTACGACGTGCTTCACCAGCTGTTCGGTCCTCGACGCTGACCCTTTCGGCGGAGTTCGCTGCGGTGCCGCCGGCATGCTGAACTTGACGACGGAAGGCCACCAACCGGCCACCGTGAAAGGACGCCACAATGTCGTTGGTCGAGTTCAGGCTTGAGGACCGGTTCGGTCTGGCCGAGGGGGACGTCGCCATGTCCGGCGTTCAGGCCCTTCTCCGAGTGCTCCTCGACCAGCTTCGAGCGGACAAGCGGGACGGTCTGCACAACGCCGCCATGGTCTCCGGCTATCGGGGCTCACCGCTTGGTGGGGTCGACAGCCTGTTCCTCGGCAACAAGGCGGAGCTGGAAGCAAACAACGTCCACTTCCTGCCCGGCCTCAACGAAGATCTGGGGGCGACGGCGGTGTGGGGCAGCCAGCTGGCAAACCACAACTGGGAGGGTCGCTACGACGGTGTGCTCGGCATGTGGTACGGCAAGGCGCCGGGAGTCGACCGATCCGGAGACGCCATCCGGCACGCCAACGTGTCCGGGGTCGATCCGAACGGCGGGGTGTTGCTGGTTGCCGGCGACGATCCCGCGTCCAAATCGTCGACCCTGACCGCCGAGTCGGAGTTCGTCCTGCTCCACTACGAGACCCCGATCTTCTATCCGGGGAGCGTGCAGGAGGTGGCGGACTTCGGCCGCTGGGGCTACGCACTGTCCCGGTACTCCGGGCTCTGGTCTGCGCTCAAGATCGTGACCAACGTGGCGGACGGCTACTCGACGATCAAGGTCGGGCCCGGCCGGGTCCGGGCCGAGCGGCCGAGGTGGGAGTGGGACGGGAAGCCCTGGGCCCACAGCCAGGAGGACCGGCTGTTCGGCCCGATGGCGGTGGCCATGGAGCGGGAGGTCTACGAGGGGCGGCTGGAGGCGGCGACCCGGTTCATCGCCCACAACGACCTCAACCGGCAGGTGGTCGACACCACCGATGCCACGGTCGGGATCGTGGCCGCCGGCAAGACCTACTACGACGTCCGGGCCGCCCTCGACCGCCTCGGCTTCGATGAGCAGACCCTCCGGCGGCGAGGCATCCGGATCTTCAAGCCGGCGGTGGTCTGGCCGCTCGAGCCGACAAGCCTCCGGGCCTTCGCCGACGGCCTGGACACGATCGTGGTCATCGAGGAGAAGCGGGCGTTCATCGAGATGTTCGCCAGGGAGGCGCTCTACGGGGTCCCGAACGCCCCGGCCATCGTCGGCAAGCGCAACGCAGACGGGTCCCTGTGGTTCCCCGGCCACGGCGAGATGGACGCAGACGGGATCGCCAAGCTGCTCCGGCCGTTCCTGGTCGACCGGTTCGGGGAGGATGCGGTGGCGCCGACCGAGCGGCAGCGGGTCATGATCCCGGTGGTCGCCGGCGCGGCCGGTGACGCCAGCCGGGCCGCCGGCTTCTGCTCCGGGTGTCCCCACAACACCTCGACCTGGGTGCCGGAGGGCTCCGAGGCCGGTGGTGGTATCGGCTGCCACGGCATGGCCGGCACCAGCCCGGTCCGCAGCACCAAGGGCACGACCCAGATGGGCGGCGAGGGCATCCAGTGGGTCGGTGCGGCGCCGTTCGTCACGCTTGACCACCGGTTCCAGAACATCGGCGACGGGACCTACCACCATTCCGGCAGCCTGGCGCTTCGCCAAGCGGTGGCGGCCGGAACCAACATCACCTACAAGATCCTCTACAACGGCGCGGTGGCCATGACCGGCGGCCAGGACGTCGACGGCCAAATGCAGGTCCCGGAACTGACCAGATCGATCCACGCCGAGGGTGTGGCCAAGATCATGGTGGTCACCGACGACCCGGACAAGTACCCGTCGACTGCGGCGTTCGCTCCGGACACCCCGATCTGGCATCGGTCCCGGCTGGACGAGGCCCAGCGGATCCTCCGGGACACCCCTGGTTGTACCGTCCTGATCTACGACCAGGCCTGTGCCGCCGAACTCCGTCGGGACCGCAAGCGGGGCAAGGCGGTCGACCCGGCGATGCGGGTCTTCATCAACGAGGCGGTCTGCGAGGGCTGCGGGGACTGCGGAGTGAAGTCCAGCTGCCTGTCCGTCCAGCCGGTCGACACCGAATTCGGCCGGAAGACCCAGATTCACCAGTCGTCATGCAACAAGGACTACACCTGTCTCGACGGTGACTGCCCGGCCTTCGTCGAGGTCATCCCAGACCCGAAGGCGGCCAAGAAGACGGCGGTCCCGTTCGATCCGATCACGGCCGAGGAGCTCCCGGAGCCGAACCGGATCGATGAGGGCGACGTGCTGATGATGGGGATCGGCGGGACCGGGGTGGTCACGGTCAACCAGCTCCTGGCCACCGCCGCCCTCCTCGACGGGAAGCGGGCGGACGGCCTCGACCAGACCGGCCTGTCCCAGAAGGGCGGCTCGGTCATCTCCAACCTGAAGATCCGCCACGCCGGGATCGACGACGATGACGGGATAGCGAACAAGGTGGCCACCGGCGAGGCGGACGCCTACCTGGTCTTCGATGTCCTGACCGGGACCAGCGAGGCCAACCTGGCCAAGGCCGACCCGTCCCGGACGGTGGCGGTCGTGTCATCGAGCAAGGTCCCGACCGGGGCGATGGTCCGCGACACCAGCGCTGCGTTCCCGGAGTGGGCGGCGCTGAAGGCCCGGGTCGACGCGGTGACGGTTGCCGATCGCAACGTCTACCTCGACGCCGGGGTGGTTTCCGATCGTCTGTTCCGGTCCCACATGCCGGCAAACGTGATCGTGCTCGGTGCGGCCTATCAGCAGGGGGTCATCCCGATCTCGGCTGCCGCCATCGAGCGGGCGATCGAGCTGAACGGGGTGGCGGTCGAGTCCAACACCCAGGCGTTCCGGATCGGACGCAAGATCGCCGTCGACCCGGCCTGGATCGAAGGTAAGGGCCTGACCAGGGCGGGCGACGTCACGGGCCGAGGGCGGCGGGCAGCCACGCGCCGGTCCAAGGCGGTGGACGACCTGATCGCCGAGGTCCCGGAGCCGACCGAAGAGCTGCTGCGGCTGCTCCAGATCCGGATCCCGGACCTGATCGACTACCAGGACGCCGCCTACGCCCGCCGCTACGTGGTGCGGGTGGCCGAGGCCCGGGCGGCCGAACTCGGCACGATCGGCGGGGCCGAGGTCGGGGCCGGCAGTCCGCTGTCGGAGGCGGTGGCCCGCTACCTGTACAAGCTGATGGCCTATAAGGACGAGTACGAAGTGGCCCGCCTCCACCGCTCGTCTGCGTTCAAGGACGCCCTGGCCGAGCAGTTCGGGGCCAACGCCAAGATCACCTACAAGCTGCAGCCGCCGACGCTGCGGGCCCTCGGGTACGACGCCAAGATCGGACTCGGCCGATCCGGCGAGGCGGCCTTTGCCGTTCTGGCCCGGATGAAGCGGCTCCGGGGTACCGCCCTCGACCCCTTCGGCCGGTCGCGGCACCGTCGCCTCGAGCGGGACCTGATCGACGAGTACCTCGGGCTCCTCGACGTGGTCTACCAGGCACTCCGGGACGACGGGGCGGCGGCCATGGATCTGGCGGTCGAGGTGGCCGAGCTGCCAGACATCATCCGGGGCTATGAGGGGATCAAGGAGGCCAACGTTGACCAGTTCCGGTCCCGGGCCCTACAGCTCCTGAACAACTAACGTCTTGGCGATGCCGCCAACACCGGAGCATCCCGTCGCGCTCGGGATCGATATCGGGACCGGGTCGACCAAGGCCGGGCTCGTCGACCCGGACGGTCGACTGGTGGCGGTCGCCCGGGCTCCCCATCCGATCGACGAGCCGGGTCCCGGCCGGTCCGAGACCGACCCGGCCCGGTGGCTCGACAGCGTCACCGCCGCCGTGGTCGATGTGCTCGCCACCGCCGGCGATCGCTCGGTGGTCGCGGTCGGCCTGTCCGGCCAGATGCATGGCGTGGTGGTGACCGACGCAGACGGCCGACCGCTCCGGCCGGCGATCCTGTGGTCGGACGGCCGGGCCCATCGCCACCTGCCGGCGCTGACGGCGGCCCTGGACCGGGAGGGGGCGACCGGTGCCCTCGCCAACCCGGTGGTGGCCGGGATGGCCGGACCGAGCCTGGCCGCCCTCGGCCGGGAGGAGCCGGCGATCGCTGCGGCCACGGTCCGGGCCCTCCAGCCGAAGGACTGGGTCCGTCACCAGCTGACCGCGGTGGCCGCCACCGAGCCGACAGACGCCTCCGCAACGCTGCTGTGGGATGCCGAGGTCGACGACTGGTCGCCGGCCGCATGTCGGGCCTTCGGTGTCGATCAGGCCTGGCTGCCGCCGGTGGTGGCCTCGGGGGCGGTCGCCGGCTCGATCGTTCCGGCTTGGGCCGACCGGCTCGGGATCCCGGCGGACATACCGGTCGCCGCCGGGGCTGCGGACACTGCGGCCGCCCTGCTCGGCGCCGGGGTCGCGCTCGGTGAGACCCAGGTCTCGACCGGCACCGGCGGCCAGATCGCCACCCTGATCGACCGGTTCCGGCCGGACCGGACCGCACGGACCCATCTGTACCGGGCCGCCACCACCACGCCGGAGGGAGGGGCCCGGTGGTACGCCATGGCCGCCATGCAGAACGTCGGGATCGCGGTCGACTGGGCTGCGGCCCTGCTTGACGCCGACGGGAACGAGATCGACCGGGTGATGACCGCGTCCACCGACCAGACGCCGGGAGGGGTCCGGTTCCGGCCGTCGCTGACCGGCGAGCGGACCCCCCACATGGATGCGACCTTGACTGCCAGCTTCGACGGCCTGCGATCGGGCACCGGCCGAGCCGAGATCATCCGCTCGGTGTTCGACGGGGTCGGCGGCGCCATGGCGGACGGTCTGGCCGCTCTGGTCGACGCCGGCCATCCGATCACCGAGGCGGTCCTGGCCGGCGGCGGGTCGACCGCCGGGTGGTGGCGGGCCTTGCTGGCCGACGCCCTCGGGATCCCGCTGATTCCCCACGACGCCGTGGATGCCTCGGTTCGGGGCGCCGGATTGCTAGGTTGGGCCGCCGTCGGGCATCGGCCCGACCCGGCCGCCGCCGTGCACCGTGGACCGGCCGTCCTCCCCGCCTCGGCCGGATCCTCATGATCTGAGCACCCGTGCCGATGGGATAGGGAGGCCGGTTCGGCCTGCGAGCCCACTCCCCCGGGGGATTCCCATGTTCCAGGTGCTACTGCTCGACGCCGTCGGCGTCGCCATGATCGTCGGTTCGATGCTGGTCGTCCGGGCCGAGCGTGATCGGGCCCGCCCCGCCCACCACTCGGCCGAGGTGCCGGCTACTCGGCCCGAAGCTTGAACCGCTGGATCTTGCCGGTCGCCGTCTTCGGGAGCTCGGTCACCAGCTCGTAGCGCTTCGGCCGCTTGTAGCCGGCCAGCCGATCCCGGCACAGCTCGGTCATCGCCTCGATCAGGGCTGCGCCGTCTGTTCCGCCCCCGTCGACCGGCCCGCCTTCGGACCCGCTCTCGGACCCGCCCTCGGACCCGATGGGGATGACATGGGCCACCGGCCGGAGCACGCCATCGGGGTCCCGTTCGCCGACCACGGCCGCCTCCAGCACCTCCGGATGCTCGATCAGGACCCCCTCGACCTCGGCCGGTGAGACCCACTCGCCACCGACCCGGAGCATGTCGTCGACCCGGCCCAGGTAGGTGTAGAACCCCTCGCCATCGCGATCGTAGAGGTCACCGGTCCGCATCCATGCGCCGTCGAAGGTGGCTCGGTTGGTCTCGGTTCGGCACCAGTAGCCGGTGGTCACCGAGTCGCCCCTGACCAGCAGTTGGCCCGGTTCACCCGGTGGCTGGATGTTGCCCTCGTCGTCGACGATCCGGACCTCGTAGCCCTCGACCGGGATCCCGCTGGTCCCGGCCTTGATCGCCCCAGGGGCGTTCGACAGGTAGATGTGGAGCAGCTCGGTCGACCCGATGCCGTCCAGAATGGTCAGGCGGTGCCGCTCCTGGAACCGCTCGAACGTCTCGGCCGGTAGCGACTCGGCGGCCGAGACCCCGTAGCGGACCGAGTCGAAGGTGTCTGCTGGCAGATCGGCGGCGAGCAGGGCGGCGTAGAACGTCGGGATGCAGAAGAACAGGGTCGGCCGATGACGGGTCACCAGCTCGGCAACCAGCGCCGGCGTCGGCGGCCTGGTCGGCTCCAGAATGGCCGTTGCCCCGACCGCGAACGGGAACGACAGCGAGTTGCCGAGCCCATAGGCATGGAACATTGGCCCGACCGAGTAGAACCGGTCCTCCGGTCCGGCCCCGAGGACGGACCGGGCGTAGGTCTCGCAGGTGACCCGGATGTCGCCGTGGCGGTGGGCGGCCAGCTTCGGCCGGCCGGTCGAGCCCGAGGTGCACAGCCAGAAGCCGGGGGACTCGGCCCAGGTGTCGTAGGCCGCAGGATCCCCGCCGTCCCCGGCGGCCAGGAACTGGTCCCACGCCTCGGTGTCGGTCACCAGCACGGTGCGCAGCTCGGGCGCACCGGCCCGCAGTTCCTCGACCTTTCCCGCCATCGGACCCGAGACCACGGCGACCCGGGCCCGGGCGTCCGCGGCGATCACCGCCAGGTCCCGGCCCGGCAGGAGCGGGTTCATGGCCAGTGGCACCGCACCGATGCGCATCGCTCCGAGGAAGGCGGCGACGAACTCGACCGAGTCCAGCACCGCCATCGCCACCCGCTCCTCCGGCCGGACCCCGAGGGCCCGGAACGCGGCCGCCGCCCGATGGACCTCGGCCTGGACCTGGGTATAGGTCAGTGTCCGATCCTGACAGATGACCGCGGTCCGATCCCCTCGGCCCTCGTCGACGTGGCGGTCGACCAACCACACCGCAGCATTGAAGTGGTCGTGGAACTGGTTGGTCACTCGATTCCTCCCCGTGGCGGTGACATGGTCGAACGGTCGTGGCCGAGCGAGCGGTCGAAGTCGGCGATCAGGCCGACCACCAGGTCCGGATCCTGATGATGCAGGAGGTGGCCGACCCCGTCCAGCAAGACGTGTTGGCCGTTCTGGCCGATGGCGGCCGCCGTCTCGATGGCATGGCTGTCCGGGGCGTACTCGTCCTGGCGACCCTGGGCGACCAGGGTCGGGCACCGGATCGTCGACAGCAGCGGGCGGATGTCCCATCGCTGGAACGGGTCGCTGACCCAGACGCCACTCCAGGCCTCGAAGATGCGGTCGGCGGCGGTGTGGTCCCGGGCCAGCCCGACCACGATCGGCCCGGCGTTTGCCCGCATGCCTTCGATGGCCCGATAGCAGGTGTCCTCGACCCAGCTGTGGGCGGCGAGGGTCAGGACCCCCCGCAGCGGCTCATGAGTGGTGGCGGCGTGGATCAGGGCGATCGACCCCCCGTCGGAGTGGCCGACGAGCAGCGGGTCCGCCACCACCTCCACCGTGTCGATGAGCCGGGCGAAGCGGTCCGCTTCCCGGTGGAGCCAGTCGGTCGGCCACGGCCCGGTCGGCACGGGGGTGGAGGCGCCGTGGCCCGGGCGGTCGTAGGCCAGCACGGTCCGGCCCGTGGTGGCGGCCAGCGAACCCGGAATCCCCCGCCACTGAGCGATCGACCCCAGGCCGTCGTGGAGCAGCACGATCTCGGCCGGGCCCTGACCCCACCGGGCCACGGTGACCGAACCGTCATCGATCGGCACCGCCGTGATGTCGTCCGGTTCGGGGCTGTTCGCCATGGCGGCCCATTGTTGCCCACCGGCTCCGACCGGTCGAGCCGGTGCCTCGGCGGGCAGGGGACGGCAACGGGCGGGGCGTCGGAGGGAAGACGCCCCGCCCAGACCGTTGCCGTGTCAGTCGACCGGGCGGAGGATGGCGGTTGCCACGACTGGGCGGAGATCGACCGTCTGGCCGATCATCACCAGCACCTCGTCGTCACCGTTGAAATGGAACACCGACTCGCCGGGCAGCTCCACTGCGCCCCACTGCGCTCCGTCGCCGCTGTAGGCGACGATTGTCGAGTCGGCCAGTGGCTGCCCGTCCGCGCCGTACGTCGGGGCAAGCATCACCAGGACACCGACCGACGAGCCGCGGACGTCCTGGATGACCCGATCGCCGATCTCGACATCCGGGAGGAGCCGGGCCAGATCGATGGTCTCCCAGTCGGCGCCGGGGGTCAGCCGCTGCAGCTCGGGCTCGAGTTCGTATGCCAGGTCGCCCACCATGGCCGGTGACTCCACCACCAGGTTCGCCTCGTCCCACTGCAGTCGGAACAGGGCGTCGCCGGCGATCGGGGGGAGGAACTCGACCGGGTCGGTGTAGTCGGCCAGCTGGCGCAGGATCGCAGCATCGTTGTCCGGGTGGGGCCGGAACTCCTCGGTCCAGGTTCGCCCGTCGGCCGTCAGATAGACGTTCTCGCCGGGGACGGCCGTCGCTCCGTCGCCGTCGGGCCGGTTCGACACCGAGATCTGCAGCCGATCGCCGACCCTGGCCAACCAGACCTCGCCGCTGGTGGCGAACGGCGTCTCGGCCTGCACCAGATCGGTGCCGTCGAACCGGTAGACGGCGAACCAGGGCCGCCACTCCTCGGGGACCTCCACCCCGAGGTCAGACCACCGGACGGTGATCACCTCGTCCGGTCGAGGGGACGACGGCCAGTCGCTCGCGTCGTCCGGAAGCGGGCAGTCGTTGTCTTCGAGTTGCATCACGACCCACTCGAGCTCGCCTTCCAGGATCTGCTCCATCTCGGCGGCGCTCGTCAGCCCGAGCTCGGCCGGCGACCGCCCACTGAAGTAGCGGATCGTCTCCGCGTACCCCGGCAGGTACTGGTCGTAGACGACGTCGCAGGGGGCGTCCGGGTCGAAGCGGCGGTAGGTCAGCGCATCGTTGGTGATGTCGAGGACGGCGACGTCCGGGATGTCGAGGCCGGCCTGGCTGGCCAGCGCCAGCGCCTCGTCGACGAACGGCCGGCCCCAGGATGCTGCAGCGATGACCGGCTGGTCGTCGGTGGCGAGAATGCTGAGCGCGTCGACCGAGGCCAACCCGTCGACCTCGGTCCACTCCCACGTCTGCCCCCGGTCCTCCGACCGGCCGATCGCCGCCCGGTCCGAGGTCGGTGAGCCGGGACTCAGCAGGTGGATCACCCCGTCCCGGACGTCGAAGTCCGAGACGAAACGGTCGCCGACCGGGTTGCTGGTCCACCCGTTTTCATCCAGAACGTGGAGGGTGTTCCGCAGGCCGAGCAGGGCGATGTCGGGATCGAGGCCTTCGGCCAGCAGTGGCTCGGGCTCGCCGGGCGGGGTGGAGAGGACGTAGTAGATGCCCTGGTCGACGACGGTCAGCCCGTACCCGGGGCCGTTGTCCGAGCCGAGGTCGACGACCTGCAACGTCCGATGGGTCGCGGCCAGCGCAATGCCATCGCCGGTGGCGCCGTCTGCCTCGTCGGCCCGCTCGACGTCTCCGGTCGAGCCGGCGGCGACCTCGGTCGTCGGCTGTTCGCCCCCGGACGCGACGAGGAACACCGCCCCGGCGACGGCCAGGATCACCAGGACGGCGGCCACCTGGACGACCCGCCCGGTCCGGGGTGGCGGAGCGACCATGATCTGGTGCGGGTCGCCCGGCTCGATCCGGAGGTCACGTCCGGTCTCCTGGAGGTGGGAGCGGAGCCGTTGCTCAAGATCCATGATGGTCTCCGGTGGTGGTGGCACCGGCTGCCGACCGGTCCGGGGCTGCGAACGGGGCCACCGCCTCGTCGCTGTGGTCGGTCAGCTCCCGGCGGAGCTCGGCCAGCGCCTGGTGGAGCCGGCTCTTGACCGTGCCGGTCGGCAGGTCGAGGGCGGCTGCGGTCTGATTGGTCGACCAGTCGAGGAAGTACCGGCAGACCACCACCTCGCGCAGTTTCGGGTTCATGGCCAGGAGCGCAGCTCGCAGGCTCGGATCCGAGGTCTCCGGAAGTTCGGCGTTCTGCCGGTCCAGCCACGGCAGCCGCCGCCCGGCCCGACGGAACCACGAGCGGCCCCAGTTCAGTCCCACCCGGTAGACCCAGCCGGCCGGATTGTCGTGGCCGGACACCGTCCCCCACCGCTGGAATGCCCGGGTCATCGCCTCGTCCGTCGCCTCCCGGCCAAGCTCGGCGTCACCGAAGTTGAGGGCCAGGGACTGGGCGATCCGCTGATGATGGATCTGGTAGAACTCGGCGAACGAGGCGACGAACACCGCCTCCGGCCCGCCGTCACCGAATGCCCGTCTCCCGACCGAGGCGGCCAGCAGGGCAACCTCGGCCTCGTCGACCGCCGGTGAGCGGCCGGTATCGGGCCCGTTCGGGCGTGGCTCGTCGTCCATCATGTACTAGACGCCTCAGGCGGTCATCCGGTTCTACAAATCTGGAAATTGTCGACCATCGGTGTCCCGCCCCCCGAGCCAGGATGGCACAGCGGTTGACCGAACCGCGGCCGCCCGGCCCCTAGGATGGCCGGGTGTACGCACAGGGGCGAGGAGCGGCTCCGGCTGTCGACGAGGACATGGACCTCGATCTGATCCGGATGCCGGAGGGCGATCGAGCACCGCTGAATGCGGTGTTGCGGCGGGTCGGGTTCGCCCTGTCGCTGGTGCTGTTCGTCTCGATCGTCGTCCTGTTGGGCGGGGAGGGCTATGACGACGTGGCCGGAGACGAGATCTCCTTCGTCGACGCCCTCTACTACGCATCGGTCACGGTGACGACGACCGGCTACGGAGACATCAGCGCCGTGACCCCGGGAACCAGGCTGGCAACGATCCTGTTGATCACACCGGCCCGGATCCTGTTCCTGATCCTGGTGGTCGGGACCACCGTCGAGGTCCTGACCGAGCAGTCGAGACGGCTGTTGAGCGCAAGACGATGGAGGCGAATGGTGGAGGATCACTACCTGATCTGCGGGTTCGGAGCGACCGGCAGCAGTGCGGCCGAGGACCTGGTCAGCCGGGGGGTTGACCCGGACAACATTGTGGCGGTCGACACCGATCCAGCAGCCATCGCCGATGCCACCCGAGCCGGTTTCGTCGCCATCCTGGGCGACGCCTCACAGCGAGCGGTGCTCCACCAGGCCGCCATCGACCGGGCCAAGGCGGTCATCGTCGCCCCAAACCGGGATGACACCGCAGTGCTGGTCACGCTGACCGCCCGGGAGCTCAACCCCGAGGTCCACATCGTGGCCGGCGGGCGGGAGCAGGAGAACCTCCACCTCCTCCGCCAGGGCGGTGCAGACGAGGTGATCGACGCCACCGCCGCGGTCGGGCGGATGCTCGGCCTGGGGACCAAGGCCCCGGCTGCGGTCCGGGCCCTCGATGAGCTGTTGGACGCCGGGACCGGGATCGCCCTGGTCGAGGTGGCCCCGGACCTGTCCGGGGATCGGCCTCGGGTCCCGGAGGGGGCGACCCTGCTTGCGGTGACCCGGGGCGACGTCACCCTCCGGGCCGACCAGATCGACCCGAATCAGATCGAAGCGTCCGACCGGCTGGTCATCCTCCGAGGCTGAGGTCAGCCGGTGTTGCGGAGGCCGGCTGCCACGCCGTTGACGGTCAGCAGCAGGGCCCGCCTGAGGTGGCGGTCGAGGTCGTCGTCCTCGTTGTCGGCCCGGGTCCTGGCCAGCAACTCGGCCTGGAGCACATTGATCGGGTCCAGATAGGTGTCCCGGACGGTCAGGGTCCGCTTCAGCAGCGGGAGATCACCGAGCAGCTCGTGACCCTTGAGCCACTCGACCCCGGCCACGGTCCGGTCGTACTCGGCGGCGATGATGTCGAAGAAGTGGTGCAGGTCCGGGTCGACCAGCCGGTCCAGGTAGTGGCGGGCGATCGCCAGGTCGGTCTTGACCAGGGTCATCTCCACGTTCGAGAGGAAGGTCGCGAAGAACGGCCACTCGGCGGCCATGGCGGCCAGGTCGTCCTCGTGGCCGGCGGCCCGGGCCGCCTCGATGGCGGTCCCGACCCCGAACCAGCCGGGGATGATCTGGCGGGACTGGGTCCAACCGAAGACCCACGGGATGGCCCGCAGGTCCTCGATACCGCCGGCCAGGCCGGATCCGCCGGTGCGTCTGGCCGGACGGGAGCCGATGTTCATTGCCCCCAATTCTTCAACCGGGGTCGAGGTCCGGAAGTACTCGACCAGGCCGGGAGCATCGACCAGCGCTCGATACGCGGCGTAGGCCGCACCGGACATGTCCTCCATGATCACGTCCCAGCGCTCGATGACCTCGGCGTCATGGATCGGTTTGCGGCGGAGCAGTGACGCTTCGAGCACCGCCGAGATCGCCAGGTCGAGGTTGCGGCGGGCCAGGCTCGGCAGGCCGTACTTGTCCGCGATGACCTCGCCCTGCTCGGTGATCTTCACCCCGCCGGTGACCACCCCCGGGGGTTGGCTGATGATGGCGGCGTTCGTCGGGCCGCCACCCCGGCCGACCGAACCGCCACGGCCGTGGAACACCACGATCCGGATGCCGGTCTCGGCCGAGACCTCGGCCACCTGGCGGAGGGCCTTGTGGATCTCCCACTGCGAGGTGGTGATGCCGCCGTCCTTGTTGGAGTCCGAGTACCCGACCATGACCTCCTGGACGTCACCACGGAGTTCGACCAGCCGCCGGTAGGGGGCGGTCGACAGCAGATCCCGGAGGACGGTGCCGATGCGTCGCAGGTCGTCGATGGTCTCGAACAGGGGGACGAACCCGATCCGGGCCACCCCGCCGGGGATGTCGATCAGACCGACGTCGCGGGCCAGGACGGCCGGGGCCAGCACGTCATCGACGTCTCGGGTCATCGAGATGATGTAGCTCTCGACCACCTCGTCGTCTGCCCGGTCCAGTTCGGTTCGTAGCGTCGACATCAGGGCCAGTGCCGGCGGTGCGGCGTCAGCGGTCGGCGGGGCGAGCGGACGGCGGCTGGCCAGCTCTTGGGTCAGCAGCTCGATCCGCTCCGGCCGGGACAGCGCCGGGTAGTCGACACCCAGGGGTCCGAACAGCTCGGCCAGGCTCTCGTGATGGCGTTCGGCGTGCTGCCGGATGTCGAGGATGGCGAGGTGGAACCCGATCAGGGCCACGATTCGCCGGACCCGGGCCAGCCGGCCCCGGGCCAGCAGGGTGCCGCCGTTGGCCTCCAGGCTGTCCGCCATCTGAGCCAGATCGGCTTCGAGCTCGGCCGGTGATCGGTAGGCCCGCCGGCCGGGCGGGGACTCGGCCGTCTCCTGGAGCCGCTGGTGGATCACCGTGATCCGCTGCCGGTACGGCTCCCCGGGGCTGAGGATCTCCAACCGGTTGGTGAGCGACGGGAACCGCTCCCGGTCCTGTTCGATCGTGGCCGCCAGCTCGTCGGAGATCCTGGCCACTGCCGTGCTGACCGAAAGCTCGGACGACAGGTCCTCGATCTCGGCGATCAGCAATCGGAGGGCCCGGGACCGCTGGAGCGCCAACACCTCCCTGGTGGTCTCCGGCGTGACGTTCGGGTTGCCATCCCGGTCACCGCCGACCCAGGACCCGAACCGGACCGGGATCTCGTTCCCGGACGGTCGGCCCCCGATCGACCGGAGGGTCTCGTCGATGTCGTGGAGCAGGTCGGGGACGCCGTCGGCAACGATCTCGGTCACGTAGTACAGGATCGAGCGGGCCTCGTCTACCGGGTCCGGCCGGTCGACCCGGAGTTCGTCTGTCTGCCACATCGCATCGATCAACTCGTCGATCCGCCGGTCGATGCGGCGACGGCGGGCCGGGTCGGAGCTGGTCTCGGAGCGGTCTTCGATCAGGGTGGCGATCTCGCCGAGCTTGTCGAGGATCGACCGCCGGGAGGCCTCGGTCGGGTGGGCGGTGAACACCGGCTGGAGGCGAGCGCCCCGGGCTGCGGCCACGATCTCGGAGTCGGACACCCCGGCGGCCTGGAGCTTGGCCACCGTGTCGACGAACCGGTTGCCGCTGGCCGGGGCGCTGGAGCGGAGGTCCTCGACCCGATGGACCTGCTCGGCGGTGTTGGCCAGATGGAAGTAGATGGTGAAGGCCCTGACCAACCGTATGGCGTCGATCAGTTCGACATCGGCCAGCTCACCGGCCAGATCGGCGGCCTGGGCCCCGTCGGTGACGGCGTCGTCCCGGCGCAGGCGTACGGACTTCTCGGTGCGGTTGCGGCCAGAGAACCCGCGGCGGGTGCGGCGCTTGCTGAGCTCGTTCGCCGGCGGGTATTCGAGCTTGCAGAAGATCCGGTCGTTGCGCTTGCCGGGGCCGTCGTCCTCGTGGACCTTGACCCGGACCCGCACGCGGTCGCCCTGTTCGGGCTTGCTCCGGTCGCGGACCAGACATATTGAAATTCAGCCTGACAACAGCCTGAAAATCACTGGGCTGAGAAGCGGAGATGCAGGCAGTTAC